>JAHJQQ010000013.1 GCA_018819175.1 Gammaproteobacteria bacterium
ACGCAGAGTTCGCCAAGATGTTTGAACCGCCAAGGCGCCAAGAACGCCAAGATTAATCGAAGTAAAAAACCAGAAAGAACTCGCATTCAAACGGTCACATACAACAGGGCGACTCACCCGGCCCACACAACAGCTTTGCGTGTCCGCAGTTACATTAATCTTTCTTGGCGTTCTTGGCGCCTTGGCGGTTCGAGATTCTGTTCTTGGCGACCTTGGCGACCTTGGCGTCATGGCGGTTCAAAAAACGCAGTTAAAAAAACAGACCTAGCCAGCGCTCGTGCCACCCACCGTCAATCCATCCACCCGTAAGGTCGGCTGACCTACGCCGACAGGTACGCTTTGACCTTCCTTGCCGCAGGTGCCGACACCTTGGTCAAGTTTCAGGTCATTACCGACCATCGACACGCGCGTCAGTACATCCGGGCCGTTGCCGACCAGCGTCGCGCCTTTCACTGGGCGCGTGACCTTGCCGTTCTCGATCAGATAGGCCTCGCTGGCGGAGAACACGAATTTACCCGAGGTGATATCCACCTGACCGCCACCGAAATTCACGGCATACAGACCCTTCTTCACCGAACGAATGATTTCTTCGGGATCTGATTCGCCGGCGAGCATATAGGTGTTGGTCATGCGCGGCATCGGCAGATGCGCATAGGATTCACGACGACCATTACCGGTCGGCGCCACGCCCATCAGACCGGCGTTCATCTTGTCCTGCATGTAGCCCTTGAGCACGCCCTTTTCGATCAGCGTGGTGCATTGGGTCGGCGTGCCCTCGTCGTCGATATTCAGTGAACCGCGCCGGCCTGGCAGCGTACCGTCATCGACCACGGTGCAGAGTTCCGAGGCCACTTTCTGACCGACGCGACCGGCAAACGCCGACGTGCCCTTGCGATTGAAATCACCTTCGAGGCCATGACCAATGGCCTCATGCAGCAGCACGCCCGGCCAACCCGGACCAAGCACCACAGTCATGTTGCCGGCCGGCGCATCGACCGCTTCGAGATTCAACAGCGCCTGACGCACCGCCTCGCGGCCATGCTCGAAGGCACTGTCGTTTTCAAAAAATATTTCATAGCCGCCGCGACCGCCGCCGCCACTGCTGCCCTGTTCGCGACGGCCCTTGTCTTCGACAATCACCGATACATTGAGACGCACCAGCGGTCGGATGTCGCCGGCCAGCGTGCCGTCACTGGCGGCGACCAGCATGACTTCATGCACACCGGCGATACTGACGATCACTTGCTGGATGCGTGGATCGATGGCGCGGGTCGCGGCATCGACGCGTTTGAGCAGATCGACCTTCTCATCGGCGCTCAGGGAATCCAGCGGGTCGACCGGACGATACAGACCGAGGTCGCCGGTCGGACGCCAGGCTTGCATACCGCCTTGTCGACCACTGCGCGCGATCGCACGCGCCTGCTTCGAGGCATCGATCAGCGCGGGCATGACAATCTCGTCGGAGTAGGCGAAGCCGGTCTTGTCGCCGCTGATGGCGCGCACGCCGGCACCCTGTTCGATGCTGTGGCTGCCTTCTTTGACGATGCCGTCTTCCAGCACCCAGGACTCGAAGCGGGTGGATTGGAAATACAGATCGCCGCTGTCGACAGCATGCCCCAGCAGGCGGTCGAGTACTCTGGAGATATCGCTGTCGCCGATACCGGCGGGGGCAAGCAGGTGCTCGCGGGCTAGTTCAAGGCTGGAGGCCGTCATGGATAGTTTCATCATCACTGCAAGGGGGAGACAAAGGTACGCGATGCGGGTGGTCGGACTCAACCCCAAAGGTAATTTCCGTGCCGTCTGTCCGGTACATTGACACCTGATTCAATATCAACGTCCTGATCAGGCTATTGCTCCGGCACATAGACCTGTGCAGGATATACCGCGCCGCGCCGGACGCGGTAAATGTCTACTTCACAGAGGAATAAATTCTTATGATCAAGAACATTGTCAGTTGGTTTGCAATGCTGGCTCTGGCAGGCGTTCTAGCTGCATGTGGTCAAAATCAGGAGGGTGGCACTACCGACAGTGCCGCCCCGCAACAGCCAGAGTCCGCCCCGGCTGATCAAGGTCAGGGACAGCCACCCGCCGGTCAATAAGTGGGGCCGACGCACTGGGCGGCGTATGCCGCCCAGTGATCTCGGAACAATTCAACATTTATTCCAGTCGGCATGACAGAGCGCACGCAGTTACTTCAATGTTTGTCTCTCACTCTGCCCGTGCCGCACTGCAGTCGGCGATGATCCACGGCGGGGAAGTTACGACGGGTACTGCGCACACGCGCGACATCCACCTCAGCACAAACCACACCCGAGCCACGCGGCAAACGATCCAGCACCGTACCCCAGGGATCAATGATCATGGCGTCACCATGCGTCTCACGTCCGTTTATGTGGTAGCCACCCTGAGCCGCGGCAAACACATAACAGAGATTTTCGATAGCCCGGGTACGCACCAAGGCTTCCCAATGCGCACGGCCGGTGATGGCGGTGAAGGCCGAGGGCACGGCCACCATTTCCATGCCCTGGTCGAGCATGGCGCGGAACAGTTCCGGAAAGCGCAGGTCATAGCAGATCGCCAACCCCAACCGGCCGAAAGGCGTGTCGATGACCACCAGTTCGTTGCCTGGCTCGATAGTTTCGGATTCGGTGTAACGTTCATCGCTACCCACCACTTGCACATCGAACAGGTGGATCTTGTCGTAGCGCGCGACGCGCTGACCCTGATCGTCGAACACCAGACAGGCCGCGCGCACCTTGCCGGGGTCATCGGCGACCAGCGGTATCGTGCCGGCGACCAGCCAGACCTTATGGCGCAGCGCCTGCTGGGCCAGGAATTCCTGCATCGGACCCTTGCCATCGGCCTCGCGCACCGCCACCTTGTCGGTCTCCTTCAAGCCCATGATGGCGAAATTTTCCGGCAACACCACCAGCTTGGCGCCCTGGTTGGCAGCCTGATAGATGAGCTTCTCGGCCTCGTACAGATTCGCCGCCAGGTTTGGCCCGGAGGCCATCTGGATACAGGCCACTTTGGTCATGCGCCGACCTCCGAACGCGGGCACAGTGTCAGTGGCATCGCGCCAATCCTGACTACGCTGTCACTCATTAATCGCCGTCGCATCATCCTCATTCCTGTTTCTGCCTATCGCGTGATCTGCCTGATCATTACTGGTCTTTGGCTGAATCTTTTGGCAAGGGCCGTGCCGGTTCCCGCGGCAGTTGCTTGAACTGGGGGTCATCCCAACTACCGGTTACGGTGTACTGATAGTGCGCAAAGCTGGTCAAATCCTCCAGTTGCTGCGCAAACAGCTTGTCCGCCAGCAGCAGCGCTGCTCCCACCACCGGCCCACCCGCCAATGCGCCGGCAATCGGGAGAGTCGACTGCACATGCGGATAAACCGTCACCAGCTGATCATAATCCTGCTTTGCCAAGCCGGTGCGCCCCGAGATCTCGATGCGTGCCGCCGGGCCTTCAATCTCCAGATCATTAGTATAAGCGTCACCGTCCAGCAGACTGAATTTGCCCTTGATGTGATCGAAGCTGAAACCCTTCTCGAACACATCGCTGAAATCCAGCGACAGGCGCCGGCGCAGGCCCTGCAGGTTGAACAATCCGAATACACGCCCGGCACCGGCCTCGACATTCAGCAAGCGACCTTTGCCGATGCGTGCTTCCAGGCTGCCTTCCAGTTCGGCGAGCGTGAAATCCGTGGGCGTGCCCGGCCAGTTGGCATCGATCTCGCCCTGGGTGTCACCTCCCTCGACACTGCCAGCATAACCGAAAGCCGACAACATTTTGCTCAGGTCACCATCCTGTACGCCAATCCGGAAGCGCGAGGCATCCTGGCCATTCTGCTGCGTCCACTCACCGTTGGCGGTTACAGTCATCCAGTCAGCATTCACCTGCAGCGCATCCACGGCTATACCGGTACTGATCGGATGCGTGGTAAGCGTAACCTGACCCAGATCCATATCGTGCAGCTGTAATTGCTGCACCTCCAGATCCAGGGCGGGAAGATCACCTGGATTAAATGCCGACGTTGGCGCCTCGCTATCCTGCGGCGGCAGCGTCAGATGAGCTAGACGCAAGCGCAATGGCACGGTCGCAGCCGAGGGGATCTCCAGACGACCTTCCACATCCGGCCCCTCCAGTTGCGCCTCCCAGCCGTCCGCGCCACGCTGCGCCTTGATCTGCAGTTGCTGAAAATGCCGGCCAAAGGCCGCGACGTCCTCCAGATTCACATCCAGCCCGTGAAGATTGCCCGCCGCCGCACCACCGTTCAACAGCGCGCGCCATTCATCCCAGACAAACACCGGCAGGCTGCCCAACACCTGAATACCTGCAGTCTTGGGCAGCTGCGCATCGGTGCCCGAAAGTTTCAGGGTGCCGCGTGACAACACCTGTCCGGCATCACGAGTCTCAAGCTCGAAGGCCGCACTGTGTTCAGCATACTGGAGCTTCAATGGCCCCAATGCTTGCGCTTTCAACTCGGCACGCAGCACCAGGTTGCGTGTCTCTTCCGCCGGTTTACCGAACGGCTGCGGCAGATCTATGCCAATACCCTGCAGATCCGATTGCACTTCAACCCGGGCCGATGCATCACTGCTCTGCATTGGGATAAACAATGTCGTCAGCCAGTCACTGCTACCGGTAAAGCGTTCCCCGAACGAGCCGCCGGATTTGCGCAGCCTGTCCAGCAAAGGCAGGCGCCCCGTGGTCCGTACCCGTGCAAAATTAACGCCGCCTGACGGAACATCATCAACGTTGATCTTCACCGGCACGCCGAGCAGATTCCCGTGCAGGTCCTGTCCACTCACACTCTTATGCGTAAACTGCAATTCGCCGGTCAACTTCTCCAGCGCGATATCCCACTCTGTCAGTGCCAAACCATTGTCCGTCAACTGCAAGCGACCATCGACCTCGGCCGGTTTATGCTCTGCCAGCGGTATCATCAGGCCGAGTTTGAGTTGCGCATTGCCGGTTGCCTGTATCGCGTTTAACGCCTTTTCCGCACCAACCCCAATCGGACTCTCCTGAACAAAGCGCAACATATCCGCCAGACTACCGGCCGCACCGCCATTGATTGTCAGCCGCGCGTGGGCCAGATCATCGATACGCACATCGACTTCCTGCAGATCACTACCGAGCACTTTGCCGGCCACGCCGCGGATCTGCATACTTCGATTGATAAAGGCGAGTTCCGCTTCCAAGCCTTCGATGCGATGCCAACCTTCCTTGTAATCCAGCACCGCATCGGTCACCGATGCCCGCACTTCCATACGCCCGGTGGCATTATCGAAAGGGAAATCACCGAGACGCCCCTGATAGAGCACCCCACCGGAACTCACTCGACCACTGACCAGGGCACGGTCCAGCCATTCCACTGTATGCGCCGGCATAATACCGACGGGCAGATATTTGTAGGTTGATTGCACCCGACCCTCCACGAAGGTCGACTGCAGATCCAGCAGCGGTTTGCCACCATCATTGGGGATATCCAACCGTAACCGGGAGCGCGTGCTGATATCGTCGTTTGCCGCTAGCAGACTGCTGGTTTCGATACGCAGTCGATCCGCCTGGTGCTGCCAATCGACACGCCCAATCAGGGTACTCAGCTGCAAGGGTTCACGAAACAGGTTCGGAAACACAATCTGTGCATCGTGGCTGTCGAGCTCCAGAACCCCACGCTGCGGGTTACCTGCCAGCTTGCCGCTCAGTGCCGACACACCGGGAAATTTTTCGGCAGCGGTGTTGTGCAGTTCATTGAAACGCGTCTGATACATGAAATCGCTGAACTGGCCGTCGCTGTGAACAAAGGCCAGCTGCAGCTTGCGCAGCTCACCCTCAATGCCAAGCTGCTGCACTAACGCATGTTGTGCGTCGTTCACTTTCAGATAACGCGCCAGGAGCGGCAACACCGTCTCGATGCGCAGGTAGTCCACCGCGACCTGCATCCGCTGCCCGGTCCGCGCACCGCCCTCTGCACCGATATCAGACAGCGGCGCTATCGCCAGCGTCAATCCGGTCTCCGGCCAGTCGCCGTCGTCCTGCCGCACCTGCAACTGATCAAGATTGAGCGTCCATCCGGAAATAGTCTGCGCAGACGCGACTTGGCGATAATCCAGGCGCGTCGCCACGCGTTGCGCCGCAAACAACGGACTTTCATCGGCAGTACCATTACTGACCCGCAGCGCATTGATATCCAGTTTGCCCTGCGCATGCTGCAGCTTGCTCGCTTGCAGATTCAGCCAGAACGCCCCGTTCAGTTCGCCGTCCAGCTGCCAGCCCTCGGGTAAACGTTGCGCCAACCAACGCGCCAGCGGCGCCTGTTCGATTGCAACATACAGCTTGCCTTGCCAATCATCGGGCCTATCGGCCGCACCGGTCAGATCAATGATCAACTGGAGTCGCGAACCGAACTCAGCCGGCAATTGCAGATCCATTTCGACCTGATGACGATCACCACGATTACGCATCCGTAAATCCACATCGCTAAGAACCAGATCCGGGATCTGTTCCAGCGCATCATGCCAGTGCAAGCGGATATCACGCAGTTCAACATGCGGCTGCCCGAACACGACCAGCCAGGGATTCATTTTCCGCGAACGCAGGTGAACGCCCTGCACGGCCAAACGCCCTGCAGCGTCGCGATAGATATTCACTTCGCTGCCCAGCAATACCAAACGCGAAGGCACGGGGCGCCAGACCCATAACGAACGCAGGAGTGAAATATCGATACGCAGCTCACGTGCCGTCAGCAAGGCTTGCGAAGTGGTTTGGTCATTGACGGCGAAATCGTAGACGCGCACTTCTGGGCCCAAGCCGCGCCAGCTGATTTCCAGATGCCCGATTTGCACCTCCTGACCGACCGCATCTTTAATCAGGGTTTCCAGCTGACCGGCGCGCGATTCCAACATCGGCAGGGTCAGACGCGCCAGGCTGAAACCCAACGCCACGACCACGACCAATGCCGCGCTTGAATACCAGAGAATCGAGAGCAGTCGCCGCAGCATCGGAACTCAGTGTTGCGGTATTGCCGGCGAGCACCGGCGGGATGAAAGACGACGCTGTTTCAACATTACAGCAACACCACGTCGTATTGCTCCTGGGTGTAGAGCGACTCAACCTGAAGCTTGATAGGTTTGCCAATAAAGGATTCCAGTTCGGCAAGACTGGTCGATTCCTCATCCAGCAACAGATCGACGACTTCCTGCGCCGCCAATACCAGTAACTGTTGGGCATCGAACTGGCGCGCCTCACGGAGAATTTCACGGAAGATTTCGTAACACACCGTTTCGGGTGTTTTGAGCGAGGCGCGTCCGCTGCAGGTCGGGCAGGTGGAACACAACACATGCTCCAGACTTTCGCGGGTACGCTTGCGCGTCATCTGCACCAGACCCAGACTGGATACCTCGCTGATATGGCTCTTGGCGTGATCGCGCTCCAGACTCTTTTCCAGCGCGCGCAGCACCTGACGCTTGTGATCTTCATCGGTCATGTCTATGAAGTCGATAATGATGATACCGCCGAGATTACGCAGTCGCAGTTGCCGCGCAATGGCCTGCGCCGCTTCCAAATTGGTCTTGAAAATGGTTTCTTCCAGAGTGCGGTGGCCGACATAGGCGCCGGTGTTGACGTCGATGGTGGTCATGGCCTCGGTCTGATCGATAATCAGATAGCCGCCGGACTTGAGCTGCACCTTGCGCTCCAGCGCTTTCTGGATTTCATCTTCCACGCCATAAAGATCGAACACCGGGCGCTCGCCCGGATAATATTCCAGGCAGTCACAAACCTCCGGAATAAACTCCTGGGCAAACTGGCTGATCTTCTGGAAGGTCTCGCGCGAATCGATGCGCACTTTCTCGACCTCGTCACCGACCAGATCGCGCAGCACCCGGAATGCCAGCAGCAGGTCTTCATGCACCATGCTGCCGGGCGCGGCGGTTTGTGCGCGCTCGCGGATGGATGTCCACAGCTTGCGCAGAAATTCCATGTCCGCGATCAACGCCTCGGCGGATGCGCCTTCGGCCGCGGTGCGCGCGATAAAGCCATGCGCCTCGCCATTGCTGTTCGCCAGCACAATCTCCTTCAGACGCGCGCGTTCGATTTCGTCTTCGATCTTCTGCGAGACACCGACATTGCTGACATCCGGCATGAACACCAGATAGCGCGAAGGGATAGTGATATGGGTCGTCAAACGCGCGCCCTTGGTGCCGAGCGGATCCTTGATGACCTGTACCAGGATTTCCTGGCCTTCACGCAACAGCTGCGTGATGGTTTCATTGCGGCGCCCTTCGGAACGCAGCTCTTCGAGTTCATGGGAAACAATGTCGGAGGCATGCAGAAAGGCGGCGCGCTCCAGTCCGATGTCGATAAAGGCCGCCTGCATGCCGGGCAGGACGCGGCTGACGACACCCTTGTAGAGGTTGCCGACCAGACCCAAGGCCCGCGAGCGTTCGATCAGCACTTCCTGAAGCACACCGTTTTCGACCACCGCCACGCGGGTCTCCTGCGGTGTCACGTTGATTAGAATTTCTTCGCTCATAGTCAGGGCGAGGGACCAGGGGAATAATAGGGGTCAGAGACGGCACTTACTTAAGCCTAATGTAGGTCGGGTTAGCGCAGTTTGCGTAACCCGACAGGCGATGCGAAGCAACACAACGCCATTAAGGTGTGCCTGACGGCACGCTTGGCGGGTTACGGCGCAAACGACGCGCCTAACCCGCCCTACATCGGACCGAATTGGCTTAAGTAAGTGCCATTCGTCTCTGACTCCTATTATTCAGTGCCTATTCCCTTCTAGTCTCCAATATCTCAATACCAAATTCTTTCAAAAGGCGTGCCGTCTCGAACAGCGGCAGGCCCATTACGCCTGAATAGCTGCCGACCAGTTCGGCGACAAACACCGCGCCTAGACCCTGGATCGCATAGCCGCCGGCCTTGTCGACCGGCTCGCCGGAATCCCAGTAGGCAGCGGCCTCACTCTGCGCTATCGCCCTGAAGCGCACCTGGCTGCGATTCAGCTCCACCTGTTCGCGCTGATCATCCACCAGCGCCACGGCGGTCAGCACTTCATGCACACGATCCGACAAGTCGGCCAGCATCTGCATTCCGGCGTCACGCGCATGCGGTTTGCCCAGGATGCGTCCTTCGCAGAGTACCAGGGTATCCGCACCCAGCACCGGTCGGCGATCATCCGCCGGCAGCGATTTCCGCCCGGCACGCGCCTTGTCCAACGCCAGTCGTTGCACCAATGCGGCCGCGTCTTCATCCGGCTGTTGCGCTTCGTCCACTTCCACCTGCAGAACCCGGAAGGTGACCCCGATCTGGTCGAGGAGTTCACGTCGACGCGGCGAATTGGAGGCCAGGTAGATGTGGAAGTCGCTCATGTAGCGCAGCCTACCAGAAGCGTTGCAGCAGTGCCGCTAAGAAAGGCTTTGTGAACCGCAAAGGCGCAGAGGCGCAAAGAAAACATAAAAAAACTGCTTTTGATTTTTCGATTTATTACCTTTGCGCCTCTGCGCCTTTGCGGTTCATATCTGTTTTTTTGGCGTTCCTAGCGTACTGACGGCTCAAGCGCTATTACTCCCGGTGATAGGGATGCCCGGTCATGACGCTCCAGGCGCGGTAGAGTTGTTCGGCAAGGATCACCCGCACCAGCGGATGCGGCAGGGTCAGGGCGGACAGCGACCAGAGCTGGTCGGCGCGTTCCCGGCAGGCGCTGTCCAGTCCTTCGGGGCCACCGACCAGCAAGGCCGTGTCGCGGCCACTGTGCATCCAGGATTCGAGTTGCGTTGCCAGTTGCGGGGTTGACCAGGGCTTGCCACCGACTTCCAGGGCAATCACCTGGCAGTCACGCGGGATGGCGGCCAGCATGCGTTCGCCTTCGTCGCGGACGATACGCGGGATATCGGCGTTGCGGCCCCGTTTGCCGGGGGCGATCTCGACCAGATGGAGGCTGCATTCGCGCGGCAGCCGTTTGGCGTATTCCTGATAACCGGCTTTCACCCACTCAGGCATGCGATTACCCACAGCGATCAGCTGGATCTGCATGCCGTCTGTCTCCTGGAACTAGGGCTTGTCGGCCTTGCGGAAAGCGAGCCGCTGTTCTTCGCCGACCGTCCAGAGCTTCTCCAGGTTGTAGAAGGCGCGGGTTTGCGGGTGCATCACATGCACAATCACATCGCCGAGATCGACCAGCACCCATTCGCGCGAGCCTTCGCCCTCAACACCGATCGGCTCCACACCCTCTTTCTTCACGGCTTCAACGACACTGTCGGCAAGCGCCTTGACGTGCCGATCCGAGGTGCCGCTGGCGACGATCATCACGTCGGTGATCGACGTCATACCGCGCACATCCATGACCTGTATGTCCTGCGCCTTGAGATCTTCCAGGGCGGTCACTGCCAATTGCTTCATTTGTTCGGTGGTAACGGTATCAGTCACGTGGTTTACATCCTTCCGCTACGATGCGGATGTCAATTGAGATTCCGGTATACGCCTTCTTGTACCAAATAGTCGAGTACCGCGTCGGGCAGCAGGTAGCGCGGGCTGAGACCACACGCTAGCTGCTCGCGGATACCACTGGCCGAAAACCCCAGTGCCGTCACGGTTCGGAACAGGATGGCCCCGGCCGGACGCGCGCGCAGTTCATCAAGACTCTCGACGCTGCACGTCTCGACCAATGCCGCAAGGGGACCCGTTTCGGGGGGCTCCACCCCGGGGCGGGTGATCACTACCAGATGCGCCAGCTCTGTCAGTTGCTCCCAACGGTGCCAGCTCGTCAGACCATTAAAGGCATCCTGGCCGAGGATCAGACACAGGCTGCCCTGACCGATTTCAGCGCGTATCGAGGCCAGCGTATCGACCATATAGGACGGCCCGGCGCGCTCCAGCTCACGCGTATCCAGGCGCAACAACGACTGCCCGGCCAAGGCCAGCTTCAATGCATGGCGTCGCTGCGCCGCGCTGGCGATAGGCGCCCCGCGATGCGGCGGCTGACCACAGGGCAGCATGCGCACCTCGCGCAGCTCCAGCTGTTCCGCGATTTCCAATGCGCAACGCAGATGGCCGTAATGGATGGGATCGAAGGTACCGCCGAAGATGCCGATCATTGTTAATACAGAGACAAGAGGCGAGAGACAAGAGACAAGTTAAAACCCTGGGCACGGACTGCTGGCATTGGCATTCGGTTTCGACTTGTCTCTTGCATCTTGTCTCTTGACTCTAAGTACGAATATGCCCATCACCGAACACGATGTACTTCAGCGTGGTCAGACCTTCCAAGCCGACCGGTCCGCGCGCATGCAGCTTGTCGGTGCTGATGCCGATCTCGGCGCCAAGGCCGTATTCGAAACCGTCGGCGAAACGTGTGGAGGCATTCACCATGACCGAACTGGAATCCACTTCGCGCAGAAACCGGCGCGCGCGGGTGAAGTCTTCGGTCATGATGGTGTCGGTATGTTGCGAGCCATGCAGCGCAATATGATCGATCGCCGCATCCAGATTATCGACAACGCGGATTGAGAGTATCGGCGCGAGATACTCCGTATCCCAATCTTCTGCAGTTGCCGATATCGCGTCTTTCAGTATCGCGCGGGTACGTTCGCAACCGCGCAGTTCCACCTTGTGTTTCGCATACTCCGGCGCCAACAGCGGCAACACCTGCGCGGCAATGTCCTGATGCACCAGCAGCGTCTCCATGGTGTTGCAGGTGCCGAAACGCTGGGTCTTGGCATTGACCGCGACGCGCACTGATTTATCCAGATCCGCGGCGCTATCGATATAGACATGACAGACGCCGTGCAGGTGTTTGATCACCGGCACGCGCGATTCTTCGCTGACGCGTTCGATCAGGCCCTTGCCGCCGCGCGGCACGATCACATCGACATATTGTTTCATGCGCAGCAATTCGCCGACAGCGGCACGATCCGCTGTCTCGATCACCTGCACGGCCGTTTCCGGCAAACCGGCCTTGACGAGTCCCGCACGGATGCAGGCGGCAATCGCCTGATTGGAGTGAATGGCCTCGGAGCCGCCGCGCAGGATCGCCGCGTTACCGGATTTCAGACACAGCCCGGCGGCGTCGGCGGTGACGTTCGGGCGCGATTCGTAAATGATGCCGATGACACCCAGCGGCACGCGCATGCGTCCGACCTGAATGCCGCTCGGACGATAATTCATATCGCTGATGCTGCCGACCGGATCGGGCAGCGCGGCGATCTGACGCAGACCTTCCGCCATGCCGGCGATGCGGGCCGGGTTGAGCTCAAGCCGATCCAGCATGGCAGCGTCCAGACCGCGTGCCTTACCGGCGTCGAGATCCTTGCGGTTCTCTTTGATCAGATTGTCCTGTGCCGCCTCGATGGCGTCAGCCATGGCCAGCAGCGCGGCATTCTTGGGGCCGGTTTCGGTACGGCTGAGCACGCGCGCGGCATCACGCGCACGCTGACCCAGTGCCTGCATGTAATTGGCGATGTCGAGATTAAGGCTGTCGGCTTTAGCGCTCATCGGGTATACCAGACTGTCAAAATGTAAAACGTAGGGTGTGGTGAGTGTAACGAACCGCACCAACCCATCGGATTTCACAAGGTGCGGTTCACTGCGTTCACCACACTCTACAAATCAAGATCCTCAACCCGTCAGCGACAACGGTCGGCCGGCGAGGCGTAGGCATAATTGTACCAGCTCATCCCAGGGGTTGCCCGGCGCCTGGCCCTTGACCATGCGGTCCAGGCGGGCACAGCCACTCAGCAAATCCAGCCAGGTGGTCAATGTGTGGCGTGTCAGGGCCTTGCCCACCAGCTGCTGGCGGTTTTTCCACACGCGATGTCGCCCCATCACCGTGCCGGTCGACTCGCCTTGCGCAATCTCCCAGGCCATGCCGGCGAGACTGCGCAGCTCCCGCGCCAGCGCCCAGGTCACCAATACCGGTTCGACACCCTCAGCGCGCAGCCCATTCAGCATGCGCAGGCTGCGTTCGGGTTCCGCGGCCAGGGCACTGTCGACCAGCCCATAAATATCGAAGCGCGCCGATTCCGCAACGGCGGCCGTCACCACATCTACATCGACCGGGCCGGTGCCCTGTACCAGTTTGAGCTTATCAATCTCCTGCGCGCAGGCGAGCAGATTGCCTTCGACGCGCTCGGCCAGTAACGCAACCGCATCGCCAGTAGGTTGCAAACCCAGACTCTGCATGCGCTGGCGTATCCACATCGGCAGTCCGCGGGCATCCACCGGCCAGATCTGTATACCGACACCGGCCGATTCCAGGTCGGTCACCCATTTGGATTTGCGTTGCTGCGCATCGAGTTTGCCGCTGATGATCAACAGCAAGGTGTCCTCGGCCGGACGTGACGCATATTCACGCAGCGCCTTGCCACCGGCATCGCCCGGTTTTCCGGTCGGCATGCGCACTTCCAGTATCCGCCGCTCGGCAAACAGCGACAGATTATTGGACGCCTCGGTGAGCTGCTGCCAGCTGAATTCGCGGTCAACACTGAACACCTCGCGTTCCGTGTAACCCTGCGCACGCGCCGCAGCGCGGATGGCGTCGGCCGCCTCCTGCACCAACAGCAACTCGTCGCCATAAATAAAATAAATCGGCGCGAGGTTCTTCTTCAGATGTTGCGCAAGCTGTTCGGGTTTCAGTTGCATATCGAAATGCTGCGAACCGCCAAGGCGGGAAGTAAAGAAATATTCGAACCGCAAAGGCGCAGAGGCGCAAAGAAATCTATATAACAATGCTCGGATGTCTTATTGATTATTTCTCTTTGCGCCTTTGCGCCTCTGCGGTTCATATCTATTTTTTCTTTGCGCCTCTGCGCCTTTGCGGTTTCAAAAAGTTTTCTTGGCGCCTTGGCGGTTCCCGCAGCAGCACCAATACACATAAGCTGCATCACCGTCCCAGCGCTTCCAGACGGAGCATGGCCAGGCGCACCAGATCGCGGCGCATATCGCGGCGCAGTGATTCTTCTTCACCCGCCTTGCCCAGCACATCGTTAGAGTCAAACAGATAGGTGCGCGTCAGCATCAGCGTCTGGACGCCCAGCAACTCCCGCCCGCCGGCATCGCGCACGCTGAAATCCAAGGTCTGGTACAGCTCGTATTCCCTGACCTTGCCGTCGGAACCCACCGACAGCACGCGGCGATCGCCACCATTCTTCTGGATATGAATAATCGCTGTCGCGTCCTGCATATCCTCGACCACGGTTGACCCGGCCGTGGTTAGAGACCTTGTCCATTCACGCACCAGCGGGTCATAGATATCCGCCCCCTGGAAAATCACCTGATTCAATTGCGTTGCCAGCTTCACATCGCCGCGCAGATGAAAGCCGCAGGCACTCATTGATACAAACATGATCAGCATCAGAAAGATTTTTTTGTTTACTGAATAGCGCATTGCTGTTTGTCCTTTTTTCAACACGAAGGCGCGGAAGGCGCGCGAAGTAAATCTAATACAAATGTAAAAAGACAAATCCCCTCCCCCTTGACGGGGGAGGGCCAGGGAGAGGGTGAACACGTACAAACAGCCCCCTCACCCTGACCCTCTCCCGCGAGGGGAGAGGGAATTCACGAAATAAACCTTTATTGAAGATTTACTTCGCGCGCCTTCCGCGCCTTGGTGTTGAATGGTTTAACCGTCTAATCACACCACAATATTCACCAGCTTCTTCGGCACCACGATCAGTTTTCGGATCGGTTTTCCTTCGATGAAACGCTGCACGTTATCATCGGCCTTCGCCAAGGCCTCAACGGTCGCGTTGTCGGCTTCGACCGGCACCTTGATGCGTCCACGCAGTTTGCCGTTGACCTGCACTACCAGCTCGATTTCGGATTGCACCAACGCATCCTGATCGACCTGCGGCCAGCTGGCCTCGACCACCGTGCCACTATGCCCGAGCTGCTGCCAGAGCGCGTGGGAAATGTGCGGCACAATCGGCGCCAGCAATAAGGTGATGGCCTCCAGCGCCTCCTGCACGGTAGCGCGACCCTGCGGTGTCACATCCTCGAATTTGGACAGCGCGTTGATCAACTCCATCACCGCGGCAATGGCCGTATTGAAGGTATTGCGACGCCCCATGTCATCACTGACCTTGGCGATGGTTTCATGCACGCGGCGGCGCAGTTCGCGTTGCGCATCCGTCAGGGCGTTGATATCGAGATCGTCACACTTGCCGGCATCGACATGCGCGGCCACCAGTTTCCACAAGCGTTTCAGGAACCGGAATGCGCCCTCCACGCCGGCATCCGACCATTCCAGCGACATATCCGGTGGCGAGGCGAACATGGTGAACAGCCGCACGGTATCGGCGCCGTATTGATCGATCAGCGCCTGCGGATCGACGCCGTTGTTCTTGGATTTGGACATCTTCTCGATGCCGCCGACGGTCACGGCGTTGCCGTTGCTTTTCAGCTTGGCGCCGATCACCTTGCCCTTGGCATCACGCTCGATATCCACTTCGGTCGGGCCGTAATAATGCTTCTTGCCCTCGGCATCGTGCGCGAAATAGGTCTCGGCGATCACCATGCCCTGGGTCAGCAGTTTGGTGAAGGGCTCATCGGATTTGACCAGCCCGGCGTCACGCATCAGCTTATGGAAGAAACGCGCATACAGCAGATGCAGGATAGCGTGTTCGATACCACCGATGTATTGATCCACCGGCAGCCAGTAATTGGCACGTTCGTCGAGCATGGCCTGGTCGTTGTCGCGGCAGGCATAGCGCGCGTAATACCAACTCGATTCCATGAAGGTGTCGAAGGTATCCGTTTCGCGCTCGGCCGGACCGCCACAGGTCGGACAGGATGTCTGATACCACTCGGGCATTTTCTTGATCGGCGAACCGATGCCGTCGAAGGCGATGTCTTCGGGCAGGACAACAGGCAGCTGGTCTTCCGGTACCGGCACAGAACCGCATTGGGCGCAGTTGATAACCGGGATCGGCGCGCCCCAATAACGTTGCCTCGATACACCCCAGTCGCGCAGGCGGAAATTCACGCGGCGCTGGCCGCGTTCATCTTTCTCAACTTGCGCGGCGATGGCATCGAAGGCGGCCTTGAAATCCAGGCCATCGAAGGCACCGGAATTTTTTAGCACGCCTTTATCCGTATAGGCCGCCTCAGCAACACTCGCCTCGGAACCATCCGCCGGATAGATGACTTGCTTGATAGCAAGCGCGTATTTCTGTGCAAATTCGAAATCGCGCTGATCGTGCGCCGGCACCGACATCACCGCGCCGGTGCCGTAACTCATCAACACAAAATTGGCGACCCAGATCGGCACCGGCGTACCCGTTATCGGATGCAGTGCGTTGAGGCCGGTCGCCATGCCACGCTTTTCCATCGTCTCCATGGCCGCTTCATTGACGGCGGCATGGCGGCATTCTTCGATAAACGCGGCCAACGCTGGATTGTTCGCCGCCGCCTCAATCGCCAACGGATGCTCGGCCGCGACCGCCACATAGGTCACGCCCATCAAGGTATCAGGCCGCGTCGTGTAAACGGTGAGTTTGGTTGGCAGCCCCTCACCCTCTCCCCCGCCCCCTCTCCCGCTCGCGGGAGAGGGGGGACCGTCGGGCAGCGACGGTGGGAGAGGGGCCGAAACCACTGCGAAATCCAGCTCCAGACCTTCCGAACGACCGATCCAGTTGCGCTGCATGGTGCGCACGGCATCCGGCCAGCCGTCGAGCTTGTCGAGATCGGCCAGCAGTTCGTCCGCATACTGGGTGATTTTCATGAACCACTGCGGAATCTCTTTGCGCTCGACCGGCGTGTCGCAGCGCCAGCAGCAGCCGTCGATCACCTGCTCGTTGGCCAGCACCGTCATATCGTGCGGACACCAATTCACGGCGGCGGTCTTTTTGTAGACCAGACCTTTTTCCATCAACTTTGTGAACAGCCACTGTTCCCAGCGGTAATACTCGGGGCGGCAGGTGGCCTGTTCGCGCTGCCAGTCGTAGCCGAAACCCAGGCGTTTGAGCTGGTCGCGCATATAGCGGATGTTTTCGTAGGTCCACTTGGCCGGTGGGACTTTGTTTTTGATGGCGGCATTTTCAGCCGGCAGGCCGAAGGCGTCCCAGCCCATCGGCTGCAGCACATTCTTGCCCTGCATGCGCTGAAAGTGCGCGATCACGTCGCCGATGGTGTAATTGCGCACATGGCCCATGTGCAACCGCCCGCTCGGGTAGGGGAACATGGACAGGCAGTAATACTTCTCACGGCTCGCGTCTTCGACGGCGCGGAAGGTCTGGTGTTCTTCCCAATAGGCTTGGGCCTCGCGCTCCAGGGCATCGGGCTGATAAAACTCGTCCATCCGGCTCACTTCAAGTGTCTGACTACAAAGCGTGAAGGATACCGTAGCGGGCGCGCGGGCCACAATCGCCGTGGCCGCTCTCGATCACTTCCCCTCGCCCGCCAGATGGACCACACTATGAATCATTTTTCTCAATCGTCATCCCGGCACGCGCCAGGATCCAGGCCCAGCAGGCCCTTCCGGTATGAAAGCATTGGATACCGAATGACCGAGACATCCATAGCGAAAACAGGATAAAGCCATGAGTAAACAGCAACCCACCGCCACCGAAAGCCTCATCGCCGCCTACAACCGAATGCTGGAACGCGTCCAGGAACTGATGGAGGACGCCGAGGACAAGGCCATCCCCACCCTCGAAGAGGGTATCAAGAATGCCCGCAACAAGGCCGTCGAGCTGGGCGAGATCACCGCTGAGGAGGCTGAAAAGATCGGCGGCTGGATCAAGCGCGATATGGAAGAGGCCAGCCTGTATCTGGCCAGTGGCGGACGCGAATTCGCCAATTGGCTGAAATTCGATATCGAGCAAGTCGAAAAGCACGTGCTGGATGTCCTGCTCAGCGTCGCTGACCGCACCAAGCTGGAACTGGAGGCCTTCGAGCGTTCAATCGAAGCCAACAATATCTATCGCGCGGGTGAAATCACCGGTGCCGGCGTTCTGGTTTGCAAAGACTGCGGCGAGCAGATGCACTTCTACGAAACGTCAACCATTCCAGCCTGCGCGAAATGCAAGGGCACGAAGTTCAAGCGTCCGCGGCAATAACAATGCCTGAACGGCAAACTAAGGCCGTCTGCTTTTAACTCAACCACGCGGATAAGGATATTGAGCACGTAGCCCGGATGAAGTGAAACGGAATCCGGGAAGCTGTACTAGGGCCTGTTAACACTATCCGCGCCGTGGCGACGGAGGCCCGTTTGCCTCGAGCCAAGGCGTACCGAGCGCGGTGTACTCGACGTACATAAGCGAGGTGCAACGCAGATCGCGGCAAACGGGCCCCGTCCCCCATAGATATCCAAAAGGGGGTTGCGCCCCAAAAGGCGCCATGCCGCGGATAGTGTTAACAGGCCCTAATACGAGAGGACCAAGGAATGGTCAATTACCGACGCAACCGCCTGCCTGGCGGCACGTTCTTTTTCACGGTAACGCTTGCCGACAGGTCGTCATCATTACTCACCGAGCACATTGGGTCGCTGCGACAGGCATTCCTCGAAACCCGACACAAACAACCCTTCAGCATCGACGCCATTGTGATCCTGCCGGAACACCTCCACACCCTCTGGATATTACCTGCCGAGGACGCCGATTTCATGGGGCGCTGGCGTTCAATCAAGGCCAGATTCAGCCGCCTGCTTGCTGGCTCAGGCGCAGCCCTACAACAGAATGTCAAAGGCGAATATCATCTATGGCAGCGTCGTTACTGGGATCACACAATCCGTGACGATCAAGATCGCCAACACCACGCTGACCATATTCACTATAATCCAGTCAACCATGGCTTGGTAGACAAGCCCACTGCGTGGCCTTATTCATCGATACATCAGCACATAAGCCGTGGACTACTGACTGCAGATTGGGCTACTTCTTCTGACGTCGATCAAGGTGGGCATTATGGTGAATAATCCCGGATTCCGCTGCGCTGCATCCGGGCTACAACTATCATCTGGGAATAATCATGGCTGAATTTGAAATGGACGACTCCCTCAACGTCCTCGATGAACCACTGTCACCCTGCGGGGAGCGCCCGGTCACCGGCTTCTTCCGCGACGGTCACTGCAACACCTGCGCAGAGGATGTCGGTTCGCACACGGTCTGCATCGAAGCCACCAAGGAGTTTCTGGAATTCTCACGCTTTCGTGGCAACGACCTGTCCACGCCCGCGCCGGAATTCGGTTTCCCCGGCTTGAAGCCCGGTGATCGCTGGTGTCTGTGCGCCGCGCGCTGGCTGGAGGCGCACGAACATGACCGTGCGCCCAAGGTGTTCCTGACCCGCACCCATAAAAAGGCACTGGAAATAGTACCCTTCGAGTTATTGCGCAAGTTTGCCTTGGATATGAATTAAAGATCCTCTGATTAGTTACTAAACCGTCATTCCTGCGCAGGCCGGACAAAAGCGCAATGCGCGTTGAACACCGATAAGGCGGCTCGCAGGGCGAGCGAAGCGAGTAATCCAGGTGATTCAAGGCACTAGATTCCGGCCTGCGCCGGAATGACGAATTATCCAGAGACTCCTTAACAGCCGCTTGACAAACGCCAACCTAAAATCCCGACAGCACGCAGTAGATAAACTATATTCAAAGTGAGGGCGTCATTTTCCCGCCTGAGAAAACTGCAATACAAAGGAGGACATTATGCACCTGCCGTTGCAGATCACTTTCCGTCATATGGAACATTCCCCGGCCCTTGAGGCCCGCATCAAACAACTGGCTGAACGGCTCGATCGTTACACCCAGGAAATCACCAGCTGCCGCGTCGTCGTAGAATCACCCCACAAACACCAGCATCAGGGCAGTCTGTATACCGTTCATCTCGACATTACCCTGCCTGGCATGGAAATCGCCGTGACCCGCGATCAGCATGACAATCACGCTCACGAGGATGCGCATGTCGCATTGCGCGATGCCTTTCATGCCGCCGAGCGGCAATTGGAGCAACGCACACAGAAACGCCGCGGCAAGGTAAAAGAACATACAGCGCCGCCCCATGGCCGTATCCGGGAACTTTATCCGTCACTCGATTACGGCCGCATCGAAGCCAGCGATGGCCGCGACATCTATTTCCATCGCAATGCCGTCGTTGCCGCGGATTTCGACCGGCTCGATATCGGTATGCCCGTGCATTTTTCCGAGGAGCACGGCGAGCAGGGCATTCAAGCAAGCACGGTACATATCGAGGGACATCACCACATCGTCAGCTGAAACCGCGAGGGAACCACCGATCCATTGCAAAACCGTCCTTCCGGCACATGCCGGAATGACGGATTATTCAGCGTTCTCCGAGGGTATCGAGAGAACGCTTCCGCGAGGAATTTCATTATGACCATGCCAACCACTGTCAGTAATTATCTCAAGGCGCACCAAACCACATACGAGTTGATCAAACACCCGCGCGCGCCTACCAGCCGCGCCAGTGCCGATGAGGCACATGTGCCGGCCGATCATGTCGCCAAGGCTGTCATCCTGCGCGATGCGCTGGGCTATCTCATGGCGGTTGTACCCGCCGATCACTGGCTGAAATTGAAGGTACTGCGGGACAGTCTCAACCGCGCGCTCATTATCAGCGACGAACGCGAAATGGCCGACCTGTTCAGCGACTGCACACGCGGCGCGGTTCCGCCGCTCGGACCTGCGTATGGTCTGGACACCATGATCGATGATGAGCTGCTGAATCTGGCGGATGTCTATTTCGAGGCCGGCGATCACGAATTACTGGTGCACACGGACGGGGCCAGCTTTCGCGAATTGTTGCGCGGCGTCCGCCACGGCCACATCAGTCACGCCTGAGAGAGGGAACGATGATCCATCTGGTCGCCGGTGATCTGCTTTACACTACCGCCCAGGTTGTGGTGCATGGCATCGCGGCCTTCGACCCGATGGATCAGGGACTCGCGCTCGCTTTGCACAAACGTTTCCCTGAAATGCACAAACAGTTCCACCGCTGGTGTCATCAGCACAACCCCAAAGGCGGCGAGCTCTGGTTTTGGCGGAGCGATCAAGGGAAGATCATCGTCAACCTGTTGACCCAGGATCGTTGGGAAGGTCATACCCATCGTCCGGCCAAGGCGACAACGCAAAACGTCAACCACGCGCTGCACGCGCTGGAAAAACTATCCAGGAAGGAAGGCTTCAGCTCGCTTGCCCTGCCACGCCTGGCGACGGGTGTCGGCGGGTTGGACTGGAATGACGTTCTGCCATTGATAGAAAACCGACTGGGTGACCTGGGTATCCCCGTTTATGTTTATGATGATTATCGGCCTGGTGAGAAGGCGAAAGAGCCACAGGAATGAAGTAAGAGGAACCTCTGATCAATTACCAAGCCGTCATTCCATATACCCCGGGCCTTGACCGCGCGTATCGCGTGCGTAATAACAGACATCGCCACGCGGGATGACCACCACGCCACCAGGCGTCACATGGTAACGCTTGCGGTCCGCCTCGGTGTCATAGCCGATCACGGTACCGGGCTCGATATGATTATGACGATCGACGATCACGCGTCGCAGCTTGGAACCGGCTCCAATGCGCGCATAATCCATAATGATGCAATCATCCAGTTCCGCGCCCGTCTCCACTACCGCTTCGCGCCGGATTATGCTGTTATGCACGCGCGAGCCACGGCATACCATGCTGGCCGCACCGAACAGACTGTTATCGATATCACCGCCCAGAATGCGCGCCACCGGCCCCTGGTAGTTGCTGGAATAGATCGGCCATTGCGGATTGAAGGCATCGAAGCGCGGATCCTCACCGCTGACATCTTTGTGACAATCGAAATAGGCGTCGATGGTTCCCACATCACGCCAGTAGCCACGCTCCTCGTAGGGACGCAGCCCTGGAACATCATTGGTGGTGAAATCATAGGCATACAACCTATGCGTGCGCAGCAGTCGCGGCAGCACATGCGCGCCGAAATCGGTCTCGCCACGTTCATGCGCCTCGATCAGCGCCTGCACCAGCACCCGGGCATTGAAGATGTAGTTACCCATTGAGGCATACGCACGCGTAGGATCGTTCGGCATAGACCGTGGCTGCGCGGGTTTTTCCTGGAACTCCTGAATACGGCCGTCACTGTCAGCGGCGATGACGCCGAAGCTGGATGCCTGAGCAAGTGGCACCGGCAGTGCGGAGACGGTCACATCGGCCTGATGTTCGCGGTGGAACCAGATCATCTGCCGCACATCCATGCGATAGATATGATCGGCACCAAACACCACTACCAGATCAGGGCGGTAGAGTTTGATCAGGCGCAGACTCTGATACACGGCATCGGCGGTGCCACGAAATATCTGGCTGTGTTCGTCCATTTGTGGTGGCACTACGGTCACGAACTGATCCGGTAATAGCGGTGAAATCTCCCAGGCCTTGCGCACATGCTCTATCAATGACTGCGCCTTGTACTGCACCAACAGATAGACGGCGCGGATACCTGAGTTGATAAGATTACTGAGGGCAAAATCGATAATGCGATAGCGTGCACCGAAGGGCACCGCCGGTTTGGATCGTTCAGCTGTGAGCGGATACAGACGCGATCCCTGTCCACCCGCCAATACGAAGGCAACAACCTTATCTTCATGCCTGCGCTCGCGCATCCTGGCTCCCCTACGCTCGATTATGAACCCGCTTATCTAATTCTAGACTAGCAGACGTGGACGAGTTGCAGGAAGACTGTTCGTATGAGCAAACAGCATAAACTTGATCTAGGTTCCTAATTAAGGAGGCACTGATTTAGGGAACCTCTGATTAATTTGATCAAGCGAGCAGATGCAAGGCGCAGACGGGCGACTCGGAGCGAAGCGGAGAGAACGGCGGAGCCGGCCCGTAGGGCGAGGTGCCTAGCACCGAGTAAAAAACGGAGTTTACAAGCAGTAAATGAGTATTTTGAGCCCGGCTGCAACGCGGCAGATGCCGCTTCAGCGAATTAATCAGAGGTTCCTTAGGTTTTGCAAATTGCCGCGGCAACTATCGGGGGATAATGTAGGGCGTCGTGCGGATCCGAAACCGCGTAGCGGTGCGATTCAACATCGTCATCACACCCTACGCGCATCTTTGTTGACAGCTATTCCAGCAGGTGCGACACCAGGCCGTCGGCAAGCTTGGGTTCGAACCAGGTGGACTTCGGCGGCATCACTTCGCCGGCATCGGCAACGGCCATCAGATCCTGCATCGGCGTTGCGAACAGGGCGAAGGCGACTTGCATTTCACCACTGTTGACACGCTTTTCCAGTTCACCCAGCCCGCGAATACCGCCGACAAAGTCGATACGCACATCGCGACGCGGGTCCTGAATATTCAGCAGCGGCTGCAGCAGATTGTTCTGCAACAGACTGACATCCAGACGCGCGACCGGATCGGCCGGCACATGCTCGGGTTTGATACGCAGGCGATACCATTGTTTATCCAGGTACATACCCACCTCACCACGTTGCGTCGGACGCGCCTGCTCGGCACTCGGCTCAACCGTGAAGGATTTGCCGATAGCCGCGAGAAAATCCGCGCTGCTGTGACCGTTGAGATCCTTCACCACCCGGTTGTAATCGAAGATGCGCATCTGGGTGTGCGGAAACATCACGGTCAGAAAATAGTTATAGGCCTCTTCACCGTTATGGTGAGCGTTCTCGGCACGGCGCGTCGCGGCGATGCGCGAGGCTGAGGCGGAACGGTGATGGCCGTCGGCGATATACAACGCCGGCATGGCATCGAAGCGTCGGGTGATGTCATTGATACTGGCGGCATCGCGGATCACCCAGAGGCGATGCTTGATGCCATCGTCAGCGACGATATCCACCTCAGATGTGGTCTGCGCAACCCTGGCCAGCAGATCATCGATCGCCGCATCGGCGCGATAAGCCAGCAGCACCGGGCCGGTCTGCGCATTCAACGCCGTGATCTGCCGCACGCGGTCGTCTTCCTTGTCCGGACGGGTAAACTCGTGCTTGCGGATACGATTGGTGTCGTAATCGGCGACGGAGGCGGCCGCGACCAGACCGGTCTGCACATGCTCGCCCATCTGCAGCTGGTACACGTAGTAACAGGGCTGATCGTCCTGAACCAATACGCCTTCCTTGCGCATCCTGGCCAGGTTCTCGGCCGCCTTTGCATACACCGCCGGGTCATAGGCGGAGATGTCCGCCGCCAGATCGATTTCCGGCTTGGAGATGTGCAGGAAGCTCCAGGGCTTGCCCTTGGCACGCTCACGCGCCTCGGCACTGTTGAGGACATCGTAGGGCGGCGCGGCAACGTCGGCGGCGCGACCGGCGACCGGGCGCAGGCCGGCGAAGGGACGGATCATGGTAGGCATGGTTCAACTCACGGCTGGGATACGAAAGCGGGCTATTCTAACCGCTCACGCCGCGGCTGTCCGCTCGCTGGGGTGTACGTTATGTACGAAAGCCGCGCAGGCGCGCGAAGATAATTACAATCGGTTTAAAAAGGCACCCCCCTCTCCCCTAGCGGGAGAGGGCCAGGGAGAGGGGGCTGTCGGAACGAGATTCACCCTCTCCCTGGCCCTCCCCCATCTGTACAGACTGGACACATGGGTAACAGGTGTTCGGAGACATAGGTAACACTTTTACACTGTATGGCAGGTTCCACACAGGAGAGCTGCCATGCCCTGGCAAGAGGTGTCGACTATGTCGCTGCGTCATGAATTTGTGGTGTTGGCTGAGGCGAAAGAGACGACCATGCGTGCATTGTGCCAACGCTTTGGCATCAGTCCCAAGACTGGCTACAAGTGGCTGGCGCGTTACCGTGCCACAGGCGTGAACGCGCTCGTTGATCATTCGCGCCGACCGCAGGGCTCGCCGCGTCGCACGGCGTCGGAGATTGAGTCCGCCGTGGTGCGGTTGCGCGTACAGCACCCGGCTTGGGGCGCGCGCAAGCTGCGCCGGCGGCTGTGTGATCTGGGCCAGCAGGACCTGCCGTGTCCCAGCACGTTCCACGCGATTTTGCAGCGTCACGACCTGATTGATCCGGCGGAGTCGCCCAAGCATCAGGCCTGGGTTCGTTTTGAACACGAGGCCCCCAATCAACTTTGGCAGATGGACTTCAAGGGTCACTTCGCGCTGGTTCAGGGGCGCTGTCATGCGCTGACGGTGCTGGATGATCATGCGCGCTTTAATCTCTGCCTGCAGGCCTGTGCCGACGAGCGCGGCGACACCGTGCAGCAGCGCCTGACCGATGTCTTGCGTCGTTACGGCCTGCCGGAACGGATGACCATGGACAACGGCTCGCCCTGGGGCTGTAGTGACGAGGCGCATCACTACACACCACTCACCGTGTGGCTGATCCGCCTGGGCATCCGCGTGAGTCACTCGCGTCCCTACCATCCGCAAACCCAAGGCAAGGATGAACGCTTCCATCGCACCTTGAATGTCGAAGTTCTGCACGGCCCGCCGTTCCGTGACTTGGCGCAGTGCCAACGGCATTTTGATGACTGGCGTGATATCTATAACCTGGAGCGCCCGCATGAAGCGCTGGGCATGGCCACGCCGGCCAGCCGCTATCAACCCAGTCCGCGCGGTTTCCCCGAAACCTTGCCGCCGATCGAGTATGCCGATGGCGACATTGTCCGCAAGGTGCAAGAGAAGGGCGAGATCAGTTATCTGAACCGGGCCTGGCGGATACCCAAAGCCCTGCGCGGGTATCCCGTAGCGCTACGCTACACCCAAACCGACGGGCTGATGGATGTGTTCTTCTGTCATAAAAAGGTAGCTCAGATCAACTTGCAGGATCCAAAATGAATACCTTAAACCGTTACCCATGTCTCCGAACATGTGTTACCTATGTCTCCGGTCTATACACC
>JAHJQQ010000014.1 GCA_018819175.1 Gammaproteobacteria bacterium
GAAGCTCTGGAACCATTTCGGGCCAAACGGCATCTTCATCGGCATCGCCGGGTTACCCAGCGGGCTGACTTCGGAGGGGATTTCTTTCTTCAGCAGCAGCAGGCCGTAGAAGGTGAAGAAGATGCTGGCTTCCCAACCCAGGGCGGCGGCGGTCGAGGCCAGGATGAAGGGAGGATAGGCCCAGTCCAGGGTGCCCTTGGTGGCGATGATAGCCATCGACGGGGTTCTGCTGGCTTCAATGTTGGCTAATTTGGTCGGCAGCAACTCGTCCAGCTTCTGATTAAGCCACTGATCCATCTGGCCATTTTGCATTGCGTCTGACATAAAAATCCTCCTCCTAAACTGCGATTTATTTGGCTATCCAGGCATATATGCTGCTTCAGCGCACTGATCGCAGTCATTAGCCTTGTGGGTGGTATTCGTAAATTCAGGATTGCGATTCTGCACCAGCCGCCTCTGCAGACGCCGACGAATCAATATTGTAATCCCCGCCCGGCGCAAGCACCGGAGTTGCAATATATTCTGCCCGGACCCGGGGAGTCAACGCGACAGCGAAATTCATTGACCGGATTCGTCGCAGCGTCGTTATCAGCACTGCTCCCAGGGCAACCCGTGGAAACGCCACCCGCCCATACTGTTGCGATGATGCTGTGCGTCCAGCTCGCCCTCGAAACCCTCGGTGACATTATAAACCTCTTTAAAGCCATTTTTTATCAGTAGCTTACCGGCCTCCAAAGAGCGCTTGCCGCTGCGACAGATGAGCACTATCGGCGCACAGCTGATATCTCCATCAGCACCGCAGACGCCACCCAGGACCAGCTGACGGATCTGCACCACAAAATGCGGATTGACCTGCCATTCCGGCTCATCGATCCAGGGCACGTGGATCGCGCCCGTTGGATGACCCACGAACAGATATTCCATATTCGAGCGCACGTCGATCAAAAGGGCGCGGGGATTTTCCTGGAGGAATTCCCAGGCCTGGGATGGTGAGACCCCCCGTACCTGCATGTCACTCACGCTGTCATCTCCCTGGTGGCTGAACTATCAGTATAGTTAGCTCTTTGCAGGCCCCAGTGTACGCGGCATCATGCTTGTCGAACCAGGCTTTAGCGGATTTCTCCATGAATGCTCAGACAACCAGCGTATTACGTCCGCCCAAGGCGCTGCTGCGCCCGGTTGGTCGCGCCATCGGTGATTACGCCATGATCCGCGCGGGTGATCGTATTCTGCTGGGTATTTCCGGCGGCAAGGATTCTCTCTCACTGCTGCATATCCTGCGCCACCTGCAGCGTCACGCACCCATCCAGTTCGAGCTGGGCGCGATCACGGTTGACCCGATGGTGGAGGGTTTCGATCCGTCGGTATTGAAAGGTTACCTGGCCGAACTGGGTGTTCCCTACCATTACATCCGCGAGCCCATTATGGAGCGTGCCAAGGAACATATGCAGAATCCGTCTTACTGCAGCTGGTGCTCAAGGATGAAACGCGGCGTGATGTACCACACGGCGCGCCAACAGGGTTACAACGTGCTCGCGTTGGGTCAGCATCTGGACGACCTGGCGGAAAGCTTTCTCATGTCGGCCTTTCACGAAGGGCGCCTACAAACTATGAAGGCACACTATCTGAACGATGCCGGCGATGTGCGCATTATCCGGCCGCTGGTCTATGTCCGTGAGCGACAGTTGCGCGCCTTCAGCGAAGCGGCCGGGTTACCGGTGATCAGGGACAATTGTCCGGCCTGTTTTCGCATGCCCACCCAGCGGATGCACATGAAATCCTTGCTTCAAGGCGAAGAATCCCACAACAAAACCCTTTTCAAGGCCATATTGTCGAGCATACGCCCACTTATGCAGGAAGATTCAGCAAAAACTGTAAACGAGGTTGCTCATAAGATCCAGAAAAGGGTGTCGTCCGCAAAATAATGATCAATATCGGTATAACTATGGATAAGCAGCCAATCATCCCCAGAATATTTATATTATGTGGGAATATCTCCAGCATATTCACCCATATAAAACCAACAAATGGGGTTAGTTTAAGAATTTACCCTGGCGTCTATTGGATTGGCACATTATGCGCACACGTCTGATAGCAGGCCTATTACGGCTATTCGCGGCTCTGCCGTTTAGCTGGAACCGCCTCCTGGCAACCCTGATCGGCGCGCTAATGGCACTGATCCCTGGCGCACTCCGGCGCATCACTGACATCAATCTGCGGCTTTGCCTCCCTGAGTTGACCCCGCGAGAGCGCAAGACATTGTTACGCCACAGCCTGATTGAAACGGCTAAAACCGTTCTGGAAGCTGGCCCTATGTGGATGTGGTCACCGGCCAAGATCAAATCCTTGATCGTTGAACCCATCGAGGGCGAAGCGGACATCAAAGCGGCCTTGCGCGCCGGGCGGGGCGTGATACTCGCCACGCCGCACCATGGCAGTTGGGAGATGGCCGGACATATCGCCGCCGTCCGCTGGGGTATCACCACGCTGTATAAACCACCGCGACTGATCGGCATGGATAAACTCATCCGGCAGGGTCGGCAGCAGTTAGGAGCACAGCTGGTCGCGACCGATGCCAAGGGCATACGCAGTCTCTATGAAACACTCTCGCGCGGTGGCGCGATCGGCATACTGCCCGACCAGGATCCAGGAGAATCAGGCGGCATCTTCGCGCCTTTTTTCGGGATTCCCGCCAACAGCATGGTTCTGCTCAGCCGCCTGGCGCGTAAAACCGGCGCACCTGTGTTCATCTGTTTCTGTGAACGTCTACCGGGCACACAGGGTTACAAACTGCATTGCCTCCCGGCACCTGCCGGCGTGGATGACGCCGATGCCACCGTCGCGGTAACCGCCATGAATGCCGGCATTGAAAACTGTGTACGCCTGTGTCCGGAACAATACCAATGGAGCTACCGGCGCTTTCGCACGCGCCCCGCGGGTGAACCGAAGATTTATTGATACGCTCTGTAGATCGCAGTGCGCAAAGTGATTTGGGACCAACGCACAGCGGGGTAGGGTGAGCAACATTTCAGATTGGCACATTGGATGTGCATGGGGCAGGGCATGAAACGAAACCAAGTAGACTCGCTGGGTGATATATCTTCAATCAGCTGACCTAGCCTTTTCCAGCCGGCGCAGAAACACCTGCATTTCCTTGGCAGCCTGCTTGTCGCCCTTTTGCTCTGCCACCTCGATACCGGTTGTGTAAGCCTGCATCGCAGCGGGCGCATCACCCTGTTCGGTAAGCGCCTTACCCAGCAGTTTCCAGGCGGCCGAATAGGCGCGATCATGTTCAACGGCGTGGCGCAGATGTCGCACCGCCGCCACGGCATCACCCAGCTTCATGTACTCGTTGCCCAGACTGTAGCGCAGCAGCGCATTGTCCTTACCGCTAGCCAACATCTTCTCAAAATTATCGATAATGCTCATAGCGTCATTCCTGTTTACCTAATGGCAGGGCGTTCGCCGATGAACATGACTTCACCGCGCAAACCCTGTTGCGAATCATCCAAGCGGCCTTCCTCCCGGTAAAGACGCGGACTGAGTGCTGCAAACATCCGCAGCAATTCGCCGGCCTCCAAACGGTATGCCGGATTGCGCGGTCCATGCTCATTGATGCGCACGGGACCGAAGGTCTGATAGAACAGCATGCCGCCCGGTCGCAGGGCCGCTATCAACGCCGGCGCCAGGGCGCGTTCCAGAAAATAACTGACGGTAATAACATCATAGCCCAGTGCTGCGGGCGGATGCGCCAGCACATCACGCACGGCCGGCGTGATATCCAGATGCCGTTCCCGTACAACATACTGAAGCTGCGCAATAACCACAGGCGAAAAATCCCAGGCATCGACCTGTAATCCTTGCTGCGCCATGAACAAGGCATTTCCTCCACGGCCACAGGCCAAATCCAAGGCCTGCCCCTGCGCGGGTAACAGATGCGCATAATCGCGCAGCACGGCGGCAGGTACAGGTGCATCCAGTGGTGCAGCGCGATAGCGGGCATCCCAATCAGCGCGCAATGTCGATAGTTCCGACGGCTCGCTCATAGCAATCAGCGCCGCCAGAACGCAGGCGACAATAACACCAGCAGCGTGAAAATTTCCAGGCGCCCAAGCAGCATGGCGGCACACAGCACCCATTTCGCAATATCGTTGAGATCGCCGTAATGAAATCCAACTGCGCCGAGCCCCGGGCCGAGATTGTTTATGCAGGCGGCAACGGCCGAAAACGCCGTCACCTGATCCAACCCGGTCGCCATCAAGATCAGCAGCGCCACGCAGAACACGGCGATGTAACTCGCGAAAAAGCCCCACACAGAATCCACCACACGGTCGGATATCGCCTTCCTGCCGATCTTGACCGGAATTTGCGCATTGGGATGTACCAAGCGGGTAATCTCACGGCCACCCTGTTTGAGCAGCAACAGAAACCGGATCACTTTCATGCCACCACCCGTCGACCCGGCGCAACCGCCAATGAAGCTGGTGAACAGCAGCAGCACGGGCAGAAAGCCCGGCCAGACGTGATATTGAGCCGTCGTGAACCCGGTCGTGGTGCCGATCGACACCACTTGGAACAGACCATGATGCAGGGCGCTGGTTACATCTTGATAGGTCGCTGTGTAATAGAGATAGCTCACAGTGATAATGGCTGTCATCGACAAGACAGTGAGATAGGCGCGCACTTCGGAATCGCCAAAATAGGGCCGTACACTGAGACTGCGCCAGGCGACAAAATGCAACGCGAAGTTCATGCCCGACAACAGCATGAACACCACGGCAACAACCTCAATCATAGTATTCTGGAAAAACCCCATACTGAGGTCATGCGTGGAAAATCCACCGATGGCCACGGTGGAAAAACTGTGCGTTATGGCATCGAACGGCCCCATACCCGCCAGCCAATAACCAAGTCCACAAGCGATGGTCAGACCAAGGTAGATATACCAAAGCGCCTTCGCCGTTTCGGTAATGCGTGGCGTAAGTTTGGAATCCTTCATCGGACCCGGCGTTTCCGCCCGGTACAACTGCATGCCGCCAACGCCGAGCATCGGCAGCACGGCCACGGCCAGCACGATAATGCCCATACCACCCAGCCACTGCAGCTGTTGGCGATAAAACAGAATGGACTTGGGTAGTGTATCGAGACCGGTGATAACGGTGGCACCCGTCGTGGTCAGACCTGACATCGACTCGAATACCGCATCGGTCACGGACAGCACGGGTTGCTTCGAGAGTAGCAACGGCACTGCACCGACCAGACCCAGCACCAGCCAGAACAGCACCACTACCAGAAACCCGTCGCGCAACCGCAATTCCCGTCGACGCTTACGGACTGGCCACCAGGCAACAAACCCCGCCACCAGCACCAGTATGAAGCCATCCAGAAATGGCAGCATCTCGCCGTCGTCGTACCACGCCGACACCGCCATGGGTGGCAACAAGGTGGTACTGAAGATCATCAGCAGCAAACCCAGAATGCGCTGTATGGATTGAAATTGCATGGTAATGACTCTACACCGCCGCGATGCGTACCGGACGCCACCGTTCAGGCATACATGGAAAAACTACAAGAAGGTCACACTGACCTGGAACATGCGCTCGACTTCGGCAATACGCCGTTTGTCGACCATAAATAATATGACATGGTCGCCGGTTTCAATCACGGTATCGTGATGGGCGATAATGACCTGAGTACCGCGCACAATCGCACCGATCGTAGTCCCTTGCGGCAGCTTGATATCCTGCAGCGCCCGACCAACCACTTTAGAACTGCCCTTGTCACCGTGCGCCACCGCCTCAATCGCCTCGGCAGCGCCACGGCGCAATGAATGCACCGCCACCACATCGCCGCGTCGCACATGCGTCAGCAGACTGCCGATAGTGGCCTGCTGTGGCGACAGGGCGATATCGATCGCCTCGCTGTGCACCAGATCGACATAGGAGGCGCGATTGATCAGCGACATCACCTTGCGCGCACCAAGTCGCTTGGCGAGCATGGCGGACAATATGTTCGCCTCCTCGTCATTGGTCAGTGCGCAGAACACATCCGTGTTCTCAATATTTTCTTCGAGCAGCAATTCCTCATCGGCGGCATCACCTTGCAAAACGATGGTTTTTTCCAATCGCTCCGACAGCATGCGCGTTCGCTCCGTGTTGCGATCGATCAGCTTGACCTGATAGCGACCTTCGAGGGCCTGAGCCAAGCGCATGCCGATATTTCCGCCACCCGCCAGGATGATGCGCTTGACCGGCTTGTCTTCGCGGCGCAATTCGTTCATGACGGCACGGATATTTTCCCGCGCCGCCAGGAAAAACACCTCGTCATCGACTTCGATAATCGTGTCGCCTTCCGGCATGATCGGACGACCACGACGGAAAATGGCCGCCACCCGCGCTTCGATCTTGGGCATGTGCACGCGCAGATCCCGCAATTCATGGCCGATCAACGGGCCATCGTAATAGGCACGCACAGCCACCAGTTGCACCTTGCCGCCCGCAAAATCCAGCACCTGCAGCGCACCCGGGGTATCGATCAAACGCTGCACGTATTCGGTGACAAGTTGCTCCGGACTTATCAGCACATCGATCGGCAGTGCATCCTGATTGAACAGACGAGGCTTGCTGAGATATTCGGCGGAGCGCACCCGCGCAATCTTGGTGGGCGTATGGAACAGCGTGTAAGCAACCTGGCAGGCAACCATATTGGTCTCGTCACTGTTGGTGACGGCGATCAACATGTCAGCATCCTCGGCGCCGGCAAGACTTAGGATATCGGGGTGTGCGCCATGGCCGACAACGGTGCGGATATCCAAGCGATCCTGCAGCTCCTGCAGCACCCGCGCATCGCCATCGACCACGGTAATATCGTTGAACTCACTCGATAGATTATGTGCAACCGAAGATCCGACCTGACCCGCACCGAGAATGATGATCTTCATGACGACGCCCGCGTTAGAGATAACGCACGGCGTAAATCGCCGGATTCACGACCGCCCGCACAACCAGGGATGAACACCTTCATAGCCGCGCGCATTATTTGCCTTTGGTGTCTATGCCCAGCGATTTGAGTTTACGGTAGAGATGCGTGCGCTCCATACCGACACGTTTGGCAAGCTTGCCGACACTGCCGCCGGACTCGTTGAGCTGATGTTCGAGATAGGCCTTTTCGAATTGTTCGCGCGCTTCACGCAATGGCAGATCGAAGGGTAGGGCGGATACGCCGCCCACCACGCTGGCAGCCGCTTGCGCGCCAATAGCCGAATCGACTTCCTGTGCCGTGATTTCATCACCGGCGCCGAGAATCAGCAGCCGCTGCACCAGATTTTTCAACTCTCGCACATTGCCCGGCCAGGAATGGTTCCGTAGGCGATTCTGTGCGCCGACTGAAAAATGCCGGTAAGGCAGGGACTCACGGGTTACGAAGTAATCTGCGTAGTAATTGAGTAAATCCGGAATATCTTCGTAATGTTGTGCCAATGGGGGAATATGCAGCGGCACCACATTGAGATGGTAATACAGGTCTTCCCGGAAATTATCCGCGGCAACGGAGGCGGCAAGGTCGCTGTGAGTGGCGGCGATAATGCGCACATCGACATGGACCGGCTCGCTGCCGCCCACGCGCAAAAACGAGCGCGTTTCCAACACCGATACCAGGCGTGCCTGGGTTTGATCATCCATATCGGCGATGTCGTCGAGATACAGCGTGCCGCCATTGGCCTGTTCGAAGCGACCATAACTAAGTCGGCCGCCTTCCTCACTACCGAACAACTCCACAGCCGAAGTATGTGGTGACATGGAACCCACGCCGACTTCCACGAAGGGGCCTTGTCGGCGCGCACTCTGTGCGTGCAAGTAATGCGCAAAGGTTTTCTTGCCGACACCCGGCTCGCCGGTTATCAGCACCCAGCTGCTGTGCTGCGCGATGCGCCGCGCCTGCTCACGCAGCCGCTGCATCACCTCGCTGCGCCCAACCGGCTCGGCAACAGTGGCCTCGGTACGTTTCAGCCCGGTGTTTTCCCGCGCCAGCTGATCCGCCTCCAGCGCGCGCTCCACCGTCAGTAACAACTTGGCCAGCGAGATCGGTTTTTCAATGAAATCATAGGCACCCAGGCGGGTCGCCTCCACGGCCGTTTCAACCGTGCCATGCCCGGACATGACAATGACCGGGCAGGGGAGTGCACCACCCTCGCCCCATTCGCGCAGGAGGGTGATGCCATCGACATCCTGCATCCAGATATCCAGCATGATGAGATCGGGACGCCGGTCACGACGCGCGCGACGCGCGGCCTCGCCGTTCTCGGCGACACCGACTTCGTATCCTTCTTCCTCCAGGATCTCTTTGACCAGGGTGCGGATGTCGGGTTCGTCATCCACTACCAATATGTATGCAGCCGGCATAAGCAGTTTGCTGTTTTTAGATGAATGAACGATATCAGGTCCGCAGGAGTATAAACCTTAATGCGCCAGGTTTCGCGGACCGCTCAGCGCCGGCGCCTCAACCATGCGCAGACGGATACGCACCTCCGCGCCCCCCTCAGGGGCATTTTCAGCCTGAATGATGCCACCATGCTCTTCGACGATCTTTTTGACAATGGCCAGTCCCAGGCCGGTACCTTTGATCTTGGTCGTCACATAGGGCTCGAACAGTTTATCGATCATCTCCGCACTGAAACCCGGACCGCTGTCATGTACCGCCAACTCCACAAAGGTCTGGCCGTCTTCATTACCTACGCGTGTCGAAACCGTGATATTGGCGCCGCCGGTTTCATTGCCGCCCGCAGCTTCCAAGGCATTCTTGATCAGATTATGCAGCAGCTGGCGCATACGTCCGGCGTCGGCCTCCACATAGGGCGCGGAGGGATCTAACTGGGTACGCACGTGATGCTTGCGCCCGCCGCGATAGAGATCAAGCACCTCACGCACCAGCCGGTTGAGATCCAACACCTCCAGCATGATCTGTGGCGCGCGCGCGTACTCTGAGAATGCGTTGACCATCTCTTTCATGGTCTCGACTTGCTGCACAATGGTATGCGTGGAACGATCCAGAATCTCCGCATCCTCCGGCGCCATACGTTCGAGAAACTTGCGCCGCAGGCGCTCGGCGGAGAGCTGAATCGGCGTCAATGGATTCTTGATCTCATGCGCGAGACGCCGCGCGACTTCGCCCCAGGCCGCATCGCGTTGGGCCTGAATCAAGGCCGTAATATCATCCAGCACCAACACCAGGCCCCCGGGGTGAACATCGTCACCGGGAATGGTTGTGGCACGACAGCTCAACACCTGGCGCCCGCGGCTGCCGAACAGCGTGACCTCTTCGGTCCACTGCAGGTCCTGCTGAAGCTGGTGCTCCAGCACCAGATCCACCAGTGGCTGTAGAAAATGATGCTGCTCGGCAAGGTTGTACAAGGAAATTTCGACCGCATCCTTCAGCTCCAGACCCAGAATGCCGGCGGCGGCCTCATTGACCATGCGCACGTGTAGGTCCGTTGCCAGACTGACCACGCCGGAAGAAATATTGGCCAGCAAAGCCGCAAGATAGGTCCGCTGACCTTCCACCTGCTGTTGGCTGCGACCCGCCTCATCCCGCGCATAGGCCAGGCGGCGCGTCATCACATTGAACGACTGCACCAGAAAACCCAATTCGTCATGGCCTGTCACGGGTAATTGGTGACTGTAATCGCCATCGGCCACCGCGCGGGTACCCTCGGCAAGATCGCGGATCGGTGCGACCAGACGCCGCGCGGCATAGAAGGCGCCCCACACGGCCGATAGCAGTGTGAGCAACAGCACCAGCGATAGCGTCAGGGTATAGCTGTGCTTCAGTGGTACCCGTAAATACGCCAGCTCCTTGTAACGCGCAAAGGCATCCTGCACCTTTTCGGCTTTGACATTGAGCCGCTCAGGCACGCTGTACAGGGCTTGCAGGATACGGGTTTCCACACCCGGGCCACCGTAGGGCACCGGCACCACAGCGCGGATGTGCAATTCGTCGCCGACCGGATCGAGGCCCACATAGGATTGACCTTGACGCGATTGCAGCAACACGCCTTCAGACGGACGATCTGGAACGATCTTGGTCGATTCGACACTACTGGAGGCGATGATGCGGCCGTTCGCGCCAATCAACGTCAACTCACTCGCACCCGAGCGCACCCGTAAATCGAACAGACTCAGTGGCGCCAACGGCGAGGGCACCTCGGTGAGCTCCTTGGCCAGATCTTCGGTCAGGTGCAGCAGGTCGCGCAGCCGCACATCGAACGCCGACTGACTCAGATCCAAGGCATCTTCCAGCGAGGCCTCGATCTGAACATTGAACCAGCTGTCGATACCCTGTTGCAGAAATTGCAGGGAGAAGTAATACACCACCGACACCGGCAGCACGGCCAGCACCACGAACATCATCACCAGTCGCGATGTCAGACGCGCTCCGGCGGCACGCTTGCGGTATTGCTGAAGTAACCAGTAGAGGTTAACGGCGATCATGCCGATCAGCACGATCAGACCCAGCGCATTGGTCACCAAGAGCAACGAATAAAGCCGGCCAAAGCGTTCGGAATTGTGTGTGGCATCGCTCATCAGAGACAACGACACCAACAACAGCAGGAATAGCGCCAGCATTGGCCAGACGCCTCTGCCATAGCGCTTCATGGCTGCAGCTGCCAACTGTACCAGGGGCTGTCCAGACGCCATTGTTCGGCGGCATAAGCCCAGAGGCGTATCGGTGTGGGTAATTCTTCGACCACCAGCGTCGCACGTAATCCCACGGTGTATTGATCGCCATCCTGCAACAGGCGCCGATCCAGCATGGGAAATTCATGCACCTCACCCAGCGCGAGCAAAGCGTCATCGAGCCTGGCAAAACTCTGCCGCAGATCGGTATTGAGGAAGTGGACGACATAGCGCTCTGAGAGCGCGTGATATTGCAGACGATAACGCTGACTCAAGGCGGCAATGGTCTTGGTCCATAGCCATTCACGACTGCGCTCGACCTTGATCTGTACTTCCAGAACCAGCGGAATACCATTCAATAATGCCTCCATGGCGGCGTCACTGAAACGGAAATCGATGCTGGCATCCAGCAAATAGACGCCGTCACTGAGGCGGGTACTGGCATCACTTACCGTGAAATAGGTTTCCTTGGCCTGCAGGATGCCGGGCGATGACAGCCAACCGATCAGCAATAGCCATACGCTGATTCGTTGACTGCGATTATTTGCCACCCACCCGTGCTGCATGCGCTCAGCTATCCTCACAGCGCTTGATAAGGCTCGCGTAATAGAAGCCATCCATATCCATATCGCCTCCCGCTGCCCCGGGAAGTATCTGCCGGCCGTGGCTGACCTGGCGACCCCAATCAACCACCCAGGCAACCCGCAATTCCGCTTCCTGGGCATCAGGGTGGCGCTGTAAAAACCGCTCTATCTGCTGTTCATTTTCACGCCGCAATACCGAGCAGGTCGCGTACAACAGCATACCGCCCGGCGCGAGCAAGGGCCACATCGCGTCCAATAGATCACTCTGCGTCACCGTCAGATCTTCCAGGTCAGCGGTGCGGCGCAGTGATTTGATATCCGGATGACGCCGTATAACACCCGTGGCGGAACAGGGCGCATCCAATAAAATCCGCTCGAACTGCCGACCATCCCACCAGCTGTCCGGCCGGCTGGCATCGCCAATAATAATCTGCGCCGATAATCCCAGACGCTGCAGATTCTGTTCGATGCGTGGCACACGTGCAGGATCTATTTCTACAGCGACCAGCTCGGCAAGCTCGGGGCTGCGTTCGAGGATGTGCGAAGTCTTCCCACCCGGCGCGGCGCAAGCATCCAGTACCCGCATACCCGCATGCACATCCAATAACTGCGCCGCCAATTGCGCGGCGGCATCCTGCACGGATACCGCGCCGTCGGCAAACCCCGGCAGCCGCTCAACGGCCACCGGCTGATCCAACCGAAGCGCCTGCTCGGCAACACTTAGCGTCGTGTTTTGCATACCTTCCGCCTGCAGCGCCGCCCGGTAGCTCGCAACCTCACCCTGTCGGGTATTGACGCGCAATACAAAGGGCGGGCGCTCATTATTCGCCGTCAAGATTGCCTGCCAGTCCTGCGGCCAGTCGGCGCGCAGCATCTCGATGAGCCAGTCCGGATGCGCATAACGCGACGTTGGCTGCGCGTCAGCACGCGCCTCCAGCTCCGTCTGCCGGCGCTGATAGGCGCGCAACACGGCATTGGCCAGCGGAACCGCCCAGCGTTTACCCGTGGCGCGCACGGCCTCGACAGTCGCGTGCACGGCGGCGTGAGGAGGGATGGCGGTATGGATAAGCTGATACAGGCCGACCAGCAGCAGACAACCGATATCCTGATCTTTCGCCTTGAGGGGATGGCTGAGTAATTGCTGTAGTTGTTGCTGCAGCCGTGCGTGCCACCGCAGCACACCGTACGCCAGCTCCTGGGTCAAACTCCGGTCGATGGGCGCTGCCTGTGCGAGCAGTGCGGGCAGGCACTGACTCAGTGAACGGCCCTCTTGGACGACCTGCTGAACCGCCTTGGCCGCCAAGGTGCGCGCACTGACTGTCTCTGCCGGCATGCGTTGCGCGCTCAATCAGCCGCGCAGGAAACAAGCCGCACGCCCAGGGGCGACTGACTGTTACTGAAATCCGCCGCGCTGATACGTCGTCCGCCGGGTAACTGCACCTCGAGTAAACGCAGGCAATCCTGACCGCAGGCGACATCGACGCCATCACGACCGGCACGGACAACCGTGCCCGGCTCGCCATCCTGTCCAGGCATGACCTCAGCGCGCCAGATACGCAGTGTTTGCTCTTTAAAAAGGGTCTGCGCCACCGGCCAGGGATTGAAGGCGTTTATCTGTCGTAATAATTCCCGCGCCGGTCGCAGCCAGTCCAGATCTGCCTCGGACTTCTCGAGTTTACTGGCATAAGTGGCTAATGCATCATCCTGGGGCTCGCCGGCCGCACCGGCCAGAATACTATCCAACTCTGCACCCAGCAGTTCGCCACCGATTTCGGCCAATCGATCATGCAGATCGGCCGCGCTGTCAGCAGGCCCAATGGGACAACGGGTCTTGGCGAGCATCGGCCCGGTATCCAGGCCGGCTTCCATACGCATCAAAGTGACACCCGTTTCCAGGTCGCCAGCCAGAATGGCACGCTGAATCGGCGCCGCGCCACGCCATCTCGGTAATAACGAGGCGTGCACATTAACGCAGCCATGCACAGGCAGATCGAGCACGGCCTGCGGCAGGATCAGCCCATAGGCGACCACAACCATAAGATCGGGCGCATAGGCGGCAAGTGCTGCCTGTGCCTCGGGGGTTTTCAGTGAAAGTGGCTGTTCAACGGGAATTTTCTGTTCGAGCGCGCCTTCTTTCACAGGACCGGCGCGCAGCTTCCGACCCCGTCCGGCAGGGCGATCAGGCTGCGTGTAGACGGCAACGACCTGGTGCGTACCCCTCAACAGGGCACGCAGGCTGGGCACGGCAAATTCCGGCGTGCCGGCGAAGATGATTCTCATAATCCGAGCTAAGGCTCTTGCAGCGAAACGGGACTGAATCGGGATTGTACCCGCTGCCTGTACGCTTGGCAGTGTTATCTAGATTTTGAGACGTCAGAGCGCCGTTTCACCATGCTCCGCAACCGGGTCCGGCTCGCCCTGGCGGCGCGCCTTTTCCAATTTCTTGCGGATACGCTGACGTTTGAGATTGGACAGGTAATCAACAAACAGTTTGCCATCCAGATGGTCGATCTCGTGCTGGATACACACGGCCAGTAGGCCATCGGCCTCCAGCTCGAAGGTTTGCCCGTCGCGATCGAGCGCGCGCACCTTGATGCGCTCGGCCCTTTGCACCTTGTCGTAGATACCGGGAACGGACAGGCAACCCTCCTCCATCTCCTCCACACCATCCCGCAGCAGAATTTCCGGGTTGATGAAGACCAGGGGCTGATCCTTCTCCTCACTGACATCGACCACAAGGAGGCGCTGGTGAAAATCGATCTGGGTCGCGGCCAGCCCGATGCCTGGCGCCGCGTACATAGTTTCGAACATATCGTCGATCAGCTGCCGGATGGCAGCGTCAACCACAGGCACGGGAAGCGCCCGCGTACGCAGTCGCGGATCGGGAAAATGTAGGATTTCGAGCTTCGCCATGTGCAGTCGGTCACAAACGCATGGAATGCGCTCGCATATATTGCTAAAGTAATTTCGCTAAAGTAGCGATAATAATGGAATTCGAACCCGACTTTCCACACTTTGTGAGGTAGGGTTTTTGGACTAGACTGCACAGGGTCGACGCGCTGCAGCCCAGCAGGTAGTCATCACCTGCAGTCGCGCCACACAACAACAGCTGCAAAGGGACGTTTATGGCCAACAAACTACTTGGACTGGTATTCGCCGTGCTACTCACCGCACCGGCGCTTGCCGACGAAATCGCCCTCAATCCTAACCACCCCGAAAGTTATGTCGTGGTCAAGGGCGATACACTGTGGGACATCTCGGGGCGTTTCCTGCGCGAACCCTGGCTGTGGCCGGAAATCTGGCAGGTCAATCCGCAAATAGAGAATCCCCATCTGATCTATCCGGGCGACCTCATCAGCCTGGTCTATGTTGATGGCAAACCGCAACTGCGGCTGCAGCGTGGCGGTCATCCGACCATCAAGCTCTCGCCGACCGCCCGCGAGGAACGCCTCGACCGCGCAATCCCGACCATCCCCATTGATGCGATCAAACAGTTCCTGACCCAGCCCTTGATCGTGGAAGAGGGCGAGCTCGAAGCCGCACCTTATGTGGTGGAAAGCGCCGATGAGCACCTGATCGCCGGTGCTGGCGACCGCGTCTATGTGCGCGGCATTACCGACACCACTCAGGGCCGTTATGGCGTCTATCATCCGGGTGACGAGCTGCTGGATCCCGATACCAAGGAATTGCTGGGTATAGAGGCCATCTACCTGGGCGATGCGACGGTAGAACGTTTCGGCGATCCTTCCACTCTGTCGCTGGACCGTACCACGCGTGAAATCGGCATTGGTGATCGTGTAAAACCGGTCAGCAGCGATGAAATCCACGCCAGCTTCCTGCCGCATCCGCCTGCCACGGAGACCAAGGGCCGTATCATCTCGGTCTATGACGGCGTCACTCAGATCGGTCGCTATCAGATTGTCACCATCAATCGCGGTGCCCGTGAAGGTATGGAAGTCGGCCATGTGTTGCGTGTCCACCAGGCAGGCCAGGAAGTGAAGGACACAGTTACACCCTCGGCGTACGATAAGGTCACCCTACCGGACGAGGATGCTGGCTTGTTGATGCTGTTCCGTATCTTCGACAAGGTCAGTTATGGGTTAGTCATGGAAGCGACCCGGCCTATACATGTACTCGACTACGTCACGAATCCCTAAAGCGCATAGTCAACCAACACTGCGGCGCGGCAAGCCCGAGAATCTCTCGGCGCCTGTCGCGCCGTTTTGTTTATGAGCGCACGCGACGATCTCGACCGGCAGACCCTGCGTGACTGGTTAATCCTTTTGCGCGCGCCGGGTATAGGTCCGGTCACCTTCTGCCGCCTGTTGGAGAGCGCGCCCACGGCTGAGCAATTACTGGAAACCGCGCTCGCCAACCCCACCCTTCCCGATGCCGTGCGCCAGTATCTGCGCTCCCCGGATCTCCACAGCATCGATCAGGATCTCGCCTGGGCGGAGCAACCCGGACAACACATTCTTAGTTTGGCCTCGGCGGATTACCCTCAACTGTTACGACAGATCCCGGACCCGCCACCCCTACTTTATATACTCGGCGAACCCGCCTGCCTGCAGACACCCCAGCTCGCGATGGTCGGTAGCCGCAATCCCAGCCCGGGCGGGCTGGACACCGCCCGGGACTTTGCGGCACACCTGGCCCAGGTCGGCCTGACTATCACCAGCGGCCTGGCCCTGGGCATAGATGCCGCCTGCCATCGCGGCGTCCTGGATTTTAACGGCATAACCATTGCGGTGCTGGGTACAGGGGCTGATCGGGTCTATCCGGCCCGGCACCGTGCGCTAGCCCACGAGATTGTTGATCGGGGCGGGGCGTTGGTAAGCGAATTTCCCGTCGGCACCGAACCTCGTCCGGAAAACTTCCCGCGCCGAAATCGCATCATCAGCGGCCTCAGCCTGGGCACACTGGTCATTGAGGCCGCACCACGTTCCGGCTCGCTGACCACCGCGCGGCATGCCGTTGAGCAGGGTCGCGAGGTCTTCGCCATCCCCGGCTCCATCCACAATCCACTGGCCCGGGGTTGCCACAGTTTGATTCGCCAGGGCGCCAAACTGGTCGAGTCGGCACAGGATATTCTCGAAGAACTGGGCGCCCTGGCCAGTAGCCTTGAAACCCTTGAAGCCCCCCGCGCAAACCCCGGCGAACCCGTTGACCTCAGCCCAGATCAACTACAACTTCTTGATTACATGGGATATGAAACCGTTTCTGTTGATCAGATGGTGGCCCGCAGCGGATTGACGACTGCGGCGGTTTCCTCCATGCTCCTGATCCTGGAACTGCAGGGCCAGGTTGTATCCCAGGCTGGAGGGCGCTACGTCCGCAGCCAAGCGCGAGGTTGAAATGAAAGAAAGTGTGTTGGACGTACTCATGTATCTCTTTGAAAACTATTACATGGATGACGAACCCGACAGCCGGCCTGACCGCGAATCCCTGCACGTGGAACTGCTTGAGGCTGGCTTTCCCCCGGGCGAAGTGAATAAGGCCTTCGAATGGCTGGAAGACTTGGCCGCGCACCGCGAAGCGGGCGTGCCGATCCATGCCGCCGCCCACAGCATCCGCCTGTTCACTGACAAAGAAATGGAATACCTGGATCTGGAGAGCCGCGGCTTCCTTATGTTCCTGGAACAGATGGGCATCCTGACACCGAACAATCGTGAGCTGGTCATAGACCGGGTGTTGGCGTTGGACGCCGAAGACATGGATCTTGAGCAACTGAAATGGATTGTGCTGATGGTGCTGTTCAATGACCCTGGCCAAGAAGCGGCCTATGCCTGGATGGAGGATCTGGTGTTCGACAACGTCGCCGGGACTCTGCACTGACTCACGCGCACGGCAGCCTGCCAGTCCAGGCTGCCGTATCGCATCGATTATCTCCACTAGATGAAATGACGCATGCAAATCCGCGCTGTGTATCTGTACCCGCATCGACCTACCCACGCCAGCCGTCGGACACCGCTATAAAACCATGAGCAAACATCTCGTCATCGTTGAGTCTCCGGCCAAAGCCAAGACCATTAAAAAATACCTGGGCAAGGATTTCGAGGTCATGGCTTCCTACGGCCATGTCCGCGACCTAATACCCAAGGGTGGCGCCGTCGATCCGGATAACGACTTCGCCATGAAGTATGTGTTGATCGACAAAAATGCCAAGCATGTCGATACCATCGTCAAGGCCATGAAAAAGGCCGACACCCTGTATCTGGCAACAGATCCGGATCGTGAGGGTGAGGCCATCTCCTGGCACCTTTACGAAATCCTGCTGCAAAAGAAACTCCTCAAAGATAAACCGACGCATCGCGTGGTGTTCCACGAAATTACCAAGCGCGCGGTCAACGAGGCGGTTGAGAACCCGCGTGAACTGTCCATGGATCTGGTGAACGCCCAGCAGGCGCGACGCGCACTGGATTACCTGGTTGGTTTCAACCTATCGCCGCTGTTATGGAAGAAAATCCGCCGCGGCCTCTCCGCCGGACGCGTGCAGAGTCCGGCGTTACGCATGATTGTTGAGCGCGAAGAGGAAATCGAGGCCTTCAAGGCACGTGAATACTGGACCGTCGAAGCGGATCTGGATAAGGACCAGCAAAGTTTTATCGCCAAGCTGACCGAATTGCATGGCAACAAGCTCAGCCAGTTCGACATCACCCAGGAAGACCAGGCCCGCAGCGTCGAAAAAGAATTAACCACGGCGGCAGGCGGAAACCTGACCGTCGACCGCGTTGAGAAAAAGCAACGCAAACGTAATCCTTCAGCGCCCTTCACCACCTCGACGCTGCAACAGGAAGCCTCGCGCAAACTCGGTTTTTCGGCCAGCCGCACCATGCGCGTTGCCCAGCAACTGTATGAAGGTATCGACATCGGTGGCGGCGCCGTCGGTCTGATCACCTATATGCGTACAGATTCGGTGAACCTGGCCAACGAGGCCCTGGAAGAAATTCGCGCCTTGATCACAGCGCGCTACGGTAAAGAGAATCTTCCGGACGCGCCGCGTACTTATAAAACCAAGGCCAAAAATGCCCAGGAGGCACATGAAGCTGTGCGCCCCACCCTGGCGGAGCAGGTTCCGGATGACATCAAGACACATCTGACGACCGATCAGTTCAAACTCTACGACCTCATCTGGAAACGCACCATCGCCTGTCAGATGATTCATGCAACGATTGATACCGTCGGCGTGGATTTCAAATGCGGTGAAGGTAATCTGCTGCGCGCGACCGGCTCGACCATTGCCAATCCCGGCTTCATGGCGGTGTATCAGGAAAGCCTGGACGACAGTAAAGGCGACAGCGACGAATCCGCCTTGTTACCGCCGATGAAAAAAGGCGATGTGATCAAACTGCTGAAAATCCGTCCTGAACAGCATTTCACTGAGCCGCCACCGCGCTACACGGAAGCGAGCCTGGTCAAAAGCCTGGAAGAGCATGGCATCGGCCGGCCTTCGACCTATGCCAGCATTATCTCCACCCTGGTCGCGCGCGAATACGTTACCTTGGAGAAGCGTCGTTTCCAGCCGACCGATGTCGGGCGCGTCGTCAGCAAGTTCCTGACCCAGCACTTCACACAGTATGTCGATTACGCCTTCACGGCCGCGCTGGAAGATGATCTCGACGAGATCGCGCGCGGGGAACGCGAATGGATTCCGCTGATGAAGAGTTTCTGGAAACCCTTCCATGAACTCGTAACCGACAAAGAAAGCAGCGTCTCGCGCAAAGACGTCACCACCGAGGCACTCGACGAAGACTGCCCGAAATGTGGCAAGCCGCTGAATATTCGCCTTGGCCGCCGCGGGCGTTTTGTCGGTTGCACCGGTTATCCGGAATGCGATTACACCCGCAATCTGGACGATGAAGAAGGCAGCAGCTCCGAACCTGAGAAAGTCGAAGGACGCACCTGCCCGGCTTGCGGTTCGGATTTACTTATCCGCCAAGGCCGTTATGGCAAGTTCATTGGCTGCAGCAGCTACCCCAACTGTAAACACATTGAATCGTTGGAACAGCCAACCGATACCGGTGTTACCTGCCCGGAGTGCAAGAAGGGCACCATGCTCAAGCGCAAATCGCGCAATGGCAAAATCTTCTTCTCCTGCAGCACCTACCCGGACTGCAAATATGCGGTATGGAACGAACCCATCAATGAGCCTTGCCCGAGTTGCGGTTGGCCGATCCTTACACTGAAGACCACCAAGCGGCGCGGCACAGAAAAGGTCTGTCCGCAAAGCGAGTGCAAACACACTGAACCCTATGAGGACGGCGAGGGTGAGGGTGAGGGCGACGACGCCTGAATTATATTGATCACCACGCGCCGGCGTGCTGACCTAATCGCACCTCCTCTCGTAATGAGCCAGCGCATCCTGGCTCTAGCTTCTCTGCTAATAAAACGATTTAATCGATTAATTTGCCTCCAAAATCCTTAGATGGGGGCTACCCTCTAAGCACAATTCGCATCGCCTAAACGGTGATAGCCCGCAGAATGGCTAACCCATCACAAAAAATGGCATAACTTCTGCATTATCTCAGTCACCGTGCCGTTAACAGCAGCACAACAAGATCTGTCCCTGTCTGTCCTTTTTTGGCCGTCACCAGCAACCATGGAATGGATGCCACAGTAGAGCGATAACAATATTTATGGAATACCCCGAATCCGCCGAACAAGCTGCAGAATTCATCCGCCTGGCATTACCGCTGATGGCGCGCAATGGCATCCCGGCCAATCCCAAGCATTACACTGTTTGGTATGACTATGTCAGCGGTCGCAATCAGCCTTTGAAAGAATCCATTGATCGTGCGCTGTCTTCCGATCAGAAAATAAATCCCGATCTGAGTGATGAGATCTTCGAACAATACTTCCGTAGCAATGAAGAGAAAATTGCTGATCAGATGCGTAGCGAAGTCCGCACCCTGATATCGACCGTCCTGCAACAGTTGACGACGTCAGGTGGGCAGGCACATCACTATGGCGCCGTGCTTGAAACTTATAACACGCGTATGTCACAGGACTTGAGTACGGGAGACTTCCGCAAACTCATCGGCGAATTCATGGGTGAAACGCGCGAGATGCTGGAGGCTAACCGGCAACTCGCACAGCAACTTCAAAATACCAATCATGAACTCGATGAACTACGCATCCAACTCGAAAGTGCACGCCACGAAGCCAGCACCGATGCATTGACCGGGCTGGCCAATCGCAAAGCTTTTGACGCCGCTTTGTTGGAACAAACTGCCCTTGCAACGGATATGTGTAACGACCTCTGCCTGATCATGGCCGATATCGATCACTTCAAGCACTTCAACGACAACCACGGACATTTGATAGGCGATAAATTGCTGCGCTTCGTGTCCAACATTCTCAAGGACTCGCTCAAGGGCCAGGACTTGGTGGCGCGCTTCGGCGGTGAGGAATTCGCAATTCTGCTACCGAACACGCCATTACGCGGCGCTCTTGCCGTGGCCGAATCATTGCGTGCCCGGGTACAGAGCCAGCGGCTGCGCCGCACCGATACTCAAAAACCGATCGGTGGCGTCACCCTATCACTGGGTATCGCCTGTTTCCGCAACGGTGAATCGCCGGAAGACATCATCGCCCGTGCCGATAGCGCGTTGTATCTGTCCAAACGACAGGGGCGTAATCGCGTCACCTTGGAAACCCAGATTCCCGCCGCCTAACTGTCCAACCTAAAGATCTTCTGATTAATTCCATCAAGCGAGCATATGCAAGGCGCGGGCGGTCAAAAAAGCGGAGTTTACACAACGTAAATGAGCATTTTGAGACCGCCTTCAACGCAGCAGATGCCGCTTCAGTGAATTAATCAGAGGATCTCTGGTGTATTATCCGCGGCAGTCATTAACGCCGCCGAGGACAGCATGTCGGACATCGATAGCCATGCCGTAGAAAACTATCTTCTCGAACTTCAAGACCGTATTTGCACCGCACTGACGTACCTCGACGGCACGCCATTCCGCGAGGATGCCTGGACACGCGAAGAGGGCGGTGGTGGCCGTTCACGCGTGCTGGAAAATGGCACTCTGTTCGAAAAGGCCGGCATCAACTTCTCCAAGGTGTTCGGCGCGAATCTACCCGCCTCCGCAACCGCTCATCGGCCGGAACTCGCGGGTCGCGATTTTGAAGCCATGGGCGTGTCGCTTGTCATTCATCCACGCAACCCCTACATTCCAACCTCGCATGCCAATGTACGTTTTTTCATTGCGCGCAAGCCCGATGCTGATCCGGTCTGGTGGTTCGGCGGCGGATTCGATCTGACGCCCTATTACGGTTTCGAGGAAGACGCCGTGCACTGGCATAAAACCGCGCAGGCCGCCTGCGCGCCCTTTGGTGATGATGTTTATCCGCGCTACAAAAAATGGTGCGATGACTATTTTGTCATCAAGCATCGCAACGAACCGCGCGGTATTGGCGGATTATTTTTCGATGATCTTAATGCCGGCGGATTCGAGCACAGCTTCGCCTTTATGCGCAGCGTCGGCGATCATTATCTGCCGGCCTATATACCTATCGTTGAGCGTCGCAGACCGCTTCCTTACGGTGACAGAGAGCGTGACTTCCAACTCTATCGCCGCGGTCGCTATGTCGAATTCAATCTGGTCTATGACCGTGGCACGCTGTTCGGCCTGCAATCGGGCGGACGCACGGAATCTATCCTGATGTCGTTACCGCCTCATGTGACATGGCGTTATGACTGGCACCCCGAACCCACTACGCCCGAGGCGCGACTTTATGATGTGTTTCTGAAGCCGCGCGATTGGTTGGCGGAGAATCCCTGAGGTATGCGCGCTTGACACTTACTGAACTCCGCTATCTGGTTGCGCTGGCACAGCAGCGACATTTCGGTCGTGCCGCCGAAAGCTGTTATGTCAGCCAGCCGACTCTGAGTGTCGCTATAAAAAAGCTGGAGGACGAGCTTGGTGTGGCGTTATTCGAGCGTCGCAAACAGGACATAACACTCACGCCCATTGGTCAGCAGATTGTCGAACAGGCTCAGCGCGTCCTGGAAGAGGCATCTGCCATCAAGCAACTCGCGAAGCAAGGGCAAGATCAGCTCAAGGGCCCACTGCGACTGGGTGCCATCTACACGATCGGTCCCTACCTATTCCCTAATCTGATTCCTGTCCTGCATGAGAATGCACCACAAATGCCGCTGGTGATCGAAGAGAATTACACGGCGCGCCTAAGCGAACGATTGCGCCAAGGCGAATTGGATGCCGCGCTGCTTGCCTTACCCTTTGACGAGCCCGGTCTGGTGACACTGCCGCTGTATGACGAACCCTTTGTCATCGTGATTCCCAGCAGTCACCCCTGGACCGCACGCGCGGATATTCCCGCTGCGGATCTCGCGCAGGAAAACCTGCTCATGCTCGGCAGCGGTCATTGCTTCCGTACACAGGTACTCGATGCCTGTCCCGGCTGCGTGCAACGCCTCAGTGATCAATCACAGCGCCAGACCATTGAAGGCACTTCACTGGAAACCCTCCGGCACATGGTTGCCAGTGGCATGGGCATTACCGTATTACCTGCCACTGCGGCCGGCGCCGACCGGTATGCACAGCGGTTATTGAGCATACGGCGCTTCAGTGCCCCCGAGCCCACCCGGCGAGTAGCACTGGTCTGGCGCAAAAGTTTTCCGCGTCCAGCCGCCATCGAGGCACTTCGGACCGCGATCCTGGACAGCGGTCTGAGCGGTATTCAGCCGGTTAACCTGACCTGAGTATATGATAGTAATTAACTATTATTAATATATTTACAATCAATTAGATTAATTCATGTCATCCCATTAACCTGTATCCCGTCGTCAACACATTACCCGGGAGGGATACACATGAACCAGCAAGACTCTGTTACTGTTAAGAATATTGAGGCCGCCTTGGCCGGCGAATCGATGGCCCATATCAAGTATCTGTACTTCGCACGGGTCTGTCGTGCCCAGGGCGATATCGAAACAGCCGAAGTCTTCGAGGCCACTGCCGCCCAGGAGATCCAGCATGCCTGGGGACATCTGGACCTGCTAATGCCCGCTAAACAGATGAACCCGGCCAAGTGTCTGGAGTTCGCCATCGCCGGCGAGACCTATGAGTACACCGAAATGTACCCGCAGTTCCGTCATCTGGCCGAGCAGGAACAACGCAGCGATGCCGTGCGTGAATTCGACGAACAAATCGCCGAATCACGGGAGCATGCCGAGCAGTTCCGCGCCACGCTGGAAAAAGCTGCGAAACGTTTCGCCGCGCTGACCAAGGTCGAGGAAAAGCACGCCAATCACTACCGCGAAACCTTGGCACGTCTCGGCAACTGATCTGTCACCTGAATTGAACGATTTCTAAATACTTTAATAGAGGACATCACGATGAAAAAGTGGCAATGCATTGTTTGTGGCTTCATCTATGACGAAGCGGATGGTCTGCCGGATGAAGGTATCGCCGCCGGTACCGCATGGACAGATATACCGGAAGACTGGGCCTGTCCCGAATGCGGCGTCAGCAAGGCCGACTTCGAAATGGTGGAAATGGCCTGATGGCTGCCGCGCAGATGAAACCAATTGTGATTATCGGGACCGGGCTGGCGGGTTACACCGTCGCCCGGGAATTCCGGAAGCTCGACCAAGAAACACAGCTGGTTATGCTGTCGGCGGACGACGCGGGTTATTACTCCAAACCCATGCTCTCGAATGCTTTAGCCCAAGGCAAAACCCCTGATGCGCTGTTATTGTCGAGTGCCGAACAAATGGCTTCACAACTGCGCGCCGATATCCATGCTTATGCAGCTGTCAGCAGTATCGACCCGGAAACCCAACGTATTCGCTTTAATGGTGCCGAGGTGGAATATCAACATCTGGTGCTCGCACTCGGAGCAGACCCCTTTCGGTTGCCTCTGCAGGGCGACGCCGCTGAGTCCGTCTTGTCGGTCAACGATCGCGCCGACTATGCACGCTTCCGCTCGGCTATCGAAGGCAAAGATCGCATTGTCATTCTAGGTGGCGGTCTGATTGGCTGCGAATTCGCCAATGATCTCGCCGCGTCTGGCTATCAGGTATCAGTCATCGACATAGGCACTCATCCGCTAGGCCGACTGGTGCCGGAAGAAATTGGGATGGTTATGCGCGATACACTGGCGACCATTGGTATTGATTGGTATCTGGGTTTATCGGTCGCCCAGGTCGATCATGCAACCGATGGCATACGGGTCACACTCAGCAACGGCATCACACTCGAGGCCGATGCCGTACTCAGTGCCATCGGCCTGCGGCCGCGTATTGCATTAGCTACAGCAGCGGGCTTGACGGTGAATCGCGGCATAGTTACCGATCAGTATCTGACAACCTCATCGGCCCGGATCTCAGCCTTGGGTGACTGTGCGGAAGTTTCAGGCCTGGTGTTGCCATTCGTGATGCCACTCATGCAGGCGGCACGCAGTCTCGCCAAGACCTTGTCCGGCAATCCCACCCCCGTTCATTATCCAGCCATGCCGGTCGTAGTGAAGACCCCGGCCTGTCCGCTGGTGATCTCACCACCGGCTGCAAATGCAGAAGGCACCTGGCATATCGAGACGAGTGGTGCAGGCACACAAGCCCTGTTCAGCGGCGTTGATGGAGCACTGCTGGGATACGCGCTGACCGGAACAGCAACCGCGCACAAACAGAGACTCACCAAAGACCTGCCCGTGGTGCTGGCGTGAGGCAAAAAAAACCCCGCTTTTAAGGGCGGGGTGAAAAACGCTTTTCAGCGTCGGAGGAGTCGTTCAGATTCAGTGTTCAGTCATCTGTGGCATGAGCCCGCTGGTTGAACCTGCGTTAGCACCGTTCGGGGCCCTGTGGCACTTTAGGAGTTCCGGCAAGCGGACCTGCACACCGTGTCACCAACAGCCCTGCATGGTTCTGGTTTTGGGTTCCAACCCGCCCGGACTCATGCCACAAATAACTCTACATCCGTCTCTGTTGAGGTCAGCGGCAACGATTCGGCTTTCTTGAATCAGCTGGTGCGCCGGCCTCGCTTAGACATAATGCAGGGCTTGTGCCAACTGCCATAAAAATCTTTTAATTACTGATATACAATGTAAAAGAGAAGATAGACAGGATCCTGCAGGCGTGTCGCTCGCCCTATAAGAGCACACAACGACAATAATGCGTCACTGTCTGGCAACATGTCGGCGCAAATAACCACTCGCACCCGCGGCCGTGAGGATGCACCAAACCGCGAACAGGGCGCCGGGCAGGGCAGTTTCGGGTTGGAAATGTTTGAGCGCCAGCGCGACACCCAGACCCGCATTCTGCATACCGATCTCGATGGCCAACGCCAGTCGGTGCCGGAAATCAAACCGGTAAAGTCGCGCCAACCACCAGCCGGCCAGATAACCCAGACCATTCACCACCATCACAGCCAACATCACCAACGGCCCGAGGTCGGCAATCCGCGCCTGATTGGCGGCCACTGCATAACTGCAGATGATGACAATCGCCACGGCGGCAAACGCCGGTGCCAGGTCACGCGCCACCGCGAGCCGTACACCCAGCAATCGCCGCAAACCCATACCCAGTAATAAGGGCATCACCACGGTCATGACAATGGTCTGCAGCATCGGCCAAAATTCAATTTCGAAAAACACACCGCCGAGCAGCTTCACGAGTGCAGGAGTCAATACCGGTGCGAGCATCGTTGCCACCGTGGTCAACGCAACCGAATACGCCACGGCCCCGCCAGCCAGATACACAATCACGTTGCTGGCCATGGCGCCCGGTGCACAACCGACAATAATGAAGCCCAACGCCAGCGCATCGGAGACCGGTAGTAGGTAGGCCGCAGCGAATCCCAGGGCGGGCATAACCGTGAACTGGGTCAGCACACCCAAGCCGATGCGCTTGGGTTCACGTAGCGTGTTCTGTAATTCCCGCGGATCCAGCACAACGCCCAAAGCGAACATCGTCACGGCAAAGAACCACAGATAACTGGCTTTGAAGATCAGAAACAACGGTGGATGCAGATAGGCGAGGATTGCACCCAGCAAGGTCAAAGGGGCCAGTTGATTGGCCAGGAAACGGATCAAGGGCATAGACAGGGAACCGAGTTGCGTTATTGTTTTACGATCAATATTGCAGGTTACCGGTGTCCTTTATAAAACAGCAAGCACAGCCACGAAGATTACAGGTTATTCATCGCCTGCTGATTACGTGTCGCCAGCGATTGAATCAGGGCATCGAGCCCACTGCCACGCACCTCGGCGGCGAAGGTTGCCCGATAATTCGCGATTAAACTAATTCCGCCGATCTGTACGTCATAGGCTTTCCACTCGCCATTTCGTGAATACAGGCTGTAATTCACCTGCACGGGCTGACCTGTTGGCTGGGCAATTTCCGTGCGCACTGTAACTTCACTGCCTTGCTCATGGCCACGTGACGGCAAGTAGCTTATCTGCTGACCACTGTAAGTCGCCAGGGCAGTTGCATAGGTACGCACGAGCAGGCGCCGGAATTCCGCAATGAACTGGGCTTGTTGCTCTGCCGATGCAGTTTTCCAATATTTCCCAAGCACCCAACGTGACATACGCTCAAAATCCATATGTTGGATCAAGACACCATCAACCAATGCATATAGACGCTGCGCATCCTGGATGATGGCGCTATCCTTTTCCAAGGTCTGCAAAACCTGCTCTGAGGTCAGTCGTACCAATTCCTGTGGCTCCACGGCTGCCCGCGTGGATGAACTGAAGAGACCGAACATAACCATCAGCAGTAGTATCGAGAGATAATCGACAACCCACCGCGACATGGGCGGTTCCTTGATCGACCGTGCATTCTGGCTGAGCTGCAACTGCATACATCCCCCTACAATCCAGGCAATTTAAATTGCTGGCAACCATCACGATCAGCAGATCGACTGCGAAAAGGCTTTGATATGAAGTTTTAGCGGACGTCGGAGGTTCATACTTGAATCGCTACACAACCCTCAACCCAAGGTATCGTCGTCTCGGTGAGAGGGCATATGGCGACGACCTGCAGGCTGTAATTGCTTGATTACCCGCGCCTCATTGAGTAGTGAAGGAAGTGTCTGTGCCACAGAGGGACGCTCTGTCAACACCAGCGAACTCAACATTTCGTGACACCGCAAGACTGCGAAGTACTCCGCAGGTTTTAGCATTGGCGTGGCCAGAATGAAGCCACGTTTGAGATGATCCTGAGCGCCGGATAATTTGCGGCTGATCAGTAACTGTCCATAGACCAATTCCACCAACGCTTGTTGTTCTGGTAACACCGTCGCCAGCAGACTCCGGTAGTCGAGATCAATGGCACGATCTTGCCAAAATCCCGCAATCAGCCCCATTAATCGGGATGCTAACAGACTGCCCTGATCCGCCAATTGCCGTTGTTGCGCCTGACGCGCCTGCGAATGCAACTCCGCCGCGAGCGCTGGCGCCATCGGAGCGGCGTACCAGCCAGCCAGCGGCGGCGGGGCCGGGCGTGTGACCAGCAGAAACGGATCGACATCGGGCAGAACCCAGGACATGGCACCAGACTCAGGTTAATGGCTATCACCCATGCTAGCGCATCGGCATGACGTGCCCCTAGTCGAACGGTTACACTCTGTCCGACGTGAATGGCAGGGGAGTCCAGGTGGTGCGCGATTTCGACACAGGGCGGGGTGGTTTTCCCCAGGTACGCATGCGGCGTATGCGTCGGGATGAATTCTCCCGGCGACTGATGCGTGAACACCAGTTGACCGTCGATGATTTGATCTATCCGATTTTCGTTCTGGAGGGCCAGGGGCAGCGCGAAACCATCGCCTCCATGCCCGGGGTCGAACGGGTCAGCATTGATGAGCTGTTGAAAGAGGCGGCGGAACTGGTCGCACTCGGTGTGCCTGCCGTAGCCTTGTTTCCTGTGACACCCGCCGATTGCAAGACTGAAGATGCGCGCGAGGCCTATAACCCCGATGGTCTGGCGCAGCGCGCGGTACGCGCTCTCAAATCTGCATTCCCCGACCTGGGCGTCATCACCGATGTGGCGCTCGACCCTTTCACCACCCACGGTCAGGACGGTTTGATCGACACCGCCGGTTATGTGCTCAACGATGAGACTGTCGCCGTGCTGGTCAAACAGGCACTGTCCCACGCTGCTGCCGGCGCCGATGTGGTCGCGCCGTCGGACATGATGGATGGTCGCATCGGCGCCATCCGTAGCGCATTGGAACAGGCCGGCCACCGCAACACGCGCATCCTCGCCTACGCCGCAAAATACGCTTCCAGTTTCTACGGCCCGTTCCGCGATGCGGTGGGTTCGGCCGCCAATCTCGCCGGTGGCAACAAATACAGCTATCAGATGGACCCTGCCAATTCCGACGAAGCCCTGTGGGAAGTGTCACTTGATCTGGATGAAGGCGCTGACATGGTGATGATCAAACCCGGCATGCCCTATCTCGATATTGTGCGCCGCGTGAAAGATCAGTTCGGCGCGCCCACCTTCGTCTATCAGGTCAGCGGCGAGTACGCCATGCTCAAGGCAGCGAGTCAGAATGGTTGGCTCAATGAAAGAGCTGTGGTCCTGGAATCCCTGCTCGCCTGCAAACGCGCCGGCGCGGATGGCATCCTGACCTATTACGCCAAACAGGTTGCTGGCTGGCTACGCGAACAGCGTTAACAGCGGTCGCCGCAAATCACTATCCGACATCACTGAAACGAGAGACATGTATGGCACGAACTACTATCTCCAGCTTGTTCGGCACTTCGCCGATCCGACCGCTGCAGATGCAAATGGCTGCTGTTATCGCCTGCGTCCGTGAACTGCACCCGTTCATGGAAGCGGTGCTGGCCAGCGACTGGGATCTGGTACGCACGGAACAGCAAAAAATATCGCAACTGGAACGCGACGCTGACAATCTCAAGCGCGAGCTCGTGATTGTCTTCGGATGAACGAACAGCAAACAACGTTGGACCGCTATGCCGTCATGGGCAATCCCATCGGCCACAGCAAATCTCCGCAGATCCATACACAGTTCGCGACACAGACAAACCAATCGCTGATTTACCAAGCACTCTTGGTCGAGCTTGGTGATTTTCCCGCGGCGGTCGCGGCGTTTCATGCCGCTGGCGGCAAGGGACTAAACATTACCGTGCCCTTCAAGCAAGAGGCCTGGCAACTGGCGCAGATTCGCACCCCTCGCGCCGAACGTGCCGGCGCCGTGAATACCCTCTGGTGGAACGAAAGCGGACAACTCAGTGGAGATACCACCGACGGCGTCGGCTTGGTACATGATTTACGCAATAACCACGGCCTGAGTCTCGCAGGTCAACGGATATTGCTGCTCGGCGCCGGCGGCGCGGCACGCGGGGTCGTCGAATCGCTCCTCGCAGAACAGCCGCACGAGTTGGTGATTGCCAATCGCACCGCGACGAAAGCCACTGAACTGGCCGCCCTGTTCCATCCGTTGGGTCCCGTTTCCAGCTGTGACTTCGACGCGCTGGACACACGCCAATTTGATTTAGTCATCAATGCCACTGCCGCCGGGCTCAGCGGCACCGTGCCACCGATTCCTAGCACAGTGTTCGCAAACAAGGCCTGGGCCTATGACATGATGTATGCGACCGAACCGACGGCATTCGTACGTTGGGCATTACAGGCTGGTGCTGCACAGGCACGCGACGGCCTGGGGATGTTAGTAGAACAGGCGGCTGAAGCGTTCTGGATCTGGCGAGGTGTCCGGCCCGCAACTGGGCCGGTTATCGAACTGCTGCGGAAATCTTAGGCTGCGGCGGTACGGCGTTCCGAACTACGCCGTTCCGCATGCGGCCAAATCTTCGAACGCCAATTCAAGGCGCGGCGCTCATTACCCGCAGCACGCGAATAGAATTCACGCACATTCAAACGCTGTCCGTCTAATTCCGCATCGCGGCTGCGCGCCAGCATCTTGCGCAGATCAGCGTCCGATTCCACATAGACCAAACCGAAGCGTTGCGTTGATCCCTTGCGGTCGGCCCGCTTGAAGATGCGTAACCGTCGTGTAGCCTCTTCCTGTGGCAAACGTAGCAAGCTGAGCAGGTCACCTTCGGTCGCCGTGACGGGCAGATTTCCAATGAAGAGGTTCATAGCGGTCTCTCTCTTGTCTCAGCAGCAGGTTTTTAACCACTGATTGATTATTAAACCGTCTGTAAGCTGTCTGCGGGACAAGCACTGCAGCGACGGTACCTTGACGCGAGTATAGCGAAGGTTCTCACTCCGCGCGATGGCGATTTTTCAGCCGAACATAGTGTTCTGCGGAATACTTGAGATATCGCACTTCATCCGGGGTCAAAGCCCGCACCCGACGCGCTGGACGCCCATGCCAGAGATACCCGCCCTCAAGCTGTTTCCCAGGCGCCACCAGACTCCCGGCACCGAGCATGGTACCGGCCTGGATAAGCGCCCCATCCATAACCATTGAGCCCATGCCAATCAGACAGTTATCCTCGATAGTGCAGCCATGCAGCACGACCATGTGGCCTACCGTAACCCCAGCGCCAATGTTCAACGGGAAGCCCCCAGGTGCAAACTCACTGTCATGGGAGACATGAAGAACAGATCCATCTTGAATATTAGTGTTAACACCAATATTAATTAGGTGAATGTCGCCACGGACCACCACATTTGGCCAGAGCGAGGCATCGGCGCCGATTTCGACATCGCCGATGACCAGGGCCTGCGGATCGACATAGGCACTGGCAGCGATGCGGGGGGATTTGGATTCGAAGCTGCGGATCGGCATGGCTACCTCATGGTCACCAATTCTTCAGCGCTGGTCGGGTGGAGCGCCACGGTATCGTCCAGATCCCGCTTGGTCGCACCCATCCGAATCGCGACGGCGAAACCCTGCAGCATCTCGTCGGCACCCAGACCGATGATGTGGCAGCCGACCACCCTTTCCTGCGCACCGACCGTCACCAGCTTCATGGCGGTCTGTTCACTGCGCCCACTGATAGCGTGATACATGGGCGTAAACCGGGTGCTGTAAATCTTAACCGCATCGCCATGATCGGCGCGCGCCTGCTCCTCGGTCAGCCCGACCGTGCCAATAGGCGGGTGGCTGAACACCACACTGGGGACGTTCTCATAAACCAGATGCCGCTCGGACATGCCACCGAACAGCCTGTCCGCCAGGCGTCGCGCCGCGGCAATCGCCACCGGGGTCAGCGCAATCTTACCGTTTACATCGCCCAGCGAATATATCCCCGCAACATGGGTCTGCTCATACTCATCACTGGGTACAAAACCGGCCGCGTCAATCTCGACGCCGGCCGCCGCCAGATTCAGACCGGCGGTCGCCGGGGTGCGGCCGATCGCCCAGATCAATTGTTCAAAGCCTTCCAGACGCTGGCCATTGCTGCATTCAATACACAATGCCTCATCACCCTGGCGTGTCACGGAGGTCACCTGGGTACCGGCGAGGATATTCACTCCGGCATTCAGCATCTCTTCCATCAGGCTCTCGCGCAGCATGGCGTCGAAACCGCGCAGCAGCGTCTCGCGGCGCAGCAACAAGGTCACATCCGATCCCAGCGCATTCAGCACACCGGCAAGTTCAACGGCGATATAGCCCGAGCCCACCACGGCGACCCGTCGCGGCAATTGTTCCAGGGCAAAAAAACCATCCGAGGTAATACCAAGTTCCACACCGGGCAGATCCGGCACGCTCGGATAACCTCCTACCGCGATCACAATATGATCCGCGCTATAGCGCTCGCCCGCGACCTCCAGCGTGCGCGCGTCGATGAAACGGGCCGTGCCGACGATCTCGTCGATATTCGAATCGGCCAGATAGGTGTGATACCAACTGTTGATGTTATGCACATAACGGTCGCGCGCCTGTTTCAGACTCGCCCAGTCGAAGCTGTATTCGCCGACACTGAAGCCGAAACCCGCGGCGTCTTCCAGGGCGTGTGCCAGGCCGGCGCCGAACCACATCACCTTTTTCGGGACACACCCTACATTCACACAGGTTCCGCCCAACGGGCCATGCTCGATCACCGCGCATTTGGCACCATAACGGGCCGCACGTTCGGCTACCGACAAGCCACCGCTGCCGGCACCGATGGCAATGAGATCGTAATGTTTGGTCATGCGCGCTCCTGGGCGTGTCGGTCCATGAATGGCCGCATTCTAACAGGCCTCGCAGCGGCAGCCGAAGGCATTTCCCGAACACCAGGCTGGGCTTTGGTTGCGGTTGTGCGTGCGTGCTAGAGTAGCCGCAGGCTGCCCTCGGCACCTGCTGAATCCATCCCGCGAGGAATACCATGACAGACAATCCGCTGCTCGGCCTCACCGGCCTGCCGCCGTTTTCCATGATCCGCCCTGAACACGTCGAACCCGCACTCGATGCAATACTCGCCGAGTGTCGCGCGCGCGTCGCACAGCTGCTGACTGACAACACGACCTACAGCTGGGCGAATCTGGTCCAACCCATCGAAGACGTGGAAGACAAACTGTCGCGCGCCTGGTCACCGGTTGGCCATATGAATTCCGTCATGAATTCCGAAGCACTGCGTACCGTCTATAACGCCTGCCTGCCCAAGCTGTCGGAATACGGCACCGAGATGGGTCAGAACGAGGCGCTCTATCAGGCCTATAAACAGATCGCCGACGGCCCCGAGTATGCGCGCCTCGACACCGCGCAACGCAAGATCATCGACAATGCCATCCGCGATTTTCGTTTGTCCGGCATCGCGCTCGATCCGGCACAACGCAAACGCTACAAGGCGCTGATGCAGGAGCTGTCGTCCGTGCAGGCGAAATTCGAAGAGAATCTGCTCGACGCCACCAACGCCTGGAAACTCCAGATAACCGACAAGGCACGCCTTGCCGGTTTACCCGACAGCGCCATCGGGCTCGCCAAACAAACCGCGGAACGCGAAGCGATGGACGGCTGGGTATTCAATCTCGAATTCCCCAGCTATTACCCGGTGCTCACCTACGCCGACGACCGCGAATTGCGCCGCGAGGTGTATACCGCCTATGTCACGCGTGCCTCCGACGAAGGCCCGAATGCCGGCAAATGGGACAACGGTCCGCTGATGGAACAACTGCTCGCGTTGCGTCACGAAGCCGCGCAACTGCTCGGCTTCGCCAACTATGCCGAGCGTTCCATCGAAACCAAAATGGCGCAGAGCACCGATCAGGTCATGAAATTCCTCAGCGACCTGGCGGAACGTTCACTACCCAAAGCCCGCGAGGATCTCGACGCAGTACGCAAGTTCGCGCGCGAGCAGCATAACGCCGACAACCTGGAATCCTGGGACATCTCCTACTATTCGGAAAAATTGCGTCAACACCAATACGCCATTTCGCAGGAAGAGCTGAAACCCTATTTCCCGGAGACCCGCGTACTCCCTGGCATGTTCGCTGTTGTGCAGCGTTTGTATGGCCTGCAGATTCGCGAAGTACCGTGCATCGATACCTGGCATCCCAGTGTGCGCTTCTATGAAATCCACGATGCCGCCGGAAAACTGCGCGGTCAGTTTTATCTGGATCTTTACGCCCGCCCGCACAAGCGCGGCGGCGCCTGGATGGACGATTGCATTGCGCGCCGCATGACGGCAAGTGGCCCGCAGACGCCGGTGGCATATCTCACCTGCAATTTTTCACCACCTATCGGCAATGACCCGGCGCTGTTCACGCACGACGAAATGATCACGCTGTTCCATGAATTCGGTCATGGCCTGCATCACATGCTGACGCAAGTGGATTATGCCGGCGTGTCCGGCATCAGCGGCGTGGCCTGGGATGCCGTCGAACTGCCCAGCCAGTTCATGGAGAACTGGTGCTGGGAACGTGAGGCGCTGGATCTGATCGCCGGCCATTACCAGACCGGCGAGCCGTTGCCGCAACAACTCTATGAACGCATGCAGGCCGCGCGCAATTTCCAATCGGCGATGCAGATGGTGCGGCAGCTGGAATTCTCCATCTTCGACTTCCGCATCCACCGCGAATTCGATCCGGCCAAGGGTGGACGCGTGTACGAGATTCTCGACGAAGTACGCCAACAGGTTGCAGTCATGAAACCTGCGTCGTTCAATCGTTTCCCGCATAGCTTCTCGCATATTTTCGCGGGCGGATATGCTGCCGGTTATTACAGTTACAAATGGGCCGAAGTGTTATCGGCCGATGCCTTCTCCGCCTTCGAGGAAGCCGGCATCTTCGATCGCGCAACCGGCGAACGCTTCCTCACCGCCATATTGGAGCGCGGTGGTTCGCGCGAACCCATGGAACTGTTCATCGACTTCCGTGGCCGCGAACCGACCATTGATGCGTTATTGCGGCATTCTGGGTTGGCGGCGTAAAAGCTTGTCTCGCGCCAAGACGCAAAGGCGCTAAGGTACTCATAAAGGAGAGTGGTCATGGATGACCTGCACCTCACTGAGAACAGCATAGCGACTGAAGTTATCGACGCGGCTTTCAAAATACATAAAGCGCTTGGGCCTGGCCTCCTTGAGTCGGTTTATGAACGGATCCTTGAACATGAGCTACGCAACCGCGATTTTCAGGTTGGGCGACAACAGCCTCTACAGGTTAGATACGGGACGCTGACGTTTGACGAAGGTTTCAGAGCCGACCTAGTTATTAATAGGAAGGTATAAGTTGAACTGAAATCAGTTGAGCAGATCCACCCTATACACAAGAAACAGCTATTGACCTATCTCAAGCTCACCGACATAAGACTTGGCCTACTCCTCAATTTTGGCGCGCCCTTGATAAAGCAGAGCATAGTAAGACTGGTTAACGGATTACAGTAAACAACTTGGCGCCTTTGCGTCTTTACGCGAGACACAATATGCAATACAAAGACCTCCGCGACTTTATCAAACAGCTCGAGGCTCAGGGCGAACTCAAACGTATCCGTCATGAGGTAGACCCTTATCTCGAAATGACCGAGATCTGTGACCGCACGCTGCGCGCCGGCGGTCCCGCATTATTGTTTGAAAATCCCAAAGGTCATTCGATGCCGGTGCTCGGCAATCTGTTCGGCACGCCCAAACGCGTTGCGATGGGTATGGGCGAGGACTCGGTCGAGGCCTTGCGTGACGTCGGCAAGCTGCTCGCGTTCCTGAAGGAACCGGAACCGCCCAAAGGCATGAAAGACGCCTGGGATAAATTACCGGTTTTCAAAAAGGTGCTCGACATGGCGCCGAAAATCATCAAGGGCGCTGCCTGCCAGGAAATCGTACTCGAAGGCGATGCGGTCGATCTGTCACAAATTCCAATTCAGACCTGCTGGCCGGATGATGCCGGCCCACTCATCACCTGGGCCTTGGTGTGCACGCGCGGCCCACACAAGGAACGACAAAACCTCGGTATCTATCGCCAACAGGTGATCGGTCGCAATAAAGTCATTATGCGTTGGCTCGCACATCGCGGTGGCGCCTTGGATTATCGCGACTGGTGCAAGGCACATCCCGGCGAACCCTTTCCAGTGGCGGTCGCTCTCGGCGCCGATCCCGCGACTATTCTCGGTGCGGTCACACCCGTGCCGGACTCGTTATCGGAATACGCCTTCGCAGGCTTATTGCGTGGCTCGAAAACCGAACTGACCAAGTGCATCACGCATGACCTGCAGATTCCGGCCAGCACCGAGATCGTCCTGGAAGGTTTTATCTATCCGGGCGAGGAGGCCGATGAAGGCCCGTTCGGCGACCACACCGGCTATTACAATGAGGTCGATCGCTTCCCGGTATTTACCATTGGGCGCATCACCCATCGTCGCGATCCGATCTATCACAGCACCTACACCGGTCGGCCACCGGATGAACCGGCGATCTTAGGCGTGGCACTGAATGAAGTGTTTGTGCCGATTCTGCAAAAACAGTTTCCGGAAATCGTCGACTTTTATTTACCGCCGGAAGGCTGCTCCTATCGCATCGCCTGCGTGAGCATGAAGAAACAGTATCCTGGCCATGCCAAGCGTGTCATGTTCGGGGTGTGGAGTTTTCTGCGCCAGTTCATGTACACCAAATTCGTTATCGTCACCGACGAGGATGTGAACGTGCGCGATTGGAAGGACGTGATCTGGGCGATGACGACGCGCATGGACCCAGTGCGTGACACCACACTGGTCGAAAACACGCCGATTGATTATCTGGACTTTGCCTCACCCGTGTCAGGGCTCGGTGGCAAAATCGGTTTTGATGCGACGAACAAATGGAAGGGCGAGACGACGCGCGAGTGGGGCAGACCCATTGCCATGACCGATGAGGTCAAACAGCGCGTCGATGCTCTATGGAACGAGCTTGGTATCGATCCGGTCGATCAATAGGCTTTGTTGAAGCGCGTCTGACGGGTATTGGCTGGATGCTCGTGAAAGGAACTTTTAAGACGAAGGCGCCAAAGGCGCACAAAGTAATGCTTTATTCGAATTACCTTTGCGCGCCTTTGGCGCCTTCGTGTTGAGTTGTTTTGTGTTTTGAATTATTAGAATATCGATTCGCTTGATTACCCCAACGGCACGTCTGCCAGACATGCCTTCAATCCCTCTTCCAGCGTCGAATACTTTAGTTTAACGCCCAGGTCCTCGCGCATCCGCCGCGTGTCCAGGCGTTTGGATTCCTCCATGAAGCCGCGCATACCGAGACTGAGTTGGTCGATTTGATCGCGGCCGATCACGGGCGGTCGAGGCAGTCCGGTGACATCCGCAATGCGGTTGAAGTAATCGGTCATGTTGGAGGGTTGGCCATCACTGACGTTGTAGGCCGCACCCGGTATCCCGCGCTGCATGGCGGCTTGGCAGATAGCAATCAGATCGTCGACCTGAATGCGGTTGGTGTAAGGCGAGTCTTCCTCGCGCAGTAACGGCAGACCTTTGCGTAACCGTTCCAGCGGCAGTTTGCCCGGGCCATAGATACCGGGCACGCGCAGTATAACCACCGGTACACCGGAAGCGGCGCTCCATGCCTGCAGCGCCGCTTCCGCGTCGGCGCGGCGCAGGGCACGCGGTGTGCCGGGATTGAGCGGATGCGATTCATCCACCCAGTCGCCGCCACAATCACCGTATACCCCACTAGTACTGATATAGACGATCCGCGACGGCCGTGTTTCGGGTCTTATCGCAGAGAGCACACGCCGTAACCGCGGATCAGATATCCCCGTTCCCGGCGGTGGCGCGAAATAGTACAACTCAGCATTCGTGGTAGGCAGTTCCGGCGGATCGGACTCGGCGTCCAGGTCCACCTGCAACGCCTGGGCGTCAAGATCACGCACCGCCGCCGCGGATTCAGCACCGCGCACCACCCCCGTCACCGCAACACCCGCGCCGCATAAAATCCGCGCCAGGCGCTGCCCCACATAGCCACAGCCAATGATTAGCACAGGCTTCACCGGTTTATCTCCTAGTTCAAATAAGCGACAATCGCCGGCCCCTTATCCAGGCCTCACTATCCAGATCATGTCGTTTCAGGTTCATTTAAAGCCCAGTGGCCGCAGTTTCAATGTCGAACCCGGCGAATCGGTCCTCACCGCCGCGCTCCGCCAAGGCCTGGTCTTGCCCTATGGCTGCCGCAGCGGCGCCTGTGGCAGCTGCATGGCCAAGCTGCTGGCGGGACGCATCCGCTATGAGGGCGACACGCCGCCGGCGCTCGAACCCAGCGACATCGAGGCCGGCAAGATCCTCGTGTGTCAGGCCTTGCCGTTGACGGACCTGTCTCTGGAAACCCGCGAGATCAGCGCGGCCGCCGATGTCGAAATCAAAAATCTGCCGGCGCGCGTCGAGGATATTCAGCCGCTCACTCACGACATCATGCGGCTGCGTCTCAAGCTGCCGGCCAGCGAACGCCTGCAATTTCTCGCCGGGCAGTATCTGGAAATCCTGCTCAAGGATGGACGCCGGCGTGGTTTCTCCATTGCCAACCCGCCACACGATGACGCCTATATCGAACTGCACATCCGCCTGATCCCCGGCGGCGAGTTCACGCATTACGTCTTCGAGCAGATGAAACCGAAATCGATGCTGCGCCTGGAAGGCCCGCTGGGTTCCTACTATCTGCGCGATGAATCACCACGGCCGGTCATACTGCTCGGTGGCGGCACCGGGTTTGCACCGCTCAAGAGCATGCTCGAACATGCCTTCCACATCGGTTCCGACCACCCGCTGCATCTGTTCTGGGGCGTGCGCGCCAAACGCGATCTGTATATGCAGGAGCTGATTCAGGGCTGGCTCGCCGAGCATCCGAATTTCCGCTATACCCCGGTACTGTCGGAACCCGAGGCCGACGATCAATGGTCCGGCGAAACCGGTCTGGTCCTGGACGCCGTCGCCCGCACCTACCCGAACCTGCATGATTTCGATGTCTACATGAGCGGCCCGCCGGCGATGTGCGATGCCGGACGCGAACAGTTTCTGAAATTGGGGTTACCTGCGGAGCAGATGTTTTCGGATGCCTTCGAATTTGGGGCCGACGTCCGCGAAAAAGCCGCCAAATCAGATTGAACGCGCCTCGACAAGACGCGGCAGATCGTCACTCTCTGCATCATCGCGCGCAGTCGCATCAACCACCAACGCCTTGCCACCGGTTGCCAGCAGCATGCCCTTACGATAACACTGGGTCGCCAGATCGGTCTCGCTGAGCTGTTCGGCCAACGCACCCAACAGCTGATAACCCTCTACCGTTGGTGCGATACCAATGCCGGCCTCCAGATAACCACGCGCCTTGCCCCAGAGACTGCTGCGCATGGCCAGTCGCCCCAGTGCCAAGAGTAGAATTGGATTGCGATCATGGCTGCGCAACCACTCTTCAAGGCTATTCAGCTGCTGTGTGGCATCGCCCTGCAAGCGGCCATAAAGATCCACCAGACGATCATCCCAGGTTTTTTTCAGTGCAGTGCGCAGCAAATCTTCAGCCGCAACATCATCACCCAGCCCATGCAGCTGGGTCGCATAGGCAAACACCAGATCCGCATTCTGTAACAAACGGCGCGGCACCCGATTCCAGGCATCGCGCAACAGTTCCGCATCGCGACCACGCGCAGCCTGGGCTAATAATTCGCAGTGCAGCCGCACTTCCAGTTGATCCGCCGCGGCATCTTCCAATACGCCGCGCTTGCGCAGCTCGGGCAGCAGGTCGCGCAGATGCTCCCAATCCTGCAGCCGCTCATACAGATGCATCAGCATTTTCAGTACATACGCATGGCGTGGCGCCAGAGTACGCAAATGTGTCAGTGTGGCGAGCGCTTGTTCCATTTGCCGATGCGCGATCTGCAACTCGGCCTGTGTCAGACCGACGGCGATATCCGCATCGGGCATGCCCTGATGCGCCAGACGTAAATAATGATCGCGACGTTCATGCGCGCCTTGCTGCTGTGCGGCACGCGCTGCAGCCAGATGATTGAGCAGCGGCGTTTCACTGTCGGCGGCGTGCTTGAGCAGGCGCTTCTCGGCCGCAACCCAGTTGCCCTCGGCGAGTTCGAGCAGCCCCCGGTTGAGGTTGTTGCGCGCACGTAATGCCTTGCGGCGCTCTTCCCAATGCCGCAGCCGTTGCGGCGCGCGTTTCAAGCCGGCGAAAAAGCGCAGCACCAGATACAGCACGGCAAATCCCAGTAACAGTGTGAACGCCAGCAGCGATACCGTGGTCTCGAGAGTCCATTCACCGTAGCCGATCAACACATAGCCCGGTTCGTTCACCAGCATCAGACCCAGCGTCACGGCTGCAATCAGACTAATCAACAGCGTGACCAGGAATTTCATGGCGTCGCCTCGCGCTTGGCGGCCGCCGGCTTGCCGGGTTCACTCAGATCATCCAGATGCATCTGCTGCCGCAGTAACCGCAACGAGGCACTGATGTCCGGCAGCGCCGGGCGCAGATCAATGCACGCCAGGCGTTCGAGTTCGGCGCGGGCCGCGGCAATCTGCGGCGCCTCGTTATCAAAGTGTTCGCCCAGCCAGCGTTGTGCGGTCCTGAGGCTGGCGCGATAACTTTCGGACTCACCCTGCAATGCCGCCAGGCGTGCGCTGTTCAATTGCAGGCGCAGATTTTCATACAGGAAGAACTGTTGCTCGGGTGCCAGCATCGGGCCGACTGGCGCGTCATTGCGGCGCACAACCACCAGGCTGCGTAATTCCTGCCAGACCATGCGTGGCAGGCGTGTCCAATCGGTCGTAGTGGGTTCAGTGGTTGTGGTTGCTGTCTCTGTCGGTGCACTGGTTTGATGATGGACTTGCGCATCCTTGAGCGGCAGCTGATTCACCTGGCTGGCCAGGGTATCCAGCGTTAACGCAATCCCGGCCAGATCCGGCAGCACCACCCCATCCAACTCGACCAGCTCACGGGCGATCTGTTCACGCACGCCATTGAAGCCCGGATCGGCCAATGTCTGCAGACGCCGATCGGCACTGGATAGTGCCGCGCGAGTGGTGAGCACATCGCGATCCAGTTGAATGCGTTGATTGGCCACCTGCAGCAGATACTGCACCTCGGCCAGCATCCAATCGCTGCGACTGTTGCCCAGCTGCGCGCGCAGCACACCCAACGAATCTTCCAGGCCTTGCTGCGCATTGGCCAGTTGGCGCTGTTCTTCTTCGATACTCCGACGGACGCGTTCGGTACTGGCCAGGTCACTGTCCAACCGATCCTTGAAACTCTGCAAGCGTTGTTCTAGCGCCTGACTGCGGCCGTCGATCTGGCCCACCACCTGCTCCTGCCAATTACCCTGGCGCTGCACTTCGTGCCAGATGAAATAGCCGCCGACAATCGTGCCAACCGCGACCAGCAGGGCCGCGACGGCCAAGGGTTGCGCCAGATTCCGACGCGCGCCTTGTGTGGAGGCAGGAGCCGGGGCCGGCGCGGCAGCTGACGCCGATGCGTGGGTTTTGGGATGCATCACGGCCGGTGTTTCTTTGGCTGTGCTGTCTGGTGTGCTGCCTGCGTTGTTATCTTTACTCATGGTTCATTCCGTTGTTTGCGGGCACAGCTAGGAAAAGTGTTGGCGTAAGGCCTCAAGCATGGCGGCATCCGTCGCATCGGCGGCGACCACCACCGCGCCGCTATGACCCAGCGATTTTGCCAGATCCCGAATTCGCGCATGGGCAACCACCATACAGGTGGAACGCAGCAGCTGCATCCCGAGTGTACCAATGATCGCCTGCAAGCTGCGCAGACCCTCGGCGCTGGTCAGTAAAACCGCATCGATCGCACCGGCCTGCCACTGTGTCAACAACGGCGCCGGATCGCTGGACGCGGTCACGCGCCGATACAGTTCCAGATAATCCACCTGTGCGCCGCGCGCCACCAGCGCGTCGCGCAGCTGCTCGCGCCCACCCTCACCGCGCAGGATCAGGATACGCCGCCCCTGCAGCTGTTGAAATTCCGGCAGCGCCAGCAAAGCCTCGCTGGAGAAACCGCTGGCTGGGCAGCTGGTCACGACCAATCCGTGTTCTTCCAATCGGCGCGCCGTGGCGCTGCCGACCGCGGCAATCTTCACCTGCGCGGGCCAGTTCTGCGGCGGCAACAACGCGAAAGTTTGCTCGACCGCATTGGCACTGATGAAGATAGCCGTATCGTAAGCACTCAGTCGCTGCAATTGCACCTGCAGCGCCGACGGGTTCTTGGCCGGCTGAATCTCTATCACCGGAAAGCGCAGCGCACATGCGCCAGCGGCTTCCAGTAATTGGCATAGCGCCTCGGCCTGATGGGCCGGGCGGGTCACCACTATGCCGCGTCCGCGCAGTGCCGACTGGAGATCACTGTCCGCCGCGGCTGTCATCGCTGTTCAGTGCTCTTGATACAGCTCGTTAAGAATCACATCCGCGCCACGCCCCAACAGATCTTGCGCCAGCACCTGGCCGAGTTCGTCGCCGTCCTCGGGCCGACCGCTGATCACACCCTGGATCAACTGGGTGCCGTCCGGTCGGCCGACCAGTCCGCGCAACACCACCACGCCGTGATCGATTTCGGCATAGCCTGCGATCGGCACCTGACAACCGCCGCTCAGATGCTGGTTCAGTGAGCGCTCGGCGCGCAGCCGGTCCTGGGTCTTGGCATGCGCCAGCGGCCGAATCAAATCGATGACCGCCTTGTCATCGCTACGGCATTCAATGCCGATTGCGCCCTGGCCGATGGCCGGCAGAATAATCTCGGGGCCCAGCTCCTGACGGATGCGTTCGCCGAAGCCCAATCGCTTGAGCCCGGCGCAGGCGAGGATGATAGCGTCGTAATCGCCCCGATCCAGTTTATCCAGGCGGGTATTCACATTGCCGCGCAGATCACCGATGACCAGATCCGGCCGCAGTGCATACAGCTGACACTGGCGACGCAGGCTGGAGGTGCCGACGCGGGCGCCCTGGGGCAGATCTTCCAGCGCCGCATACTGATTGGAGACAAAGGCATCGCGCGGGTCTTCGCGCTCCAGGATCACCGCGAGCCCCAGACCCTCGGGCAGATCCACCGGGACATCTTTCATGGAATGCACCGCGATATCCGCCCGTCCTTCCAGCAATGCCTGTTCGAGTTCCTTGACGAACAACCCCTTGCCGCCGACCTTCGCCAATGGACTGTCGAGGATCTGATCACCGCGGGTGGTCATGGTCACCAGTTCGACCTGCAAACCGGGGTGATGAAGTTCCAGCCCCTGACGAACATGTTCGGCCTGCCAGAGGGCGAGGGCACTTTTACGGGTGGCGATACGGATTACGCTTTGCGGCATGATAGACAGTCTGTAGGCTCGGATTACGTAGCGGATGGTGGGTGGGTCGCGTCGCTACGGCAGACGCAGGCTGGGAGGATAACGAGTGCGTGAAGTCGGTTGCAAGCCCAAGTATCTCAAGGTCTTGGCATTTGCCTTGGCCCTGCCGCTGCTGGGCTGTGCTGAAACGGAGGCAGACGCAGTGGACGACATCGGGATTAGGCCGCGCGTGGAGCAGAGCCGCGACATCCGCGCCGACGCACAACTCGCCCAGACCCATAAGCTCCCGATCCTGCTGGCTTTCACGACCGATTACTGCGACTACTGCGAACAGCTGGAGGAGGACTTCCTCCAACCCATGCTGATCAGCGGCCAGTACCAGGACAAGATTCTGATCCGCAAAGTGGTCGTCGATGCCAGCTACCGCTTCACCGACTTCGACGGCAACGCCACCTATACCGACCAGTTCGCCAACCGCTACAAGGTCCGGCTATACCCCACCGTGCTGTTCCTGGACAGCCAGGGCAATGAATTGGCCGAACGCATGGTCGGCATCAATACCCCGGAATTCTACGGCGGCTATCTGGACCAGAATATCGACACGGCGCTAAATCGCGTGCGCGGCCACAACCAACTCAACCCGTAGGGCGCAATAGCGCAGCGTATCGCGCCGGATGTTTGTAGCCACAGAGCAAAATAGAGAAATAAGGTCAGAGTCGAATGGCACTTACTTAAGGCCAAGTTCTCTTTATTTCGTCATTCCGGCGCAGGCCGGAATCCAGAGGGCCACCCACGGATGCGGGTTCTGGATCCCGGCATTCGCCGGGATGACGGCGTATCCAGGCTAAGAATAAGTGCCATTCGTCTCTGAACCCACTTTTTACGCTATTTTTCCCGGACACGCGCACGCACATCCGGCTGATGGCGGCGGCTGACTTCCAGGCGTTCCTCGATACCCGCCAGCACTACCAGGCACTGGCCATCCGCGTTCTTCTCCAGACCAACCACGAAATCGGCCGCGACCAGGGCATTGCGGTGGATACGCAAAAAGCGCCCGGTGAATTCGTCTTCCAGTGCCTTGAGCGGCTCTTCGATCAGATATTCGGCATCGCCGGTGCGCACCGTGACATATTTGTTGTCGGCGCGGAAAAAACGGATATCCGTGACCGGGATGAGTTGCAGGTTGCCGCGCACCCGGATACAGATGTGGTTACGCACCCCGCCGGTATCCAGATCCAATTGAGTGGCCTGGGCGCGCGTCAGCCGCCGCGCATTACCCAGCGCCGCGGCCAGCCGCTCGGCACGGATTGGCTTCAATAGATAGTCAACGGCGCAGGCCTCGAATGCCTCCAAGGCATGGTCTCCAAACGCCGTGGTGAAGATCACGGCCGGTGGATCGGGCAGGCCGGCCAGGTGTCGCGCCGCCTCCAGACCGTCCATGCCCGGCATGCGGATATCCAGCAACACCACATCCGGTTGCAGCTGTCCGCACAGTTCAATCGCGGTACGACCCTCGGCGGCCTCACCGCACAGTACGCAATCGGGCAGCTCGGCCAGCAGGCGCCGCAACCGGTCGCGGGCCAGGGTTTCGTCATCGACCAGCAGCACCTTCATTCCGGAGCCTCACCCGTATCAGTCAGGGGGAACAGGACACGCACGCGATACAGGCCTTCGCGTTGATCCATTTCCAGGCGCGCCTCGGGACCGTAGGCCAGCTGCAAACGTTCGCGGATATTGTCCAAGGCCATGCGGTTGCCATTGCCCTGCGGGCGCTGCATTTGCGTCGGCAGCGGATTGCGCACTTCCAGTCGCAGTACACCTTTGTTGTAAGTGGCAAGAATATGCACGCGGCCACCACCGGCACGCGGTTCGATGCCGTGATACACCGCGTTTTCGACCAGTGGCTGCAGCACCAGCGCTGGCACCGGCGCCTGCAGGGGCAGATTCTTCAGCGTCCAGTCCACCGATAAACGATCACCCAGGCGTTGCGCCTCGATACGCAAATAGCTGCGGGTGAAATTCAATTCCTGTTCGAGCGTGACCTGCTCGCGCATATCACGCATGGTCACGCGGAACAGTTCGGCCAGGTCCTGCACCACTTCTTCGGCCAGCTCAGGTCGACTGCTGGTCAAAGCTGCAATGGTGTTCAGACTGTTGAATAGAAAATGCGGCCTTATCCGCGCCTGCAAGGCCTGCACCCGTGCCTGCGCCTCCGCCTGGACCTGCTGGGCCCATTGATGACGCACATAGAAATAGCGCAGCACCATGCCACTGACCAGAGCGCTGATGGCCAGATTGCGTAGCAGGAAACCAGCGTGATCCAGGCCGGGCTGATCCGCCATGCCGGCCAGACGAAAGGCTATTTCACTGAGCACAACTGTGACGAGTAACAGCGACAGGTAACTCACCAGCGACGCGGCGACGCTGCTCATGCGCATCAGCCAGCGGCGGATGCCGCACAGCACCGCAGCACTGACCAGCGCCACCCACTGTACAAATAATGAAACCAGCCCCAGCTCACCCCAGTAGTTACTGCTCCAGGGTCCGGCCAGAACCAGAATGAACGCCAACAGCTCCGCCACGACCACCACGGCGAACACCAGGCGGATGCCGCAGAAGTTCGGCAGAAAGAAGCTATCACTCAACCCCGCTGTCAGGGCCGAGCGTGGCGCTATCTCGTTCATAGGTTTCTGTTTCGACATTCCCTTGTTTATCCTCAAGCCGGCCTACCCCACCCAGGGTGCGTTGGTCCTATCCGGTAATTGGTTATACTTGTCCGCCTCTGCACTGTGCCTACACGGGATCCATCATGTCCAGCGACAACACCGGCAATAAACTCTGGGGCGGCCGCTTCACCGAGTCCACAGACGAATTCGTACAGGCCTTCACCGCCTCGGTGACCTTCGACAAGCGTCTGTACGCCTATGATATCGCCGGCTCCATCGCCCACGCGCGCATGCTCACCAAGGTTGGCGTGCTGAGCGAGGGCGACTGCACCGCCATCATCGACGGCCTGAACGATATTCGCAGCGAAATAGAACGCGGCGATTTCGCCTGGTCGGTGGCCCTGGAAGATGTGCATATGAACATCGAGGCGCGTCTCACGGACCGTATCGGCGCCGCCGGCAAGAAACTGCACACCGGCCGCTCGCGCAACGACCAGGTCGCGACCGACATTCGTTTGTATCTGCGCGATGAAATCGACTTCATCGCCACAGAACTACGGCGTCTGCAGACCGGCCTGCTGGATCTGGCCGAACGCGAGGCCAGCACCATCATGCCCGGCTTCACCCATCTGCAGGTCGCCATGCCGGTCACCTTCGGTCATCACATGCTGGCCTGGTTCGAGAATCTGGACCGCGATCACGCGCGCCTGCTGGACTGCCGCAAACGCGTGAATGTCATGCCACTGGGTGCGGCAGCCTTGGCCGGAACCACGTACCCGATCAATCGCGCCTACACCGCCGAACTGCTCGGTTTCGATATGCCGGCGGAGAATTCGCTGGATGCAGTGAGTGATCGCGACTTTGCCATCGAGTTCTGCAGCTTTGCAGCCATTCTGATGATGCATCTGTCGCGCTTCTCAGAAGAGCTGATCCTGTGGACCTCGGCGCAGTTCGGCTTCATCGACCTGCCCGATCGCTTCTGCACCGGCTCGTCGATCATGCCGCAGAAAAAAAACCCGGATGTGCCGGAGCTGGTGCGCGGCAAGACCGGCCGCATCAATGGACATTTAGTTGCCCTGCTGACGCTGATGAAGGGTCAGCCGCTTGCCTATAACAAGGACAACCAGGAAGACAAGGAACCCCTGTTCGATGCCGTCGATACTGTGAAAGGTTCACTGCGCGTGTTCGCCGATATGATGCCGGCCGTGCAGCCGAAACGCGAACGCATGCGCGCCGCGGCCCTGGAAGGCTTTTCCACCGCGACCGATCTCGCCGATTATCTGGTGCGCAAGGGCGTGCCGTTCCGGGATTCGCACGAGATTGTTGGCAAGGCGGTGCGGCGTGGTGTTGAACTGGGCAAGGACCTGTCACAGCTGCCACTGGAAGAACTGCAGTCTTTTTCCAAGGTGGTCGGCGCAGAAGTGTTCGAGGTGTTGACGCTGGAAGGTTCGGTGGCGGCACGCGATCATCTCGGAGGTACCGCGCCGGCGCAGGTGCGCGCGGCTGTAACGCGTGCCAAGGCACGGATAGCATCAACGTCTTGAGGCACGGCGCCTAGCCCGCATTTCTCACCGCGGATGCAGGCTCATCGGCGGCCGCAGTAGATCCGCGGTGAGAAATGCGGGCTAGCCGGCTACCGCCCGTTCGCCGCCGCTTGCTTGCGTATGACCCAGTGTGAATTTGGTCATGACCTTGCCGGGTCGACCGATGTAATAGCCCTGCACATAATCCACGCCCAGGCGCCGCAGCATTTCAACCGTTGCAGCGTTCTCCACGAACTCCGCGATAGTGTGAATACCCATGCCACGCGACACGTCCACCAGCGCCTTGACGAACAGCTGGTCCTCGCGATTGCGAACGATGTCGCGGATGAAACTCCCGTCGATCTTGAGCGTATCCACGCGTAGATTTTTCAAATAAGAGAACGATGAGAAGCCAACACCGAAATCATCCAACGAGATGCGGCAGCCGAATTGGCGCACTCGCGCGATGAATTCCGAAGCCTTGACCATCTGTTCACAGGCGGCAGTTTCGGTCACTTCAAAGGTGATGCGCTTGGGATCGACACCGGTGTGCTTCAGCTCGGACTCAATCAGGGCAAGTACTTCATCGTCACCTACGGACATGCCGGATAGATTGATGGACATACCGATGTTAGCCATATCCGCGGGCAATGAAGCCAGGTGCCGCAAGGCCTTACTGAGAATGGCCCGATCGACCTGACCAATGAGGCCAAACTGTTCCGCAGTCGGAATGAAGTTACCCGGCATTAGCGTACCGCCATCGCGATCACGCATACGCACCAGACATTCGTAATGATGCACATTGCCATCGATCAACGAGGCAATCGGCTGGAAGGCCAGCTCGAACAGATCGTCTTCCAGCGCCTCGACAATGCGACCTTTCCAGGCCAGCTGCGTGCCCATGCGTTCACGCGAGGTGTCGCCTTCGACATAGAACTTGGCGCGATTGCGACCGGCATCCTTGGCTGAATACATGGCGGTATCCGCCTTGGCGAGCAGTTCGACGGCATCGCCACCCCGTTCCGGGAACATCACCATGCCGAGACTCGCCGATACATTCAGCGTGCGGCCCTGATGCACAGGTCGGCATTCGGCCACGGCCTCCAATACTGCTGCCGCCTTTTCGCGCGCCTGTTGCTCATCCATGTCGGGGAAGGCGATAGCGAATTCGTCACCACTAACCCGCGCCACCAGATCCTCATCGCGCGACATGCGTTTAAGCAAGCCGGAAATCGTTACGATCAGATCATCACCCACCGCATGACCGGCGGTGTCGTTGACCATTTTGAGGTGATCCAAATCAATCAGCATCAACACACCACCGCGATTGCGCGACTGTGCATGACGTATTTCGTGAGCCAAATCGATGAGGAATCTGCGCCGATTGGCAAGCCCTGTGAGCTGATCCTGATTCGCAAGGACAACCAAACGCTCCTCATCCATGACCGATTTGGAAACATCGCGCGTCGTCCCGCGGAAACCCAGGACCTGTGCGTCGCCAGCTATCGGCATACCGTTCAGGCGCAAGTGGCGACGCGACCCGTCCGCAAGACTGATGACGCATTCGACTTCCTTGAAGGGATAGCACTTGCTGCTACTGCATTGCAATCGCATCATGACATCGCTCAGATCATCACGCGGGAAGATCTGTGCCAGTGTGTGGCCAATGAATTCATCGGCCGTCATCTCCAGCGTGTCGGTCACCCCGGATGAAACATACACAAAGCGCCCATGGTGGTCGGTCTCCCACAACCAGTCCGATGAACTTTCCGCGAAATCGTGAAAGCGCTGACGATTACGCTCAAGCTCAACCTGCGAAGCACTGAGATCCGCGAGCATACTATTGAAAGAGTCGGCCAGTTGCCCCAGTTCATCGCGACGACGAATGCGTACCTGATACGTCAAGTCACCTGAGGCAATATGTCGTGTTGCGTCTGCCAAGGCCATGATCGGGCGTGTCAAGGTGATCCGACTGATGGTTATACCAACCAACATTGCGATCAACAGAATAACTGCGGAAATAATCAAGGCACTATTACCAAGCCGCTTATAGGGCGCCCAGTAATTGTCACTGGAGTGCGCCAAGAGGACATGTGCCACCTTGGTGGTGGTATCAGCGCCATAAACTGGGTACACATGGCCGATATAATTTTCGATCCCCGCCATGAAGCGCAGGGGCGTACGGTCATTACCCGCATAATTCAACTGCTGCAGATCCACACGATTTTGCAGACTACTGCCCAGTAAGACATTACCGGAAAACAGTGCCACTTCCGCACGCACCAATTCTTTGAGTTCATCAATTGATGCTTGATTGATTTCCTGCCCGGTGACCAGCACACCAATCGCGCCACCCAAGGGACTCTGAATAGGTATTGCCGCAAGGCGCAGGAAGGTATCGAATATCAATGCATTGCCATAGGCTACCGGTGCACCGCTGCTGACTTGCTGTAACAGCTGTTGCAGCGGTTCCGATGCGAGTACCTGTGGTGAGGTGAAGTGTGGCTTGCTGCCTTCGGCAATGGCCTGGCCCGAGCCCGTGCCAAGATACACGGCAACCAGATCAATGCCTGGGCGCGGATATAAATCTTCCAGCATGCCGCGCACGGTTTCTGTATCACTGGTCAAGGCAGCTGCCAGCAGGCTGGGTTCACGACTCATGCCACGCGCTGTGGTCACCATGTTTTCCATGGCATGTCGCTGCGCCTCGACAAACACGCGCTGAGCGCGTGCCAGGTCACGATCAATTTCGGCGTAAACATGCGCGCGCACCAGAAAATAACCTGACAAGGTCACGCCGCAGAGTACCATCAACACCAGAGTGGCAACGAACAGCGCATTTTTCTGGCCGATATTCATGCGCTCAGATTCCCGGCTGACTTGGAAACAGTTGTTCGATGGAGGCAGCCTGCGGTGAAGCCACGCCCACACCACCCTGACTGAATCCCTTGACAGTCATCTGCACCTGCAGCGGTGGCGGTGCCGTCACGGCCTCCGTCACGAGTGTCTTGGTCTCTGCGCCAGGTGCCGCAATACGTAACCGCCATTTGCCTGTCGGCAAGTCCCGGAACTCGAAACTTTCGCCCGCCTGGACCATACGCACCAGCGGCGTATCCACCACATCAATGCGCAAATAGCTCTTGGCATGTATGCGGCAGAACCAGTGCAGATCAGCGACGTCATTAAGCGTTACTGACTTCTCGCTACCCAAACCCTCGCGGTCCATCTGCACGACCAAAGGTTGGCTATGTGAATGGGTAAATAACTCGTGATAGACCTTGTTATGATTCTCGAAGTTCAGCCTGTCACCGCGCGGAATGGCCAGATACATCGGCTGGATCTGACTACTCAACACAATAGAATGCCGCACCGGCGCGCGGCGCGGCACTGTTTGACCTTCGGCGGGATACAACGCCACACTGACCAGGAAATTCTTCAACCCATCACTGCGCGCACTGAACAGCCCAGTCTGCTGGACATTGACCGTGCCGCGAATTTCAGCCGCAGTCAGACCTGAGCTTGCCAGAGCCAGACTCAAAGCGATTACCGCGGATGTGATATGTTGAATATGGTCTGGCATGTCCTTCGCAATACTCCTGGAGGCGATAGCCGGGATCTGTTTATGCCATGGCGCCTCGGTTCTATAGCGACCGCCCCAGCGGACTTTGAAGCCAGACAGTCAATTCCAACTACAGTCGTCAATTTTCGAGGGCTTAGCCTGATGACCGAGACCCCTGACAAGCTGGATCAGCTACGCAACAGACTGGCGCAATTCGCCGCAATGCGTGACTGGGATCAGTTCCATTCTCCGAAGAATCTCTCCATGGCACTGATAGCGGAGGCCGCTGAATTGGTTGAGCATTTTCAATGGCTCACCGAAGCGGCCAGCCAGTCATTGACAGCAGACAAACACGCCAAGGTGCGCCTCGAACTCGCCGACATTTTGATCTACCTGATCCGACTGGGTGACAAGCTGGATGTCGACCTGATCGCGGCGGCCAATGACAAAATCACGCTCAATGAGACCCGCTTTCCGGCCGACCGGGTGCGCGGTGATGCCCGCCGCGCCAGTGAGTACCAGCAGGATGATTGAATGCGCCATTTTCCTGACGGGCCATTTCTGCCTAACTCCTTGATATAAATACGGATATTGCCGGTTTACCCCATTAAAGACTCACCTTCAGCAGTCGCTATAAAACGTGAAGCAGATCGCACTGTCAGCCCGATCGGGCTGACCTGTCTGCACGTTGTTAGGAGAACCCATGAAGGACAAGCTCGCTTTTGAACAAGCCCTGTCACTGATCGACAGCTACCCCGACGCCGTTATGCTGTTCGATGCAGATGATCGCGTCATTGCCGGTAATACCGCATTAAACAGCCTGCTCGGTGAAGGCTGCAGCCTGACCGGACTGAACAGCGCGGACCTGAACGGTAGCCCGCTGCAATGCCTGCTCGCCGGTAACGATACCTTCGCCTTTATGGATGCGAATCAGCAGCCCTGCTATCTACAGGCCCAAGACCTGCGACTGCCGCCAGGAGCGACTGCTGTACGCGCACGCCTGCTGCGAGACGTCACCGAAGCCGAGCATTTGCGCGCCGAGAATGAACGCCTGCAGATCGAAGTGGCGGCACAGGCACTGCACGATCCGATCACCGGTCTGCTCAACCGCCGCGGTCTGATGGTGGCACTGGAACCGCAGGTTTCACGCAGTCGCCGCTATGACAGCCAGCTCGCACTGGTCTTCATGGATGTCTATGGCGCCGATGCCGAACCGAATTTCCTGGTGCGCGTCAGTCAAATCCTCAAAGACCAGCTGCGTTGGGCCGACGTCATTGGCTGCAGTGAGGATCACGAATTTATCTTGGTACTACCCGAAACCAGTCGCGAGGATGCCCTCAGTTTGACGGCGAAACTCAACGAAAGGATGGCGAGTGAATTCAAATCGAGTGAATCCAACTGGGCGGCCTATGGCGTGGCGGAGTGGCAGAAAACCGATAACAGCATGACGTTGTTACGGCGCGCGCAGACCGCCCTCAATCAGGCACGCACGGCACGCGATGGTCGTATGGCTGTCGCCCTCTGAAGCCGGATAGCACAACCACAGTCGATGCACATGCCGTGACACCTCGGCATCCGCCGAGGTGAGGGTTCCACATGAAGTTGGTCTCTGATAACAAGGTAGCCATTGATGGCCTTGACCTGCGCGCAGTCAAGCGCCGCTTTATGGCCATCAACAATGACCGCCTGAAACGCGTCTATCAAAGCCTGCGCGATCGGCAAAAGATATTCTTCGAGCTGCTGCCACTGCTGTTCCATATCAATCATCCGATGTTACCCGGCTATCTGTCGACCAAGACCCCCGCCGGCATCGCCGATTACACTCCCGGCAATCGCAGCATCGAGGCCGGCAAACGCCTGTCCAAGAGCTTCAGCTATCAGCGCCGCGCACAGCGCCGTTACGATATTCATGCCCTGTATCTGATGGGCTCCAGTGGCACGATCGCCTACTCCGACAGTAGCGACTTTGATCTCTGGGTGTGCATCCGCCCGGACATGGATGAAAATGATCAGCAGACACTGACGCGCAAGGCCGAAGGCATCGAATCCTGGGCCGCCTCCCTGGGTCTGGAAGTGCATTTTTTCATCATGAACGATGACGCCTTCCGGCGCGGCGAAATGCAATCGCTGTCGCATGAAAGCAGCGGTAGTGCCCAGCATCATCTGCTGCTGGATGAGTTCTACCGTACCGGTCTGCTGGTTGCAGGACGCTATCCGATCTGGTGGCTGGTACCGCCCGAATATGAAGCGCACTACGACGAGTACGTCGAGGATCTCAAGCACAAGCGCTTCGTCGGTCCCAACGACACCGTGGATTTCGGCGGCATTACGCGCATGCCGCCCGGCGAATTCTTCGGCGCCGCGCTCTGGCAACTCTACAAGGCCGTATCGTCACCCTATAAATCCGTACTGAAAATTCTGCTCATGGAAGCCTATGCCTCGGAATTTCCCGACACCGAACTGCTCAGTCTGCGCTACAAAGCTGCGGTCTGGGCGGGTGACAGCAACCTTGATGAGCTGGACCCCTATGTGCAGATGTGCGCCCGCGTGGAAGAGTACTTACTTGAACTTGGCGAACATGAACGCCTGGAACTGGCGCGGCGCTGTTTCTATTTCAAGGTCAATGAGCGCATGGGCCGACCGGACCGTGTCGGCAACATCACCTGGCGCCGCGAGGTCATGCGTGCGCTGGTGACAGAATGGAATTGGTCGGATGCGCATCTGCTGTTATTGGATGCCCGCTCGACCTGGAAGATTCATCGTGTACTCGAAGAACGTCAGGCACTGGTCGAGGCACTGACCCAGAGCTACAGTTCGTTGTCGGACTTCGCGCGCAATCAGGCCGATAGTCATGCCATCGATCCCGCCGAATTGAATCTGCTCGGCCGGCGCCTGTATGCCGCGTTTGAGCGCAAGGCCGGCAAGGTCGACATCATCAATCCCGGCATTTCCGAAGACCTGATCGAAGAACGTTTGTCATTGCACCAGATCCGCGGACTCGAAAGCGGCTGGGTACTCTATCGCGGCGACGTCCGCGTCGGCGAAACCCAAGGCGAACGCGCTCTCAAGCGCGCGCACAGCCTGATTGAAGTTCTGGCCTGGTGTCATTTCAACAAACTGGTTCACCCCTTCAGCAGCATGATCAGTCTGCATCCGGACGATTGCGATCTGAGCAGTTGGGAGTTGCGCTCGGTCATCGATTGCTTGCACCAGCTCAATCCGGACGGTCAGCTCCAGGAATCGGAAATGGAAGAACTGGCGCAACCGGCGCGCGTGCGTCAAGCGGCGATGTTCATCAATCTCGGTGTGGACCCGATGTCCGGCCTGACCCGCGAAGGCATGCAACTGGTCAGCAGTCGTACCGATGCATTGAGCTATGGCGGACGCTGGGAGAATCTCGCCGTCACCTTCGAAATGATTGCGGTAACCACCTGGCAGGAAGTCCTCACCTTCCGCTATGCCGGCGAAACCGCCTTGCTGGATGCGCTCTGTGATTATCTGGCCTGGTCACCCATATCCTCAGGGCATGTACCCGCACCGGTGGCCTGTTTCAGTTTTTCTTCGACCCGTGGCGCACCTATCGCGCATCGCGTCGAAACCGTTATCCGCGATGTAATCGACTGGTATTACAGTGGCGAAGGCGGCGTTCTCGGTCGTTACATAGTGCAGGTTGGCCATGAATATTTTGTGATTCAGCCCGAGAACGATGTCCCACGTTATGAAAAATTCACCGGCATGCCGGCACTGCTCACACACCTTGGCAGTCAGCAGGATGGTTTCAGTTCGGTACGCGCTGACCCGCAGAGTCTGGCGGACACCGCATTACCCGCCATATTCGAGATCAATCGCGCCGGCTGTGTACAGCTGTTCTATCTAGTCACTGGCGATCAGGCGCAGGTTTATGTCTTGGATGAGCGCGGCTCACTGTTCCATCAGCAGGTCGTATTCCACGACAACCTTACGCTGCTGACGCAGTTCCAACGGTTTCTGGAAAAGGTGCAACACCGCCGCGACTTCCTGGCCCGCGAGCACGGCGATCATCTGGATAACAATGAGATCGAGTATTACCAGATCATACAGCGCGCGAATGCGAAGCCGCGACTGGATCGGCAGAACATCAATCCGTTCCGGCAGTCACGCACCTACTTTGGCGTACAGGTCATCGGCGATGTTCTGGAAGAGAAACGCACCGTGCTCACCATGTATTGCAACGGGCAGGAATTCTCTACTTTGGAATTCGGCGACCGGTTATTCCATGAAGTCGCGCGTTATGTGCTCAGCCAGCGCAGCAGCGGCCAGACCTATCCTATCTATATCACCGACATCGATCTGGCGCGCAGTCTGCTCGGTGCCGATGCCACACAAGGTTTGCAGACAGTGCATTTCCTGAATTACAAAAAACGCATCGAGGCACGGTTGAATCAGGCCTTGGCGAGTTTGTAGGAATAGGTGCTAGGGACTAGGAACTAGGAACTAGGAACTAGGAACTAGGAACTAGGAACTAGGAAAAATGTACGCAACATTTCAGTCTCTAGCGCCTAGTCCCTAGCCTCTAGCCTCTAATCCCTAATCACCACCTTTCCGCACCTTCTCCAGAATCGCACGCATATCCTGCTCCCATTGCGCGAAGCGCTTGTCCAATTCCGGATCGGCATAGGCCGCGCTCAATTGCACTGGATTGGCCGCGACCAGCAAGGTTTCATCGGCTTCGGCGAAGATCGCGATCTGCAGCGGCAGATAAGGAATAAGCTCGGGATAACGCGCACTCAGGTCTCTTATTTCCTCCGGCTTGCCGAAAAACACCACGCGGTATTTATCCGTCTTGTAGCCGAACTCGGATAAACCTATGTCCACGCGCTGCACCCGCGACAGTGCATAGCCTTGTTCGCTGATGGCCTGCTGCAACAGCAACATACTTTCCTCGAACGCCGCGCGTGATCGAATCATCAACATATCTTCGGCGTAGGTGCCTGCGGACAGCACACAGAGCAACAACGCGGACAGGAAGCGCCTCATAACGTGGCCTCCTCGAGTATATCGGCATAGACCCGATACATCTCATCGCAAGCGCGCTCCAATTCGGCGTTATTAAATAAATGGCTCAAGCGTTTGGGATTGATCGTCATAACCAACACCTTGCCGTCCTGCTCTACAACGGTGACGCGGCAGGGGAGAAACAGGCCGACACGCGGATCCAACGCCAGGGCATCGTAGAGAAATTTGAAATTGCAGAAATAGACCATCACCTGCTTGGAATTAAGTTCTTCTTCCGAATACAGGCCGTCTTCGAGATACTGATCGCGAATCAGCCGGAAATTCTTGCCGACCGCCGCACGCTTCACGGCAGCGACGGTCTCTTCCAGGCTGTACGAAGACTCCATAACCAGCATGGCCGGTTCTGCTTCCAGGAGAGCCTGCGGCGACTCAGCCGGCGTGGCGAAACTGCGCACATAACTCACCACATCATCAATGTCTTGTTCGCTGAGACCTTGCTCGAGGAAGGACACCATTGGGGTGCCGGCGCGACCCTTCATCAACGTGGTCTTGATCATGTTATCGCTGGCGGCGCCGAGGAAACCTGGATTGTTCAGCGCCGGCGCAATAATCGGCAGATCACGCGGCCGCGAAAAGGTTACGCCGGTGCCGTGTCCACCCTGGCCTTGATCACCGTGGCAGGTTGCACAATGTTGAGCGAACAGCTTGGCGCCATGTTTTGCATCGCCTTTGACCGGCTGCGTATTGAAACTGGGTGCAGCAGCGTCCTTCTGCCAACTGCGGATGTGCGCGATGATCGCATTGATCTCCGCATCGCTCAGACGCGTGAAGGCGGGCATCACGCGGCCGGGACGTCCAAGACGCATGGTCTCGCGGAAATAGGCATCGTCAACACTGGATAAAAAGCCCGGCAAGGCCAAGGGCACGCCAACCCCGCCGGTTCCGTTTTCGCCGTGACACACGGCACAGTGCTGACCATATAACTGCGCGCCCTTGGGCTTCGCCGTAGCCTCGCCTGCCGTTGCAGCAAGCATGAGCATCAACATTCGAAGTAATACGGTATTCACGCTAAGCCATCCACAGCTGTGAAACTGGTTTCCAGTATCCAGAGCAGGGCGCGGTCTGTCGTTGACGTATATCAATGGTAGGCACAGGCAGTGGCTTGCGCTAACAGCAGAGCAACGCAAATATCATCTCAGCCCAAAATTTTGCAAAGCCATGCGCGGATATCCGCCACTTCATCCGGACACACACTGTGCGGCATATGGTAACTGTGAAACGCCACCGGGCAGCCCAGTGCCGTCAATTGATCGCGTGAGGCCTGCGCCACCGCAAAAGGCGCGATGGGGTCATCGGTACCATGGGCCATGAAGATCGGTGTGGCACTGTTCGCTGCCTGCAGTTCAGCAGCAAGTGCATCCGGTAAAGCGAGATAGGTGGACAGGGCCATAATTCCACCCAATCGCTGCGGGTAAGTCAGGCCGGCGTGCAGCACAATGGCGCCGCCCTGGGAAAAGCCGGCCAGCACGATGCGCTCCGGTACCACGCCCCGATCGATTTCGGTCTGAATCAGATCACCCACGGCAGCCACCGAGGCGCGGATACCGGCCTCATCGGCATCGCGACGCAGATCCGGCCAGCGGATGTCATACCAGGCCGGCATGACATAGCCCCCGTTTACTGTCACCGGAAGAGAAGGGGCATGTGGCAGGATGAAACGCACCCCGCGTTCGACCAAACCCAACTCCGGCACCAACGGCTCGAAGTCATGGCCATCCGCGCCCAGGCCGTGCAGCCAGATAACACTGGCGGTGGCCGGGCAGGGTGGTTCGATAATCAATCTTTCCAAGGTTGGTGTCTGCATGCGGGCATCCTACCGGACTGCGGAGCAGAACTGCCAGCGCAAGACAGACAACACGTACATCAATATTTCATCACAGCGCAAAAAGGCACGCCTTGCCTCTCCGGGGGAAGGTCAGGATGCGGGGCATTCACATTGCGCTATCAACCTGAGGTAACCAGGCATAGACAAAACCACCCACAAGAATAATTCTCCGCTACGCTTTGCGTCGCCTCGCGCTTTGCGCTAATGTCGCGCTGCAATTCCATTGCCCACTGAGCAAACCAATGCGCCGATCTCGCCCGACCCTGTTGTTGCTAATCTGCTTGTTGGCCACCGGCACACTATTGACCAGCGGCTGTGGTCAGAAGGGCGACCTGTATCTGCCCGACCGCGCCGACAGCCAGAAATAACGCCCATGGATTACTTCGACTACCGCGACGGCCAACTCTGCGCCGAGGACGTGCCGCTTGCTGCTATCGCCGAGCGCTTTGGCACGCCGACGTACGTCTATTCCCGTGCCACATTGGAACGCCACTGGCGCGCCTTCGATAGCGCCCTTGGCGATCGTCCACATCTGATCTGTTATGCGGTCAAGGCAAATTCCAATCTTGGGCTGCTGAATGTGCTGGCCCGATTGGGCTCGGGCTTCGATATAGTCTCGATCGGTGAACTCGAACGCGTCCTCAAGGCCGGTGGCGAACCAGGCAAGATCGTGTTTTCCGGCGTGGGCAAAACCGCCGCTGAAATGCGTCGCGCGCTGGACGTCGGCATCCGCTGCTTCAATGTCGAATCCGACGCCGAGCTTGACCGCTTGAATAGCGTCGCCGGGGAACTGGGCGTGCGTGCGCCGGTATCGCTGCGCGTGAACCCCGATGTGGACGCCGGGACCCATCCGTACATCTCGACTGGTCTCAAGGAAAACAAGTTCGGTATTGATATCAAGATTGCCGAACAGGTGTACGCGCGCGCCGCCGCATTGCCGCATCTCAATGTCGTGGGGATCGACTGCCATATCGGTTCGCAGCTCACCCAGGTCACACCCTTTGTCGATGCGCTGGCCCGCGTGCTCAGTCTCATCGAACGGCTCGTGGCGCGCGGTATCAACATCAGGCATCTCGATCTCGGCGGTGGCTTGGGCATCCGTTACCGCGATGAACAACCTCCGGAGCCTGCCGACTATGTCGCGCCATTGCTTGCCGCGCTCGGCGATAACCCCGTGGAAATTCTGCTCGAACCCGGTCGTGCCATCGTCGGCAATGCCGGCGTGTTGCTCACGCGCGTCGAATACCTGAAGCACACCGATCACAAAGACTTCGCCATCATCGACGCGGCCATGAATGATCTGCTGCGCCCGGCACTGTACGGCGCTTGGCAGGCGATTATCCCGGTAGAGCCGCGGATGGATATGACGCCGCGCGTCTATGACATTGTCGGCCCGGTCTGCGAAACCGGCGACTTCCTCGGCAAGGATCGTGAACTTGCGTTGGAGCCAGGCGATCTGCTCGCCGTGCGCTCCGCCGGCGCCTACGGTTTTTCCATGAGCTCCAACTACAACTCGCGCCCGCGTGCCGCCGAGGTCATGGTCGACGGTGCAGAAGTGCACAGTGTGCGTGACCGCGAGACGCTGGATGATCTGTGGCGTGGCGAACGGGTATTGCCTTAAAAGATTTTTGAACCGCAAAGGCGCAGAGGCGCAAAGAAAAGATCTAACTAATGTTAAAGCCGGCTAATTCTTGATTGACCGAGAATAGGTTTTTTATTTTAAAATCGTTTTTCTTTGCGCCTCTGCGCCTTTGCGGTTCAAAAAATCTTGGCGTTCTTGGAGCCTTGGCGGTTCAAATAATAACCCGCTACAGTAAACACCATGGACCGCATCCCCGAACCCGAACTCATGAACGATCCCGCGCAGGCGCTCGCCTATGCACGCGCGGATTTTTCCGAACCCCATAACCGATTCATCGAACAGTTCCGCAACTGTTTTCCAGACTGGGCGGGGCAGGGCCACGTGCTTGATCTCGGTTGCGGGCCGGGCGATATCTGTCAGCGCTTCGCGCGCGCCTTTCCGCAAACACATATCCTTGGTATTGACGGAGCAGCGGCCATGCTAAACATCGGTCACAACGATCTGCAACTTGCACAACTCACAGACCGCGTACAACTCATCGAAGGTTATCTACCGGGCGCGGCGTTACCGCGCACACAATACGACGCCGTGATCTCCAACAGCCTGCTGCATCATTTAAACGAACCGCAGGTATTATGGAAGTCGATACTCCGATACGCTGCGCCGGGCGCGCCCGTGTTTGTCATGGATTTACGGCGACCGGATACTGAACAGGCTGCCGCAGCACTGGTTGAGCTCTATGCCGAGGATGAACCCGATATTCTGCGCCACGATTGTCATTGTTCTTTGTTGGCCGCCTATCGTGTCGAGGAAATCCAAACCCAGTTGCATGCAGCCGGCATCGATTGGCTGACCGTCAGCGCCCTGGGAGATCGACATGTCATCGTTCATGGTCTAACCGCATGAACGCCTTCACCAACCCTTCACCTGACCGCATCTGCGCCCTATTGCGCGCTGTCAAAACCATAGCCGTCGTCGGCCTGTCTCCCCGTCCGAACCGCCCCAGCTTTCAAGTCAGCAAATCCATGCAGGGTTTTGGTTACCGCATTATCCCGGTCCGTCCCGCCGTTGAAAGTGTGTTGGGTGAACCGGCCTATCCAGATTTATATGCACTGCCGGAACCGGTCGACCTGGTGAACGTTTTCCGCAATCCCAACGAGATCGGTCCGATTGTCGATGCCTGCATCGCGCTGAAGCTGCCGCGGTTATGGTTGCAGGATGGCGTCATCAACGAGGCCGAAGCCCTGCGCGCCCAGGCGGCCGGGATCGAGGTGGTCATGGACCGCTGCATCTACCGGGACTACCTGCGTCTGCGCGTTCCGCATTGACAGCTCGCCATTGACCTTGCGGGGCTTTCAGGCACACTGACGCGCATGCGTTTCAAATTCACCAAGATGCACGGCCTGGGTAACGACTTCGTTGTCATCGACGGCGTGCGTCAATCGGTCACGCTCACGGTAGAGCAGGCACGCTTCCTCGCGGATCGACGTCATGGCGTCGGCTGCGATCAGATTCTGCTGGTCGAAAAACCCGGTAGTCCTGATGTCGATTTCCGCTACCGCATCTTCAATGCCGACGGCGGCGAGGTCGAACAGTGCGGCAATGGCGCGCGCTGTTTCGCGCGGTATGTCTACGAAGAAGGACTGACGACCAAGACACGCATTCCGGTGGAGACCGCCGGTGGGCGCATGGAGCTGGTACTGCTCGATGATGGCCAGGTGACGGTGAACATGGGTGTGCCGCGCTTGCTGCCGGAGGAGATTCCCTTCGACGCGCCGGCCCAGGCACAGCATTACGCGTTGAATGTGAATAGCTTGAGTGTCGATATCGGTGCGGTGTCGATGGGCAACCCACATGCGGTAATGACCGTGGAGAATGTCGACACTGCCCCCGTTGATACGTTGGGGCCCTTGCTCGAACGCCATGTGCGCTTTCCCAAACGGGTTAACGTCGGTTTCATGCAGTTAATCACTCGCAAACACATTCGTTTGCGGGTGTTCGAGCGTGGAGCCGGCGAGACCGCGGCCTGCGGCAGTGGTGCCTGTGCGGCAGTCGCGGTTGGTCAGATTCAGGGCACGCTGGATAAGGATGTGCGCGTCAGCCTGACAGGCGGCGATCTTGTGATAAGCTGGGGCGGCATCGGACAACCGCTGTACATGACGGGTCCAGCGACCCGCGTCTTTGAGGGCCAGATTGAAATATGACTACACAAACTCTGGGCTCCAGTCCCAACGTCACCAAACTTTCCGCCGAGCAGGTGGAACAGTATCTGCGCGAACATCCTGAATTCTTCAACGATCACCTGGCCTTGCTTGCCGCCCTGAAGGTTCCGCATGTGGCCGGTCCAGCCGTCTCGTTGATTGAACGTCAGGTGGCGGTGTTGCGGGATAACAATCAACAGCACAAGCGCAAGCTCATGGAGCTGGTGCAAGTCGGCCGCGACAATGATGCGCTGCACCGGAATCTACACCTGCTGACGCTGGCGCTGATGCGCGCCGACAGTCTCGGCGATGTGATCGAACGTGTGCATGGCCATTTGCGCGACGACTTCAAGGCCGACACGGTGGCACTGCGTCTGGCGCGGTTACCCGCCGATTTTGCGACGGATACCTGCACCTTGCCCTTGGATCAGAACGATGCGGCCCTAGCTGCGTTCGCGCCGTTCTTCCGCGCCGTGCGTCCGCTGTGCGGCGAACTCAAGCCGGAACAGCTTGCCTTTCTGTATGGCGATCAGGCCGAGGCGGTCGCCTCGACGGCGCTGATCCCGCTGGGCGTTGAGGCAGAAATGGGCATGCTCGCCATTGGCAGCCACGACGACCACCGCTTCCATCCGGCCATGGACACCCTGTTCCTGCGCTGCCTGGGCGAGCTGGTCGCCTGTGCGCTCGGGCCTTATCTGGACCCGGCGCCGTCCGCATGATTTGTGATTAGCCCTCTAACCACGTGGGAGAGGGCTAGGGTGAGAGGGGACTTGGACCCGGTTCACCCTCTCCCTAGCCCTCCCCCGTCAAGGGGGAGGGAATCTGTATATTTCTTGGTTTACGGCTTATCAACTGTACCGATGCCATGATCGCCTCCGCCCTCACCACGCTGGATCAATACCTGAATCATCTGCGTCAGGAACGCCGTTTGTCGCCGCACACCCATGCAGCCTATAGCCGCGACCTGCTGGCACTGACCCGGTACTGCGATCAATACAGTAAAGCCGACTGGCCAGCGCTCACGGCGCATGACATCCGCGCCTTCGCGGCGGCCTGCCATCGCCAGGGGCTGGCGGGGCGCAGTATCCAGCGCCGGCTCTCGGCGGTGCGCGGTCTATACGAATTTCTGCTGCGCGAAGGTCGCATCGGTCATAACCCGGCACAGGATATCCGCGCACCGAAGGGCGAGCGGCGCCTGCCGGGTGTGTTGGATGTGGATCAGATGGAACGCCTGCTGAGCATCGATACCGATCAACCCTTGGCGGTGCGTGACCAGGCACTGATGGAACTGATGTATTCCTCAGGGCTGCGGCTGTCGGAGCTCACTGGCCTGGATCTGCCCGATCTGGATCTGGATGCCGGCCTGGTCAGCGTCACCGGCAAGGGCAGCAAGACCCGGGTCGTCCCGGTCGGGCGCAAGGCTGCGGAGGCCTTGCAGGCCTGGCTCGGGATTCGTGCCGAGCTACTGCCACCCGGTTCTGATCAACGCGCGCTATTCATCGGTCGCGGCGGAAAACGCCTGGCCGCGCGTTCGGTCCAGCAGCGCCTCGACCAGTGGGCACGTCGCCAGGGCATGGAAGGCCGGGTGCATCCGCACATGCTGCGGCACTCCTTCGCCAGTCACCTGCTCGAATCCAGTGGTGATCTGCGGGCTGTACAGGAATTGCTCGGCCACGCCGACATCAGCACCACCCAGGTTTACACCCACCTGGATTTTCAACACCTTGCAGATGTTTACGATAAGGCGCACCCGCGCGCCAAGCGGCGCAAATAGGCATAATTAGAGACAACACTAATATTCTGTTTATCTCGACTTCTGGCTAAGACACCTATTTAAGCCCCTCACGGCCAAAATCGTTCCACTAAACAGCCTTAGATCAAACCTGTTTCTAACTCGGGAAATGTCAGGATTTTCCGGCTGCTACGGCGCAGAGCGATAGTGTAGAATCGACCCCCCTTGAGGCTCCGGAGGCGGGCAGTGGAACAGTTTCGTGGCACAACCATCATTGCGGTACGGCGCGGCAACAGTGTTGTAATCGGCGGCGACGGCCAGGTGACTCAGGGCAACACCGTGCTCAAGGGCAATGCGCGCAAGGTGCGCCGACTGTTCAAGGATCAGGTGCTGGCCGGTTTTGCCGGCGGTACCGCCGATGCCTTTACGCTGTTCGAGCGCTTCGAGGCCAAGCTGGAAAAACACCACGGCAATCTGACCCGCGCCGCCGTCGAGTTGGCGAAAGACTGGCGCACCGATCGCATGCTGCGCCGTCTCGAAGCCTTGCTGGCGGTCGCCGATAAAACCGCGTCGCTGATCATCACCGGCAACGGCGATGTGATCGAACCCGAAGAAGGGTTGATTGCGATCGGTTCCGGCGGGCCGTTTGCCCAGGCCGCCGCGCGCGCGCTGTTGGACAATACCGAACTGTCGGCGCGCGACATTGTCGAACGCAGTCTCAACATCGCCGCCGACATCTGCATCTACACCAACCGTAATCTGACCATTGAAGAGTTGAGTTAGAACAAGCCCCATGGCTGAAACCTCGGCCCTGGAACCTCGGCCCTAGAACCTGAATCTTATGACTGAAATGACCCCCCGCGAAATCGTCCAGGAACTGGACAAGCACATCATCGGCCAGGCCGATGCCAAGCGCGCCGTGGCCATTGCCTTGCGCAACCGCTGGCGGCGCATGCAGGTCGAGGGTGAGCTGCGCAACGAGATCACGCCCAAGAACATTCTGATGATCGGCCCGACCGGTGTCGGCAAGACCGAGATCGCGCGCCGACTCGCCAAGCTCGCCAATGCACCGTTCATCAAGGTCGAGGCCACCAAGTTCACCGAGGTCGGCTATGTCGGTCGCGATGTGGAATCCATTGTCCGCGACCTAGTGGATGTGGCCATCAAAATGACCCGTGAGCAGGAAATGGACAAGGTGCGCCACCGCGCCGAAGACGCGGCCGAGGAGCGTGTGCTGGATGCACTGCTGCCGCGGCCGCGCCCGATCGGCTTTGCCGACACTGATACTACGGAGGCCGAGGGTTCCGAAACCCGCCAGAAGTTCCGCAAGCTGCTGCGCGAAGGCCGGCTGGATGATCGCGAAGTGGAACTCGAAATCTCCGCCGCGCCGATTGGCGTGGAGATCATGGCGCCGCCGGGCATGGAGGAAATGACCAGCCAGCTGCAGGGACTGTTTCAGAATCTCGGCGGCAACCGCACCAAGCGCCGCAAGCTGCGCGTCGGCGAGGCCATGAAGCTGCTGCTTGATGAAGAGGCGGCCAAACTGGTCAACGAGGAAGACCTTAAACTGCGCGCGCTGCAGATGGTCGAACAGAATGGCATTGTGTTCATCGACGAAATCGACAAGGTGACCTCGCGCGGTGAAAACAGCGGACCCGGGGTCTCCCGCGAAGGTGTGCAGCGCGATCTGCTGCCGCTGGTCGAAGGCAGCACCGTGACCACCAAGCACGGCATGGTCAAAACCGATCATGTGCTGTTCATCGCCTCGGGTGCCTTTCATCTGTCCAAGCCGTCGGATCTGATCCCCGAGCTGCAGGGTCGCTTGCCGATTCGCGTGGAACTGGATGCACTGGGCGTCGAGGATTTCGTGCGCATTCTCACCGAGCCGGATGCCAGCCTTACTGAACAATATGCGGCGCTGCTCGGCACTGAGGGCGTACAGCTGGAATTTTCCACCGACGGTGTCGCGCGCATTGCGCAAATGGCCTGGGAGGTCAACGAACGCACCGAGAATATCGGCGCGCGGCGTTTGCACACGGTCATGGAACGCCTGCTGGAAAACATTTCCTTCGAGGCCGCCGACCGCAACGGTCAGACACTCAATATTGATACGGCCTATGTCGACCAGCACCTTGCCAGCCTCGCCAGTGACGAGGATCTGAGTCGGTATATTCTATAAATGCAGGGACATGGTGCTTGGCGCTAGGGATGAGGAAAATCTTTTCTTACCTCGGCCCTGGCACCTAGAACCTAGTAACTGATACCAACGAGGAATGAACCATGAGTATCCGCCCGACCGAAATCAATCTGCACAAGAAATCCCGTATTCTGGAAATCGCCTTTGACGATGGTTCGCGCTTCAATCTGCCGGCCGAGTATCTGCGTGTACATTCACCCTCGGCGGAAGTTCAGGGCCATGGCCCCGGCCAGGGTGTGCTGCAACTCGGCAAGGAAGACGTCAACATCGAGAACATCGAACAGGTCGGTGTCTATGCCATCCAGCTGTTCTTCGACGACAACCACAACACCGGCATTTATGCCTGGGATACGTTGTATGATCTGGGCAAGAACCAGGAGCGCTACTGGCAGGAATATCTGGACAAACTCGCCAAGGTCGGCCACAAACGCAAGGAACCGGTGGCGAACTGATGTCTGGTATCTTTTATCCCCTCTCCCATCAAGGGAGAGGGGACGTAATAATAGACTTAGAAGTAAAAATTGAGTCGGCGCACAACGCCACGGTGACATCATGACCGACAAGACCACCCACTTCGGTTTCGAACAGGTCGACTGGCGCGACAAGCAGCGTCGGGTCGGCGCGGTGTTCGATTCGGTGGCGGACAAATATGACGTCATGAACGATGTCATGTCCCTGGGCATTCATCGTCTCTGGAAGCGCTTCGCCATCGAGCTTTCCGGCGTGCGCAAGGGCCAGCGGGTGCTGGATCTCGCCGGCGGCACCGGTGATCTCGCGGCACGCCTGGCGCACCTGGCCGGTCCCGAGGGTGAAGTGGTGCTGGCGGATATCAACGGCGCGATGCTCGCGCACGGCCGTGCGCGGCTGCTGGACCAGGGCATCGCCGCCAATGTGCGCTTCGTGCAGGCCAATGCCGAGTGCCTGCCCTTTCCCGATAATCACTTCGACTGCATCACCATCGCTTTCGGGTTGCGCAATGTCACCGACAAGGATGCCGCGCTGCGCTCCATGTACCGGGTACTCAAGCCCGGCGGCCGGTTATTAGTGCTGGAGTTCTCCAAACCGAGCGTGCCCGGGCTGGCGCCGCTCTATGATCTATATTCCTTCAAGCTGCTGCCATTGATGGGCAAGCTCATCGCCAACGATGCCGAGAGCTATAAATACCTGGCGGAGTCCATTCGCATGCACCCGGATCAGGCGACCTTGCGCGACATGCTCACGGCGGCCGGTTTCGAGGATGTGAGTTATCACAATCTCAGCGGCGGTATTGTCGCCCTGCACCGCGGATTCAAATATTGAAAGCGCGCGCCTATTCGCCCTATGTGAATTTTCCGCGCCGTCTGGCCGCAGCACTGCTGGACGCGGTGTTGGTACTGTTGCTGCTGAGTGTTCTCACTTGGGCCTTGCAAATCGATCTCGCCAGTGAGGCTGAATCTTCTATAGCGATTGCGCTGCAACTGATCGGTACCGGTGTGTTCGTGGTTATCTTCTGGCTGTTCTTCCAAGGCACGCCAGGCAAGTTGCTGCTCGGTTGTCGCATTGTCGATGCGCGTAGCGGTGGTCGCCCGCAGTTCTGGCAGCTATTGGTACGCTTGTTCGGCTATGTACTATCCGCTGCTCCGGCAGGTCTGGGTTTCTTCTGGATGTTCTGGGATGCGCGTCGGCAGGGTTGGCATGACAAGCTCGCACGCACCCTGGTCGTGGATGACGATGAGTCCACCAAAACCCTGGCGGAGCTGAGCGCCGAATGTCAATAACACCACCCACCTGGTTTGCCGGCGCCGTGGAAGCGGCCTGCAACAGCGCCTTGGCGCTGGACCCGGAGGTGCGTGAACGCTTAGGTGAATTGGATGGCAAGGTCATCGCCGTCGAACTGTTGGGCGTCGGCCTGCAGTTATTCTTTTTTCCGCATGCGCAGGGTGTGCAGGTGCTGAGTCATTACGAAGGCGAGGCCGACACCGTGATTCGCGGCGCACCGCTGTCGCTGTTGCGTCTTTCGCTAAGCGCCAAACCCGCTGATGAACTGTTCGCCGGCGGCGTGGAACTGCGCGGCGACACCGCGACCGGCCAGGCCTTCCAGGATATCCTGCGCGCGCTTGATCTGGATTGGGAAGAACTGCTGTCGCGTGTCGCCGGAGATGATATCGCGCATCAGGCCGGCCGGCTGTTGCGCGCTGCCGGTAAACAACTTAAGCATACCGGCCATACCTTGGAAATGAATGTCAGTGAATATCTGCGTGAAGAGGCCGACCTGCTGGTAGATCATCACGCCGTTGATGACTTCCTGCATGCTGTTGATGATCTGCGCAGCGACGCGGATCGACTTGAGGCTCGGGTCCGTCGCCTGGAGGCAACATTGGCGAGCAAGGACTGAACAGATGATCCGACCGGCCCAGCTATGGCGTGTGATGCATATCAATATCGTTCTGCTCCGCAATGGGCTGGACGAGATTGTGTTCGCCACGCACCTGTTTCGTCCATTGCGCTTTCTGTATTTCCTCGCGCCCTGGAACTGGATCCGCCGCGTACATGCACCACGCGGCGTGCGCATCCGCCGTGCGCTGGAACAACTCGGGCCGATTTTCGTCAAGTTCGGGCAGATATTGTCCACGCGCCGCGATCTGCTGCCGGACGATATCGCCGAAGAACTGGCATTGTTGCAGGATCGCGTACAACCCTTCCCGGGCGCACAAGCCCGCGCCATGATCGAAAAGGCCTATGGCCAACCCATCGCGCAGATCTTTGCCGAATTTGATGAGACCCCGCTGGCCTCGGCCTCGATCGCACAGGTGCATGCGGCAACCTTGCCCGATGGCACCGAAGTGGTCGTCAAAGTAGCGCGTCCGAATATCCACCGCGCCATCCGCAATGATGTGTCGCTGCTGTATTACATTGCGGGATTGGCGGAACGCTACTGGAAAGAAGGTCGACGATTACGTCCGGTCGAAGTGATTCACGAATTCGAGACCACCATCCTTGATGAGCTGGATCTGTTGCGCGAGGCCGCCAATGCCTCGCAGCTGCGGCGCAATTTCATCGACTCGAACATGTTGTACGTACCTGAGGTGTACTGGCCGCAGTGTCGTCGTGAAGTGATGGTCATGGAGCGCATCCATGGCGCGGCCATCAGCGACATTGCCAAGCTGCGCAGTCAGGGCATCGATCTCAAAATGCTGGCCGAACGCGGTGTGGAAATCTTCTTCACCCAGGTGTTCCGCCATAATTTCTTCCATGCCGATATGCATCCCGGGAATATCTTTGTCGGTCCGGAGGGACGTTATCTCGCCGTCGATTTCGGCATCATGGGCACGCTGAGTCCGTCGGATCAGCGCTATCTGGCGGAAAATTTCCTGGCCTTCTTCCGCCGCGACTACCGCCGTGTCGCGGAACTGCATGTGGAGTCGGAATGGGTGCCGGCGAATACCCGCGTTGACGAGTTCGAGTCGGCTATCCGCACTGTTTGCGAGCCGATCTTCGAACGCCCGCTGCGAGACATCTCCTTTGGTCATCTGCTGCTGAGATTGTTCCAGACCGCACGGCGTTTCAATATGGAAGTGCAACCGCAGCTGGTATTGTTGCAGAAGACCCTGCTCAATATCGAAGGTCTCGGCCGACAGCTCTATCCGGATCTGGACTTGTGGCAGACCGCCAAGCCGTTCCTGGAACGCTGGATGAGCGAACAGGTCGGTCCGCGGGCCTTTCTGCACAATCTGCGCACCAGCTTGCCGATCTGGACCGAAACGCTGCCGGAAATTCCGCAGCTGCTGCATAAAACCCTGGAGCAGGCCGTCAGCGGCAAGCTGCGCATTGAGTGGCATTCGGAAGAACTGCGTCAGATGCGGATTGAATTGCGCAGCGCCAATCGCCGCACGGTTGCCGCCATTATCGGTGCGGGTTCACTCGTCGCTGCGGCATTGGTTTATGGTCTCGATGGTTACGCGCCGGCGGTGATCGGCGGCGCCCCCTTACTGACCTGGATCTTCGGTGCCTTAGGCGTTGCCTTCATTGCCACTGCGCTGCGTGGAGAGCGCTAATCATCCGCGCTTGTTTGTGTGAATACGAAATTTAAAGACGTGCTGAACACATGAGTATCGGAACAACTATTTACCGATGCAAAAGCTGGAGAAAATTTCCCCGAGCAAATCATCACTGGAAAATTCACCGGTGATTTCATTCAACGCCTGCTGCGCCTGACGCAATTCATCGGCGAGTAACTCACCCGCGCGCTGCTGTTCCAACTGCTGACGACCCTGCGCGACATGTTCCCAGGCACGCGCCAGCGCGTCCAGGTGGCGGCGACGCGCGGTAAAGCCCTGGGGGTTTTCGCTGCTATAGCCCATGGCGTGTTTCAGATGTTCGCGTAACACCTCCAGTCCGGCGCCGGACTTGGCAGACAGAAAGACGCGGCTGTCAGTCGCGTCGTTGTGCGTGCTCGCCGTGTGGCCACTCAGATCGATCTTGTTATGGATGATGCTATGCGGGAGTTGTTGCGGCAGCCGGTCCAATATTCGCTGATCATCATCCGTAAAACCGGACTGATCATCGATTACCAGCAGCAGGCGATCCGCGGTTTCGATGGCATACCAGGCGCGGCGCATGCCCTCCTGTTCCACCAGATCCACGCTTTCCCGCAGGCCCGCAGTGTCGATGACATGCAAGGGCATGCCGTCGATCTGAATATGTTCGCGCAAGACATCGCGCGTCGTGCCTTCGATGGGTGTCACGATGGCCGCGTCATGGCCGGCCAGCGCATTGAGCAGACTGGACTTGCCGGCATTGGGACGCCCCGCGATCACCACCGTCATGCCTTCGCGCAATAAGCGGCCTTGCTGGGCCTGATTTTTCAGACGTTCGAAGTGCTGTTCCAACTGCTGCAGCTGCTGTTGAATCTGCTGGTCCTGCAGAAAATCCACTTCCTCTTCCGGAAAATCGATGGCGGCCTCGACATACATGCGCAACTGAATAACCGCCGTTACCAGCGCATGCACCTGTTCTGAAAATTCACCTTGCAATGAGCGCATGGCGGCACGCGCCGCCTGGGTGGTACCCGCATCAATAAGATCGGCAATGGCCTCGGCCTGAGCAAGGTCGAGCTTGTCGTTGAGAAAGGCGCGTTCCGAAAATTCACCTGGTCGCGCGGCACGTGCGCCAAGCTCCAGTGCGCGCGCCAGCAGCAGATCCATGACAACAGGACCACCATGGCCCTGGAGTTCGATGACATGCTCGCCGGTGAAGGAGTGCGGTGCTGGAAAATAGATAAGCAGGCCGGCGTCGATCTGCTCGCCGTTGTGATCGGTAAAGGTTTGCAGAGCGGCATAACGAGGTGCCGGTAAGTGCCCAAACCACGCCTGGGCAATATCCGGAACCGCGGGACCGGAGATGCGCAGTATGCCGACACCACCACGACCGGGTGGCGTGGCGATGGCGGCAATGGTATCGATCGCGTTCATGCGCGCACGGTAGTTGAGAGAGGGGTCGAACGTCCAGTCATGTCGTGCCGTTTACGCAAATTAACATGCGCAAGCGGCACGACCGAATCCGGATAGTGCCGGTATATTACGCGCCCTTTTCGACGCGCTTGGTGATCACCCATTGCTGCGCGATCGACAAGGCATTGTTGGTCACCCAATACAGCACCAGGCCCGAGGGGAAGAAGGCGAAGAAGATCGTGAATACGAACGGCAGGATCATCATCACCTTGGCCTGCATCGGATCCAAGGGCGCCGGGTTGAGTTTCTGCTGAATGAACATGGTCACGCCCATGATCAACGGCAGCACAAAGTAGGGATCTTTTGCCGACAGGTCGGTCAGCCACAGAATAAACGGCGCCTGACGCATCTCGACGCTTTCCAGCAGCACCCAGTACAGCGCGATGAACACGGGGATCTGCACCACAATCGGCAGGCAACCGCCCAAGGGATTGATTTTTTCAGTCCGGTACAGATCCATCATGGCCTGATTGAGTTTCTGGCGGTCATCGCCATAACGCTCTTTCAACGCCTGCAGGCGCGGCGCCATTTTGCGCATCTGCGCCATGGAACGGTAACTGGTCTCGGACAACTTGTAGAACACCAATTTAATAATCAGGGTCAGCAGAATAATCGCCCAGCCCCAATTGCCGACCACGTCGTGGATCTTCTCCACCAGCCAGAAAATCGGTTTGGCGATGACGGTCAGCATGCCGTAGTCCACCGTGAGCTCCAGTCCCGGTGCGACCGCACCCAGATGATCCTGCAGCTTGGGACCGATGAAGATGCGCGTGGAAAAACTCTGGCTGGCGCCGGGTGCGATCGTGGTCGTCGGGCCGACCATACCCAGCACAAAGCGGCCTCCGTCCAAGGCACGACTGTAATAGTGATTGGGTTCACCGCTGTTCGGAATCAATGCGCCGAGGAAATAATGCTGGATCATGGCCGCCCAACCACCGGTGATATCGCGCGACAGATCGGCCTTGCCCATCGAACTGAAATCGAGCTTCTCGTATTTTTCTTCCGGGCTGTAAATCACGCCACCCAGATAGGTGTACACCAGCTTGCTGCTACCATCGGTGGAACCCTCGGCACGCTGCAGCTGGCGATATTGATGGCCAGTCCAGTCGAATCCGGTCTGGTTCAGGACCTGCTGATCCAGGTCCACGACATAAGAACCCGCTTTGAAGCGATAGGTCTTGGTGACGGTCACGCCTTCCGGGCTACGCCATACCAGCGGGACATCCAGCGACTGTTCGCCCGGCTGCAATTTGTACTCAGTCTGTGCGGCGTTAAACACCACATGATGCGTCGGCTCGGTCCCTGTCTGAGTGCGTAAGCCGGATTGAATTATGAACAGGTCCGGCATTTGATCGTCGAGCAAACGCACCGGCACGTCGGGGGCCGTCGATACCTTGGGATAGGCCAGCAAGTCCGCTTGGCGCAAATCGCCGCCTCGGGTATTGATCTCAATATCGAGCACATCGGTGATGACTCGTACGGTCTCTTCACTGATCAAGGACGTCTCAGGCTCGGCTGCGCGGGCTGTCTGACTGGGCGCTGCAACCGGCAAATCCTGCGCGGGCGCAGTCGCTGGTGCCACGGTCTCGGTAGGTGTCGATGTTGGCGCAGGCGTGTTGTAGTCGCGCTGCCAGCTCTCCCACAACATCAGGGCGATGAATGAAAGGGCGATGAAAAGAAACAGGCGTTGATTATCCATGATGTCTACAGTGCGGTTGTTTATCGGGCACGGGATCGACACCACCCGGGTGCCAAGGATGACAGCGACCCAGTCGACGGATGGCCAGAATCAGGCCACGCCAACTGCCAAAACGCTCGAGGGCGGTCACTGCGTAAGAAGAACAACTGGGATAGAAACGACAATGCTGACCGACCCAGGGGCTGAGAACATACTGGTATGCGCGGATCATCAGGATGAGGACGGTACGCATGGGCGTTGCTTGAGTCGGTTCCAGTGCTGTTCCAGTTCGGTCCGCAGCACAGCGGCTGTGCTGGTTGCGGCTGTGTTGCGGGCCAGAATGACAATGTCCCAGCTGCCCAGCTCGCGCTGCTGGCAGCGGAAGCTCTCGCGGATTATCCGCTTTATACGGTTCCGGTCCACGGCGCGCGCTGCGGCCTTTCGGGAAATAGCCAGGCCCAAGCGTGCATGCTCCAAGCCATTGGGTATCGTCAAGACCGTGAAGGCGCGGCTGGTCTTGCGCGTCGCACTCGCGAATACCTGCTTATACTCGGCAGGCCGGGTCAGGCGAAACGTGCGTGCAAAACTAGCCTGACCCCGTTCCAAGACGCGAGGTACTAGACGCTGAGACGAGCGCGTCCCTTGGCACGTCGTGCCTTGATAACCGCGCGGCCGTTCTTGGTGGCCATGCGGGCACGGAAACCGTGGGTACGCGCACGATGCAGATTGCTGGGCTGGAATGTTCTTTTCATGACCGCTAACTCATTTGTCTGATGGCACATCCACCCGGACAGCGGATGGCGGAAAGCGCGCAATGTTACTGGCTGGCCCAAACCGGGTCAACCAACTCCTCAAGATAGGGTGTGGATAACTCCAGTTATCGGGTATAGACTCCCGCCTTCCCCGTACGCCATTCATGACTTCTGGAGGTTTGGAGCGTTGGACGCGCCATTGTGGAAGAAATGTCTGGACCGCCTGGAAACCGAGCTGCCGGAACAGCAGTTCAATACCTGGATTCGCCCCCTGCACGCGGTCGCAGACGATAATTGCCTGCGCCTGCTGGCGCCCAACCGGTTCGTCCTGGACTGGGTGCGTGAGCATTTTTACGACCAAATCCATCAAGCGGTTCAGGACTACGCCCCTGCGCCTGCGCCTCAGATTGCCCTCGAAGTCGGGACGCGGCGTGCTGCGCCACCCCCCAAAGCAGCTGAGCCGGAAACCCGGTTTACCCGAGAGACTGAACGGCCCGCCACGCGCCGCATGGCCGCACCCAATCCTTCGCTCAATATCGCGCACATTTTCGAGAATTTTGTCGAGGGTAAATCCAATCAACTGGCGCGGGCGGCGTCCATGCAGGTTGGTGAGAATCCTGGCAAGGCCTACAACCCGCTTTTCATCTACGGCGGTGTTGGTTTGGGCAAAACCCATTTGATGCACGCGGTCGGCAACCTCATCATTGCCGGCAAGCCCGATGCGCGTGTGGTCTATCTGCATTCGGAGCGCTTCGTTGCCGATATGGTCAAGGCGTTACAACACAACGCCATCAACGAATTCAAACGCTACTACCGCTCCGTCGATGCACTGCTCATTGATGATATCCAGTTTTTTGCGGGAAAAGAGCGTTCTCAGGAAGAATTTTTTCATACCTTCAATGCACTATTGGAAGGCCAACAGCAGGTGATTCTTACCTGCGACCGTTATCCGAAAGAGGTCGCCGGTCTGGAGGAACGACTGAAATCACGTTTCGGTTGGGGTCTGACGGTCTGCATAGAACCACCGGAATTGGAAACACGGGTCGCGATTCTGATGTCGAAGGCGGCGCAGGCGCAGGTCGAGGTACCCAACGAAGTGGCCTTCTTCATTGCCAAGCGTATTCAATCCAATATCCGTGAACTAGAAGGTGCGCTACGCCGCGTTGTCGCCAGTTCACGTTTTACCGGGCGACCGATCACGTTGGAATTCGCCAAAGAGGCGCTACGTGATTTATTGGCCTTGCAAGATAAATTGGTTTCTATAGAGAATATTCAGAAGACTGTCGCCGACTATTATAAGATACGCATCGCAGACCTGTTATCCGCACGCCGCAGCCGTTCGATTGCGCGGCCGCGTCAGGTCGCCATGGCCTTGGCCAAAGAACTGACCACACACAGTTTGCCGGAGATCGGTGACTCGTTTGGTGGTCGGGACCACACGACGGTATTACATGCCTGTCGCAAGATTGCCGAGCTTCGCGAGACGGAAATACGCATCAAAGAAGACTATTACAACCTGTTGAGAACCCTGACCACATGATGTGGATATGTTGTGAGCACTTATGGGCGGCCTAAGTTATCCCAATCTGTCCACAGGATATACACTGATGCACAGGGACTTACCCTTAGGGTTTGAGCCTATATATATTATTGATTAGTAAGAATATAAATCACATACCCACAGATTTATGGCTTGCTAATAGTAGTAACAACTAAGAGTTATTAAGTACTTAATAAAGATTAAAACCAGATAGGACGCTCCATGAAATTCAAGATTCAGCGGGAAGCTTTCCTCAAACCCCTCCAGCAGATCATCGGTGTTGTTGAACGTCGCCAGACACTCCCGGTACTGGGAAATATTCTGGTTCAGACAACCGATCAAGGCCTCACCTTGACGGCCACAGATCTTGAAGTGGAGCTTGTTGCCCAGGTCGGTTTGGAGATTTCAGCGGGCGGCGAAACGACTCTGCCAGCCCGTAAATTATTGGACATCTGTCGGACCTTGCCTGAAGAGGCTTGGTTGGAGGTTCAGGTTGATCAGGAACGTGCCACGTTGCGGTCAGGTAAAAGCCGCTTCACCTTGGCGACCCTGCCAGCCTCGGATTTTCCCGTAATCGACGAGCTGAAAAGCGTGCAGGCGTTTAAGTTTCCGCAACGCGATCTCAAAGAGCTTATCGAGCGGACCCATTTTTCCATGGCACAGCAGGACGTACGCTATTACCTCAATGGCCTAATGCTGGAATTGGATAAGAAAGGCATCCGTAGCGTGGCAACCGATGGGCATCGGCTGGCGATGTGTGAAATGGCGGCTAAAACCGGCGTGAGTGACAGCCAGCAGGTCATCGTTCCACGCAAGGGCGTGCAGGAGTTACTCCGGCTACTCGAGGGTGATGAGACGGAGGTAGAGATTCAGCTGGGCAGTAACCACATCCGTGTCAGCACACCCAACATCCGTTTCACCTCGAAGCTGATTGATGGTCGTTTCCCGGATTACAACCGCGTTATGCCGAAAGGCGGTGATAAGCAGATCCAGACCGATCGCGGTTTTCTGCGTCAGGCCTTGGCCAGAACCTCGATTCTGTCGAATGAGAAATATCGCGGTATCCGCCTGAGTCTTGATAAAAATATACTTAAAATACAAGCACATAATCCAGAGCAGGAAGAGGCCGAGGAAGAACTGGAGATCCAGTACAACGGCGATACCTTGGAAATCGGTTTCAATGTGACTTATTTGCTGGATGCCCTTGGGGCGCTGCCGGGTGACGATGTGCGTATTCTTTTATCCGATGCCAATAGCAGTTGCCTAATCGAAAATGGCGGCAGAGGGCATTGCAAATACGTCGTCATGCCTATGCGCCTGTAACTACAGACGGTCGTTACTTAATGGGTCTTATCAGTCTCGCTGTCCGCGATTTTCGTAATATTGCGGAGGGTGAGCTGGCGTTTTCCCCTCACGTCAATGTGATCACCGGCAGTAATGGGGCCGGGAAAACCAGTGTACTCGAGGCCCTGTTTTTTTTAGGCAGGGCCCAATCTTTTCGTACCACCCATACAGCAAATCTGATCCGTGAAGGCGCACACGCCCTGCTAGTGACGGGCAAATTGAAAGACCGGTACGACACAGAAATCCCCTTTGGTATTGAACGCGATAAAGCCAGCGCCCGTGTGCACATGGCGGGGAAACCGGTACGGCAACTATCCGAGCTGGTTGCCCACTTCCCTTTCCAGCTCTTAAATCCCGACAGCCACCAGTTCTTAGAAGGCGGCCCCCGACATCGACGCCGGTTTCTGGATTGGGGCGTGTTTCACGTGGAACCGAGTTTCTTTCCTACCTGGCAACGTTATAGCCGGGCCCTGCGCCAGCGTAATGCGGCCCTGCGTGCCGGGGCGCCAGCTCAGGAGATTCGGCTATGGGACCCGGAGTTGATTGCAACGACGGAGATACTGGATCAGCAGCGTCGTCTCTATATCGAAAAACTACTTCCGGTACTGGCTGGTTATCTGGGCGAGTTGGTTGATATAGATGGCCTCAGCTGGGATTACCGGCCAGGTTGGTCACAAAAGCTGGGTTACGGCGAGGCGCTGAGCGAAACCTTGGAGGGCGACCGCCGCCAGGGTTTTACCCGGAATGGTCCGCATAGGGCCGATCTCGTAGCCACCCTGGAGGGACTGCCTGCCCAGGAAAGAGTCTCGCGCGGTCAGCAGAAACAGATTGTCGTGGCCTTGATGCTTGCACAGGCGCGGGTCTTTCGTCAGGAACAGGGGCGGGCCTGCCTGTTTTTGATAGATGACCTCGCCTCTGAACTGGACAGCGACCACCGCGCGCGCGTGCTTACCCAATTAAAAGAGGTACAGGCCCAGATATTTCTGACGGCCATCAATGCGGCGGACATAGACACCAGCATCTGGCCTGATCAACGGCAGTTCCACGTGGAACACGGTCAGATTGAGGAAGTGATATACTGAGCCGGCTCGGTGCCAGGGGACAGATAAATGAGCGATAAGCCTACATACGATTCTTCTAATATCAAGGTTTTGCGCGGCCTGGATGCGGTTCGAAAACGCCCCGGGATGTACATTGGCGACACCGACGACGGTACCGGCCTCCACCATATGGTGTTCGAGGTTGTAGATAACTCCATCGATGAGGCACTCGCCGGTTACAGTAAAACCATTACGGTAACCATCCATAGCGATGAGTCCGTTACCGTCACCGATGACGGTCGCGGTATACCCGTGGATATTCATCCCGAGGAAGGCGTGTCCGCCGCCGAGGTGATCCTGACCGTGCTGCATGCCGGCGGAAAATTCGACGACAATTCGTACAAGGTTTCCGGCGGCCTGCATGGCGTTGGCGTATCCGTCGTGAATGCCCTGTCTGAAGATTTGAAACTGACCATCCGCCGCGAAGGCAAGGTGTGGTATCAGGAATACCGACTCGGCGAACCGCAGGCACCGTTGGCCGTGATCGGCGCCACCGATGTCACCGGGACAGAGATTCGCTTCAAGCCCAGCAGCACCATTTTTACGAATATCGAATTTCACTATGACCTGCTGGCCAAACGGCTACGTGAGCTGTCATTCCTGAATTCCGGGGTGCGCATCAGCCTGAAGGACGAACGCACTGAAAAAACCGATCTGTTCGAATACCAGGGCGGTATCCGCGCCTTTGTCGAGCATCTGAACCGCAATAAAACCCCCCTGCATCCGACCGTGTTCTATTTCAATACCGACCGGGACAATATCGGCGTCGAGGTGGCGTTCCAGTGGAATGATTCCTACCAGGAAAATATTTACTGTTTTACCAATAACATACCGCAGCGCGATGGCGGTACTCACCTGGCCGGGTTCCGTGCGGCGCTGACGCGCACTCTGAACCAATACATGGAAAACGAAGGCATTACCAAGAAGGCTAAAGTGATGCCGACCGGCGACGATGCCCGCGAAGGCTTGATGGCCGTGCTCTCGGTCAAAGTGCCGGACCCGAAATTTTCATCCCAGACCAAAGACAAACTGGTCTCGTCCGAGGTGAAGAGCGTGGTCGAATCCACGGTGGCTGAAAAGCTCCAGGCCTTCCTGTTGGAAAACCCCGGTGAGGCAAAAGGCATCACAGCCAAGATTGTGGATGCGGCCCGCGCCCGCGAGGCGGCGCGCAAGGCCCGCGAGATGACCCGTCGCAAAGGTGCGCTGGATATTGCCGGACTGCCCGGCAAACTGGCCGACTGCCAGGAACGCGACCCGGCGTTGTCAGAACTGTTCCTGGTCGAGGGTGATTCCGCCGGTGGTTCCGCCAAACAGGGCCGCGACCGCCGGACGCAGGCCATCCTGCCCCTCAAGGGCAAGATCCTGAATGTTGAAAAAGCTAGATTTGACAAGATGTTATCTTCGGCCGAGGTAGGCACGCTGATCACCGCCCTGGGATGTGGCATCGGTCGTGAAGAGTTCAATCCAGACAAATTGCGCTATCACCGCATTATTATCATGACGGACGCGGACGTGGACGGTTCGCACATCCGCACCTTGCTGCTGACCTTCTTTTACCGGCAGATGCCGGAGCTGATCGAGCGCGGCTATATCTATATCGCCCAGCCACCCCTGTATAAAATCAAAAAAGGTAAGCAAGAACAATATGTTAAGGACGATAACGCGCTAAACGCCTATCTCCTCAGCAATGCCCTGGAAGACGCACGGCTGCATGTGAATGCCGAGGCACCGGCCATCGCCGGGACGGCCCTGGAGCGGCTGGCCGAGCAGTACATAGCCGTGATGGGCACCATCAAGCGCCTGTCGCGACGTTATGATCCCGTCCTTCTGGAAAAACTGGTGTATATGCCGCCACTGGATGCGGCAGGCTTGCGTGACGCCAGTCGTGTGGTCGATTGGGTGGCGGAACTCGAGCAGCGTGCCAACGCAGCACTCCCGCCCGGGCAGAAGTTTGAAATCTTGGTGGCGGTGCAAGCGGAACAGGAAGGGTTCACGGCCAACATCATCAAGCGCACCCACGGCATTATTGCCTTGGAACAACGACTGACCAGTGAATTTTTTGTATCCGGTGAATACCAGCGTATGGCGGAATTCGGCCGCGAAATGGACGGACTGCTCGGTATCGGCGCCTTCATTATGCGTGGCGAGCGCAAGCAAGATGTCAGCAGTTTCAAACAGGCCATCGAATGGCTGATGGAACAGGCGCGACGCGGCCAGCATATCCAGCGTTACAAAGGTCTCGGCGAAATGAATCCCGAACAGTTGTGGGAAACCACGCTGAATGCCGAGTCGCGCCGCTTGTTACAGGTGCGCATCGAAGATGCGGTTGCGGCCGATCAGATCTTCACGACGCTGATGGGCGATCAAGTGGAACCACGCCGAGACTTTATTGAATCGAATGCGCTCGCCGTTGCGAACCTGGACGTATAGGTTTATCGCTGTCAGTTATTGATGTCGGAGACCACATCCAGGATGACGCGGGTCTGTTCATTTAACAAGATGACATCGGTCGCCACGCGCAACCGAATATAGCCATCAGGCAGGTGGCTGAGTCGGCGGTTAAGTTCAGTCGGCAACTGCGCACTGCGCAAACCCGGTGGCAAGGTGCCGCGCTTGACGAGTTGTTTGCGGAGTCCTGGCGGCAGCGACTCGCGTTTAGCGAGACCCGGTGGTAGATGCTTCCGGTAGTAGCGGCGTATTTCTGCACGATCATTCTCATTAAAAATAATCGCAACATGCGCATTTTCGGTCTGAACGGAAACGGCGCCACGTGGTGTAGTGCTATGGCCGGTACAACCCAACAGGGTTACAGCGCTTAGTAGTATCAGTGAGCGGCAAGTATGTGTGCTTCGCAACATGAGCATGCCTCCAGAATTACTTCTTGCTGAGAGTGCGCGTAGATTCTTAATCGATGTGCTTCTGTGTTTGTTTGATCCGCTCCATCGCGTCTTCGATCCAGGTTTCCGCATCCTTCAAAATATCCGCTGCGGCACGACCCTGTGTGGCAATCACCGGCCCGATCATGACCTGTATCTCGCCCGGTCGTTTAATAAAGCCGCGACGTGTCCAGAATTCACCGGCATTGTGTGCGACAGGTACTATCGGATGTCCCGTCTGTTCGGCAAGCACCGCGCCACCGATGCGATAGCGCCCTTTTTTTCCCGGCGCGATGCGCGTGCCTTCGGGAAACACTACCACCCAACGCCCGTCGTTGAGACGCTCACGTCCTTGAGTAACAAGTTGTGAAATGGCTTTGCGTCCAGCCTTACGATCTATCGCGATGGCACCCAGCATGGCCAGAGCCCAGCCGAAGAACGGAACCCAGAGCAGTTCGCGCTTCATTACCCAGACTTGCGGCGGAAAGATTTCCTGAAGTGCGAGCGTCTCCCAGGCCGATTGATGCTTGCTGAAGATAATCGATGATTCGCGTGGAATATTTTCCGCGCCGATGACGCGATAACGTAACTTGCAGGAACGTTTAAGCCACCAGAGATTGAGACGTGCCCAGCGTGTCGCCACGGCATAGCGCACCCGGAAGGGGAAGGGCGCACACAACATCGTAAGCAGGGCAAACACTGGCATGCTGGTGGCAAACACCAGTGAGAACAGCGCTGAACGCAGGTTCAGCTCGACGTGTGAGGGGGGCTTCATTAATGAATATCTTCCTCGGCCAGCAGGCAATCGATAGAGGCGGCGAGATTGTCGAATACAGGGATGCCGGACTCAGATTCTGGACCGAGTTGTTTGAGCGTCTGCTGGCCTTTGCCGGTTAAAACCAAGATGGGTTGTGCGCCGACGCTTTCCGCAGCCTGCAGATCACGTAAAGAATCGCCGATTGCCGGTACGCCCCGCAGCGATACACCCATGCGTCGGGCGATATCGTGAAACAACCCGATCTTGGGTTTGCGGCATGCACACTTATCATCCGGTCCGTGTGGACAGAAGAAGATGGCATCAATACTGCCGCCGACTTCCGCAAGCGCGCGGTGCATTTTTTCGTGAATGCGATTGAGAGTGTCGAAATCGAAGAGGCCGCGCGCGAGTCCTGATTGATTGCTCGCCACCACCACCTTGTAGTCGGCGCGGTTCAAACGAGCAATAGCCTCCAGGCTGCCGGGAATCGGAATCCATTCCTCCGGAGATTTGATATAGGCGTCGGAGTCTTCATTGATAACGCCGTCGCGGTCGAGGATGACGAGTCGCATAATTGGTCGTTAGTCCATGTCGCGGAATTCGGAAACCCGGATGCGGCCATTGACCATGCGCGACTCGCGCTGCATGAGCTTGTCCAGCTTATCCCAGACGGCCTGCTTCAAATCAAAATCCTGAGCTATGGCGGTGCCAAGCAGAAGGATGAACAGGTCGGCGCATTCTTCGGCGAGCAGCTCGCGGCTCTTGCCTTTCGTTACGCAGGAGGAGATCTCGCCCAATTCTTCGGCCATCAGCGCCACACGGTAGGTGAGTTCCTCCCCGCCGGTATTTTTGAAGTCATGCTTGGTATGAAACGCCTGCACGGCTTCCAACATGGCGGCGTAGGAATCGGTATTGCTCATATCAGCTAACTCCAATCAACCTTGCAAACGGGACAGGTCGGCGACACGCAGAAACAGAGCTTGTAATTGCTGCAGCAGTGCGAGCCGGTTGGCACGTAATTCCGCATCATCGGCCATGACCATGACATTATCGAAGAACAGATCCACCGGTTCTCGCAATGCAGCAAGTGCCTTCAGACCGTCCGTGTAATCGCCACGATCGAATTGTGCACTGACAGTGTCACTCAAACCGTCGAGCGCCTTGGCGAGAGCCTGCTCGGCGGCATCGACCAGCTTGGCACTGTTGACTGTGTCTGGAATGGCCTCTTCGGTCTTGCGCAGAATATTGCCGATACGCTTGTTGGCCGCGGCCAGGCTGCCCGCCTCGGCGAGGCCGCGGAATTCGGTGACGGCATGCAAGCGGGCGTGGAAATCCAACGGACGCGTCGGGTGTTGCGCACGTACGGCATCGAAGACATCCGGGGTAATCCCGGCATCGGCGTAATAGGCGCGCAGACGCTCCATCATGAAATCGAATACGCCATCGACGGCGGCGTCGGCCTTGAGCTTGGGATCGAAATGCTGCGCGGCATTGCCGAGCAGCTCCGCAAGATCAAGATCGATGCCGCCTTCAATCAGAATGCGCAGCACACCCAGTGCGGCACGGCGCAACGCAAAGGGGTCCTTGTCACCCGTCGGCACTTGTCCGATGGCGAAGATACCGACCAGGGTATCCAACCGATCAGCCATTGCCAGAACCTGGCCGGTACGGGATTCCGGCAAACGGTCACCGGCAAAACGCGGCCAGTATTGTTCATCCAGGGCCTGCGCGACCTCGGCAGGTTCGCCATCATGGAGTGCGTAATAACGCCCCATGACACCTTGTAACTCGGGGAACTCGAACACCATCTGTGCGAGCAGATCGCATTTCGCAAGCAAGGCGGCGCGTTCGGCAAGTTGAGGCTGGGCGCCGAGAAGCGTTGCAATGTGGTGGGCGAGTTTGGCAACACGCTGTTGTTTGTCGAGCAGAGTCCCAAGCTTGGTCTGGAACACCATGGTGCCGAGCCGGTCGATGCGATCTTCCAGTTTCTGCTTGCGATCCTGTTTCCAGAAGAATGCCGCATCGGATAACCGTGGCCGCACCACGCGTTCATTACCGGCCTTCACCTGCGCCGGATCGCGGCTGATGATATTGGCGATGGTGATGAAATGCGGCAGCAGCTTGCCCTGGGCATCGACGACCGGAAAATATTTCTGATTGTCCTGCATGGTCGAGATCAGTGCCTCGGCGGGTACTTCCAGAAACCGTGTTTCAAAGCTGCCGGTGATGGCGCTCGGCCATTCCACCAGCGCGGTGACTTCATCCAGCAGATCATCGTTGATGAGCGCCTTGCCGCCGGCGGCCACACCGGCCTCGATCACCTGGCCGCGGATTGCCTCGCGACGGGCCGCGAAATCAACCATGACGCGGCCTTCGGTTTCCAGCAGCGGTGCATAGGCGGCCGGTTCGCCGATGTAGATCGGGGCTGGATGATGGAAACGGTGACCGCGGGTTTCGCGTCCGCTCTTCACGCTCAATATTTCCGCATCAATGAGTTCATCACCGAACAACAGCACAACCCAATGCACAGGGCGCACGAACTCGGCGCTGCCGGCACCCCAGCGCATGCGTTTGGGAATCGGCAATTGTTGCAGTGATTGGGTGACGATATCGGGAATCAGTTCCGCCGTGTTACGCCCGCGCTCCAGCATCCGCGAAACCAGCCAGACACCCTTTTCGGTTTCGAGTTTTTCCAATTGATCGACGGTGACACCACAGGATTTAGCAAAACCCTGTGCGCCGGGCGTCGGGTTGCCCTCGCCGTCAAAGGCGGCGGTCAGGGCCGGTCCGCGCCGGACCTGTTCGCGATCGGCCTGTGCACTGGCCAGTTTTTCGATCCAGATTGCCAGACGGCGCGGTGCGGCATAACTGTGCAGCGTGCCAAACCCGAGACCGGCCTGCACCAGGCCTTTGCGTACGCCCTCGGTAAAGGCCTGACTCAGACGCAGTAACGCCTTGGGCGGTAATTCTTCCGTGCCGATCTCAATCAGCAGGTCGCGATATTCACTCATGCGCCGGCTCCCTGTTTGAGCATCGGGAAGCCGAGTTTCTCGCGCGCCTCGAAATAGGCCTGTGCACAGGCGCGTGCCAATGTGCGCACACGCAGAATGAAACGCTGGCGTTCAGTGACTGAAATGGCGCTGCGCGCGTCCAGCAGATTGAAGGTATGCGAGGCCTTCAACACCATTTCATAGGCCGGCAGCGGCAGGCCGGCCTCGATGAGTTTCTGGCTCTGCTGTTCGCAGACATCGAACCAATGGAAAAGCTCCTCAACCGGCGCGTGTTCGAAATTGAAGGTCGACATCTCGACTTCGTTTTGATGAAACACATCGCCATAAGTGACATCGCCCTGCGGGCCACGTGTCCACACCAGATCAAACACACTCTCCACGCCTTGCAGATACATGGCGATACGTTCCAGGCCGTAGGTGATTTCGCCGGTGACGGGACGGCAATCGAGACCACCGACCTGTTGGAAATAGGTGAACTGGGTGACTTCCATGCCGTTCAGCCAGATTTCCCAACCCAGACCCCAGGCGCCGAGGGTGGGTGATTCCCAGTTGTCTTCGACAAAGCGGATGTCATGCACCAGCGGGTCGATACCCAGGGTACGCAGTGATCCCAGATAGAGTTCCTGAATATCCAGTGGTGAGGGTTTCAGGATCACCTGGAACTGGTAGTAGTGCTGCAGGCGGTTGGGGTTCTCGCCGTAACGGCCATCGGTGGGTCGCCGCGAAGGCTGTACATAGGCCGTCCGCCAGGGCTCCGGACCGATGGAACGAAGGAAGGTGGCCGGGTGGAATGTGCCGGCACCCACTTCTAAATCAAGGGGTTGCAGTATAACGCAACCCTGTGCCGCCCAGTATTCCTGGAGTGCCAGGATCAGGCCCTGGAAGGTAGAGACGTCACGCCCCGAGGGGTTGCCTGACGCGCCGGTGGAATCCGCAGACATCGACATGAATCAACTGCTTAAGTTAAGGGAGTCGGCAGTATAGCGGGTCGGCTGGCGGGAGGTAAGCAGCGGTGTGGGACTGAACCGGAACGGAACGGGGACAGAAAGAATTCTGTCCCCGTCGTCGTGCTTAGAACTGGATACCGCCGGTTACAGAGATCATGTCGGTTTCAAATTTGGTGTCGAACTGTTCCCATTCAACGCGGACATGGAACTGGTCCATGAAACGCATCCGGACACCAACGCCATACATAAGGTCCTGGCCGTCGTAGCCAACGGTGTTTACATCCTGATCCCAGAAAAACACGCCGGCCTTGGCATAGACACTGAAGTCTTCACTCAAGGGGAGCGAGGCAAGGCCAGCCGCCGTGAAGCCTTCGGTTTCGACATCGACGCCGTTCTGGTTCATGTCGCCGAGATCCGTCCAGCCGGCCTCAAAGCCGAAGTTATCTGTGATGAGCATGCCACCATAAAGCTTCCAGCCGATGTCATCGTCGTCAACGCTCAATTGGGTGCCACTGACGTTGGCCGAATCGTCAATCGTCGCCGAGCCTATGCCCATGCCGACAAAACGATCCGCAGCATAAGCGCCGCTGCTGATCAGCAAAGAGGCCGCCAGGCCCATCCATGCAGTTTTCTTCATCTTCACTCCTCCACACGCTGTTTTATTTGGGTTGTATACCTGCCCCGCAATGCCTTTTGGTGTATTTAGCGGCACTGTGGATAGCCGGGAATTCCATTTGACGCAGCCGCGCACAGTGCGCGTCCGCTGCAAGCCCCAGCGATGGTAAGCCGCACTACGGCAACTGACAACCGTCTATATCTGTATTGCTATCATCAGAAGTGTTCACGACTGGCGTGGAATCTGCATCTGTTTCGCCATAAAGCCGGCACAGTATCCCGCCGCTAGTGGAATAACAGGAGGTTCCTGATGACTCAGCTAATCCTAGAACCCACCGCCACCGCGCAGTGGCACGCCCTGGTCAGCGAGGCCGAGGTTGCCGCCGCGCAGACTCTGGACGAAACCCTGGAAAGCTATCTGGTGTTTCTGCTGATGCGCTTCGTGGCCCGCCCTGATCTGGCAAATCGTGCCCTGGCAATCGATTATCTGCGAGGCAGCGCCACGCAGGGACAACTGCAAGAAACCCAGCTGCGTGACGTCGGCGATCTATGTCTGTTGTTATCGGGAATGTATCCACAGCAAGCGGACCGGCGTTTGGTGCAGGTGTCCTATTACGTCGACCTGGGCCGGGGCGCCTATGGCCAGTTGGCCGAACGTCTTCGTCATGCGGGAGCCGGCGTCTATCAGCAACTCTGCCAGGGCTTTGTGGCGCTTATGGATGTTCTGCAGGCCATGCGCTCTTTGGATGGCAAGCCGGTCATGGCGCCGTTGCAAAGTCTGGAGTTGTGGGCCGAGACGGGGAGTCAATCGGCGTGGCAGCGGCTCCGGGCGCAGACCGATGCATTACCGGTGAGCCTCGATAACACTCGCCATAAACCGCATTAGCCGGTTATCTGCCCTGTCTGCAGAACGGCGCGATGACGCCGAACACTGAGCAATACCCCCATTTCCTCGCGGTAAAAAACCCAGCCTTACGGCACTGCCAGCCTGCGTCATTTGGGCTACTATAGCGGCCCATTCTTCCCTGGTAGGTCGCATGTCGGGTAAACGCAAAGCGGTGGCGCTGATTTCCGGCGGCCTGGATTCCATGCTCGCGGCCAAGGTCATGCTGGAGCAGGGCATTCAGGTCGAGGGCATCAATTTTTTTACCGGCTTCTGCGTCGAAGGTCACACCCACGCTATTCGCAAGCAAGACAGCGCCAAACCCAAACGCAATAACGCACTGTGGGTGGCCGAGCAGCTGGGCATCAAGCTGCATATCATCGACGTCATCGAAGAATATAAAGATGTCGTGCTCAACCCGAAGCACGGCTATGGCGCCAATCTCAATCCCTGCCTCGATTGCAAGATCTTCATGGTGCACAAGGCACAGGAATGGATCAAAGAGAACGGCTTCGATTTCATCATCACCGGTGAAGTGGTCGGCCAGCGCCCCATGTCGCAGCGTAAGGACACCATGCCGGTCGTCGCGCGCGAATCCGGTGCCGAGGATCGGTTGGTGCGCCCGCTGTGCGGTAAGAAACTGCCGGCAACATTGCCCGAGCGCGAAGGGTGGATCGAACGTGATTGGCTGTACGATTTCAGCGGCCGTTCCAGAAAACCGCAAATGGCACTCGCTGAGAAATATGGCTTTACCGACTACGCACAACCGGCCGGCGGTTGCTGCTTTCTCACGGATGTGCAGTATTCAGTCAAGTTGGCGGATCTGTGGAAATCGCGTGGCGAGCGCCGTTACGAATTGGATGACATCATGCTGCTTAAGGTGGGCCGGCATTTGCGTCCACGACCGCATTTCAAACTCATTATCGGTCGCGAAGAAGGCGAGAATAATTTTTTGGAGGGTTACCGCAAACAGTTTGTGCATCTGCGCGCGCTGAACCTTGACGGCCCCTTGGCATTGCTGGACGGTGTTGCCAACGACGCGGACATCGAACTGGCGGCGCGCCTGGTGTGCCGCTTCGGTAAAGGACGTGATGCCGAGGAAGTGGAAGTTGTCGTCACCGATAAACAAGGCGCAACTCGGGTGTTGAATGTGGCGCCCTTGACGGCCGATGCCATACCACAAGAGTGGTATGTATGAAGTTAGAATTGGATGCGCGTCATCTGCTCTGCCCACTACCGGTGATTCGCACCCAGGATGCGGTGAAACACCTGCAGGCAGGCGATAAGCTGCTGGTGCATTGCACCGACCCGGGCGCCATTCATGACATTCCGACCTGGTGTCGTATCAACGGCCATATCGTGCGCGACATTCATCTGGATGGCCGCGACATTACTATTACAGTGGAAGTTACGGACGGAGTGGTCTGAAGCGTGAATCAGCAAGTCAGCATGGATGCGAATCCTACCGAACATGCCGGGCATCCTCGTTATTTGAAAATCCGCCGCGTCACCCTGGTGGGTGCGGTAATCAACGCGGTTCTGGCCACCATCAAACTCATGTTTGGTTACCTGGCGCACTCTCAAGCGCTGATCGCCGATGGTTTGCATTCGGTCTCGGATCTGGCCAGTGATTTTCTGCTGCTGTTCGCGGCCAAACATGCCTCGCGCGATGCCGACGAAGATCATCCCTATGGTCACGGGCGTATCGAAACACTGTTTGGGATTGTTCAAGGCTCCATCCTCGGCGTGTTTGCGTTGGGCATTGCTTATGATGCCGGCCAGCGGTTATTTGATCCCGCGCGCTTGCTGCAACCGGAGTCTTTCGCGTTGATTATTGCCCTGGTATCGGTGCTGGCCAAGGAAGGTCTATATCACTACACCATCCGCGCCGCGCGTAAGCTGCGCTCCAACATGCTGCGCGGTAATGCCTGGGATCACCGCAGTGATGCCATTTCATCGGTGATTGTCATGGTGGGTGTGGCAGGCACTCTGGGTGGTCTACCCTATCTGGATGCCTTGGCCGCCATCGGTGTGGCCCTGATGATTCTCAAAATCAGTTGGGCATTGATCTGGCAAAGTGTGCGCGAACTGATCGATACGGCGCTGGATGCTGAAAAGGTGGAGAAGATCCGCGGTAAGATCATGCATGTCGGAGGCGTGGAGCGCGTGCATATGCTGCGCACCCGCACCAGCGGCCGTGATGCTCTGGTCGATGTGCACATCCAGGTGGATCCGGCCCTGAGCGTATCCGAGGGCCATCATATCGGTGAAAAGGTCCGCGACGATCTGATTGCAGAGATTGAAGAGGTTGCGGATGTCACCGTCCATATCGACCCGGAAGATGATGAGACCGCCTCACCCTGCGACCATCTGCCGCTGCGCGAAGAAATTCTGCCGCTTCTGCGCGAGAGCTGGCGGAGTTTGCCGGCGGCGGAGTCGATTGAGGATATCGGCCTGCATTATTTGGACGGCGAGATTCACGTGGACCTGGTTCTACCATTAGAATGTGCGCCGGATCGGGCCTCGGCCGAGGCACTCATGGGCGAATTTCAGCGTCTTGCTGACGCCGTCGAGGGGATCGGAGCTGTCAGGCTTCTCTATCGCTAGCTGCACTATCTTCGTGCAAGACGCGGTTTAGGCGCACAAAAATGGTGCTTTACGTGGCTCTTGTTTAGCCAAGATTTATTAAAGGCATTGATTAGACGAGTAATTTTTCTGTGGCATATTTCGTGCTCAAATGTGGACACGATTTTATTTCGCTGCCTTGAAGTGATCCGCTGAAACGGAACGCAGGAAGCAGCATTTTGAAACCTTTTCATGTGGAGAGAGACCATGACAGCAGCCAAGGTACAAAAAACCATGAAGGACAACGCCGTTAAGTTCGTTGACCTTCGTTTCACGGATACCAAGGGCAAAGAACAACACGTGACGATTCCCGCGAGCACCATCGACGCCGGTTTTTTTAAAGACGGCAAGATGTTCGACGGTTCGTCGATTTCCGGCTGGAAGGGCATCAATGAATCCGACATGGTGCTGATGCCTGACACCTCGACCATTGTCATGGATCCGTTCTCGGATGAGTCCACCCTGATCATCCGTTGCGACATTCTCGAACCCAACACCATGAAAGGTTACGAGCGCGACCCGCGTTCGCTGGCGATTCGTGCCGAGGCCTACCTAAAGTCCACCGGCATTGCCGATACCGCGTACTTCGGTCCGGAAAATGAATTCTTCATCTTCGACGACGTGCGCTGGGGTTCCAACATCAGCGGCTCGTTCTGCAAAGTGGATTCCGACGAAGCCTCCTGGAACACCGAGCGTGTTTATCAGGACGGCAACATGGGCCATCGTCCGACCGTGAAGGGTGGCTATTTCCCCGTGCCGCCGGTCGATGCCCTGCATGATCTGCGTGGCGCCATGTGTCTGGCCCTGGAAGAAATGGGTCTGGGCGTTGAAGTGCATCACCACGAAGTCGCCACCGCCGGTCAGTGCGAAATCGGCGTGTTGTTCGGCACCCTGGTGAAGAAGGCCGACGAAGTTCAGATCCTGAAATACGTGATCCAGAACGTCGCCCATGCCTACGGCAAGACCGCCACCTTCATGCCCAAGCCGATCGTCGGCGACAACGGCAGCGGCATGCACGTGCATCAGTCGCTGGCCAAGGCCGGCAAGAACCTGTTCGCGGGTAACAAGTACGGTGGTCTGTCCGACATCGCCCTGTACTACATCGGCGGCATCATCAAGCATGCCCGTGCCCTGAACGCCTTCACCAATGCCTCGACCAACTCCTACAAGCGTCTGGTCCCGGGCTTCGAAGCGCCGGTCATGCTGGCCTATTCCGCCCGCAACCGTTCCGCCTCGATTCGTATTCCGCACGTACCGAACCCGAAGGGTCGTCGTATCGAAATCCGTTTCCCGGATTCCACCGCCAATCCTTATCTGGCCTTCTCGGCCATGATGATGGCCGGCCTCGACGGCATTCAGAACAAGATCCATCCTGGCGATGCCATGGACAAGGACCTGTACGATCTGCCGCCGGAAGAAGAGAAGAAGATCCCGCAAGTCTGCCACGCGCTGGATCAGGCGCTGGATGCCCTGGACAAGGATCGCAAGTTCCTGAAGACCGGTGGTGTGTTCACCGACGACGTGATCGATGCCTATATCTCGCTGAAGATGCAGGAAGTCACGCGTATCCGCATGACCACGCACCCGATCGAGTTCGACATGTACTACAGCCTGTAAGTCGGCAGGTTGGCTCTACTGATCAACGCCCCCGCAAGGGGGCGTTGTCATTTAGGGTCCAAAAACAGAGATACAGTTGCATCCTGGCCGGCGTGGATTTATGTTTGGTCCATGCACAGATTAGCAACGCTAGTGATTTTAGCTCTGCTGCCCGTATTGGCACCGGCGGCGGTTTACAAATGGACCGATGCCAATGGCACGGTGCATTTCACGGATACCCCGCGCGAAGGTGCTGAAGAGGTCCATGTGGCGCCGCCACAAACCTACACCCCCGCGCAGTTGCCACCGATTACGCCGGAACCGGAACCGCCGCCAGTACCGGTTGATTACACCCGTTTTGAGCTGACGGCGCCGGCCAATGAGGCGACCCTGCGTGATAATACCGGCGATATCACCGTCACATTTGCAATGGAACCCGCCCTCAAAGTCGGCCGCGGACATAAACTGATCGTCCTGCTGGACGGCCAGGCTCAACCACCGGTTAAGGCCAGCACGGCTATCCTGAAGAATGTCGAACGCGGCAGTCACAGTCTGCAGGGTCAGATTGTCGATAGCCGCGGCGAGGTTATTATCGCCAGCCAATCCGTCACGGTGCATCTGTTTCGCCAATCCGTCCTGGCGCCCAATCGGGCGCGTCCCGCCCCGCGCTGAATCGGGCATCGCGCACTATAATTGTGCGTAACCTGTGCAGATATCGCGCGGCAAACAGCCGTCAACGCCTGGAAATATTCCTGGTTGCCGTACAAGATAACCACGAGCCAATATAACCGATTGTTTTTGAATATATTAATATTGGTGCGCCCGGAGCCCTAATCGAGTGCTCAGGGAATCCCCAGGTTTGGTTTGCTTCTTGCTATGACCGGGTTATGGATGCGCTGCAGATGAAACCGACGACCCGGGACAACCGCATATTGGAAGGTATGAGCACCGCCGTGCTGGTGTTCAACCGTGCCCTGCAGCTGGCCTATCTGAATCCCGCCGGTGAGATGCTGTTGGATATCAGTGTCCGCCAGGCACGCGCCCAAGGGGTGCAGGACCTGTTTCCAGGTGCGCATGATCTGGAAGAACGGCTGCGCCATGCGCTCGGCAGTAATCACCCCTATACCGAACACGAACTACACCTGCAGCTCCCGAGCGGCCGGGAAATAATCGTCGACTGTATCGTGACGCTGCTGTTCGATCCGGTCAGCGGCAATGAAGTCCTGGTGGAATTCACTCAGATGGACCGGCACCTGCGTCTCGCGCGTGAAGAGAATCTGCTGGAACAGTATCAGGCCGCACGCCAGCTGGTGCGCGGTTTGGCACATGAAATTAAAAACCCACTGGGCGGTTTACGCGGTGCGGCACAGTTGCTGGAGCGTGAACTCGCCAACGAAGAACTCAAGGAATATACGCGCATTATCATTGGCGAAGCCGACCGGTTACGAAATCTGGTCAACCGCATGCTGGGCCCGAATCAGCTTCCGAAGGCACGGCCCTGCAATATTCACCAGATCGTCGAACACGTGCGCAATCTGGTGGCGGCCGAAGAGCATGACGAACTGTTGCTGGTACGCGATTACGACCCCAGCATCCCGGATTTCACAGCCGATCCGGAACAACTCATTCAGGCGCTGCTCAACATCGTGCGCAATGCCGCGCAGGCCTTGCAGGGAAAAGGGCAGATCATTTTGCGTACGCGCACCATGCGCAATGTCACCCTCGGCCAGAAACGCCACAAACTGGTGGCGCGCGTCGATGTGATCGACAACGGCCCGGGTATACCTGCTGAGATGCTGGAAACCATTTTCTACCCGATGGTCACCGGCCGCGCTGAAGGCACAGGTCTTGGCCTGTCGATCGCGCAATCCCTCGTGAATGTGCATGGCGGACTGATTGAATGCAGCAGCCGTCCCGGACATACCGAATTCACCATACTGTTACCACTGGAGCCATTGGATGACCACGGGCGATAAAATTTGGGTGATCGATGATGATCGCTCCATACGCTGGGTGCTGGAAAAGGCGCTCAAACAGGCGGACATGGACGTGTCGAGTTTTTCCGGCGCGACCGGCGTGTTGGATGCACTCGAGCGCGGCCGCCCCGACGCCTTGATTACCGATATCCGCATGCCCGGCGTGAATGGATTGGAACTGTTGTCGGATATCAGCGCGCGTTATCCTGATCTGCCGGTGATTATCATGACCGCGCATTCCGATCTCGACAGTGCCGTTGCCGCGTACCAGGGCGGTGCGTTCGAATATCTGCCGAAGCCCTTTGATGTCGATGAAGCGGTCGCACTGGTGCAGCGCGCTGTGGACCATCGGCGCCGTCAGCAAGGCAACGGCGCCCCCGCGGAAACCACGCCGACACCGGAGATCATTGGTGAAGCACCGGCCATGCAGGAGGTGTTCCGCGCCATCGGCCGATTATCGCGTTCGAATATCACGGTGCTGATCAATGGCGAATCGGGAACCGGCAAGGAACTGGTGGCGCATGCGTTGCATCGTCACAGTCCGCGCAAGGAGGCGCCGTTCATTGCACTGAATATGGCGGCCATCCCGCGTGATCTGCTCGAATCAGAATTGTTTGGCCATGAACGCGGGGCCTTCACCGGCGCGCAGAATCGCCGCGTGGGTCGTTTCGAACAAGCGGATGGCGGCAGCCTGTTTCTGGATGAGATTGGGGACATGCCGGCGGAACTGCAGACGCGACTATTACGCGTGCTGGCCGACGGCGAATTCTACCGTGTGGGTGGTCACACGCCGGTCAAGGTGGATGTGCGCATTATCGCGGCAACGCATCAGAATCTCGAACAGCTGGTCAAGGACGGACGTTTCCGTGAGGATCTCTATCACCGCCTGAACGTGATCCGCATTCATATCCCGCCACTGCGTGAACGACGTGAAGACATTCCGTTATTGCTGCGTTTCTTCCTGGATCGCGCCGCGCACGAACTTTCGGTCGAACCCAAGGTGATTCGTCCCGAAGTAGCGAACTACCTTGCGCATGTCGACTGGCCCGGCAATGTACGCCAGCTGGAAAATCTCTGTCGTTGGTTGACCGTGATGGCCGCAAGCCGTGAAGTCCATCTGGATGATTTACCGCCGGAGCTGGTTGAGAGTTCGCCAGCAGCAGCGGGCATGGGCGGTGGCGGCATGACCTGGGAACAGTCGTTACAACGTTGGGCCGATCAGGAACTCTCGGGTGGCGCCCAGGGATTGCTCGATCGCGCCGTCCCTACCTTTGAACGCATCATGATTGAGTCCGCGCTCAAACGCACCAGCGGCCGACGTCAGGACGCGGCGCGTCTGCTCGGCTGGGGCCGCAACACCCTCACACGCAAAATCAAGGAACTCGGCATGGACGAAGGCGCAACGGAAGACTGAACGCTAACATAGCTTGGCTGAACAACGTGAAACCCGGGTTTCGCCATCGCTCAACCCAGGCTACAAGACAGAGGATTTGCAATTCAGGGAGTAGGGTGTGGTGAGCGCAGCGAACCGCACCGTATATATGTAGGGTGGGTTAGCGTGGTTTGCGTAACCCACCAGCGTTGCGAAGCAACACGATCGGGCGTGTTATCTCAAACGCACCTTTCTGTGCGTTTGGTGTTCCCTAAAGCGATTTGCTTTCACTGCGCAATGCCGCACCGATCGCCAGCACCGATTCGCCGATCTGATCCGCGGGCACCTTGTCCGCACCCTCCACGATTTCGGCAAGTTGCAACATGCGTACCTTAAGACCGATACTGCTGCTGAGACTCTCGACCAGCCCTGGCAGAGGCTCGGCCAGTGGCGTGATCAGCAAATGCGTAATCGGCGCCTGCTGAAAATGCCGGTCGTAATAATCCAGCGAACGCTGCACTTCCAAAGCCAGACCATCGAACAGGGCCTCGGTCTGACCATCGATAATGGCTTCGCGTAGACGCTCCAAACCAAGATCCAGTGTACGCGCCAGATATAAGGTGCGATTGCGGCACAGGGCCATCAACCCGCGCTGTGCGCCGAAATACAGCATGGCAACGCCCTGCTCATCTTCCGGTAATTGCGCGGCGAGATTGCGTAGCGCAAGTTCGGGAATATCAATCACGCTCAGATTGATCCCGGCATCCTGCAGACTATCGGCAAGTTGTTTGACATCGGCACTGCGACTGACAACGACATAGAGATGGGTTTGGCCACGCGCGCCGCTGGCCGGCGCATCGAACACATCCAGCACCGCATCATCGACATGAAAATCGATCAGTTCACGGATGCGCCAACGGACCGCGGCGCGCAACTCAGGAGCGGGAACTTCGGGCGATTCGATCAGCAGCAGGTGATAACTGCCCAAGGGCATCACCGTGTGACATTCCTGATGGCTCAGGTCGTATTGGCGCGCCAGTTTCGACAGCTGATTCGCATCGCTGGCCTCAATGTGGCAGAAGCGCAGTTTGCCGCGTCCGCCATTGGGCTGATCGACCTGCGCGAGGACAATCTTTCCGGCATCTATCACCGTGCCGGTCTTGCAAGTCTGCGAGCGCGATTTGCCGAACGGTAGTGCGGGCCATTTCATAGCGGTGTTCCCGTTTCAAAACCTGAACGATAGTAGCAAGGCTGGTTAAGGACTCCAAGCAAGCATAGTTTTGTGTCTCGGCTCATAAAATGATTTCCCGCCAGCGTTGGATCGAAAGCGTTCCACCACCTCCGCTTGGGACATAAATGCCGTTCAAATCATTAGTTGTACCTGAGGCAACAAACGACCATGTCGTACCGTCCCAGCGCAGTACATCGCCGGCGGCCCCGACCGTCCAACAATCACTCTCGCTACCGCAATCAATATCGTATAGATCATCAGCACCATTAATGGATACAAAATTAGCAGTCCAATTAGTGCCATTCCAATGCGTTGTGGTGTAGCGATTGCCAGCACGACGTTCACCAACCGCCCAACAGTCGTTGGTGGCCGGGCAACTGACATCATAGAGAATGCGTCGATCGCCGGGGTCATTTATAAGTAACGGCGCCCAGCCTCCAGCAGTACGACGATCGTAGAAAAAACTATTTCCCTGATTAGGTCCGACGGCCCAGCAATCGTTATCGGTGAAGCAATCGACGCCATGCAGGTCCACCGTCGTATTTGAAACCTCAGGAGCCGTCCAACTACCACCGGAGCCTCTACCGACACGACCGCCGGGGCCGACGGCATAGCACATGTTTGCAGAACAGGTGGCGTCGGTGTAACCCGGATTGAACCAGGTGGTCTCCAATGCGCCCCAGGTACCGCCGCTGTATCGATAGACGATACCGATCGTCCATATAATAAAGGGTGTTCTACCCACAGCAATACAGTCATCGGTGCTGTTCGCAACGCAGGCAACAGATTCCAAAGTAGCGTTGCCAGGAAGACCGGTATTGTAAGAGGACCAGCTGGTTCCATCCCAGTGTAATGCGGTCCCGCCTGTGCCCACCGCCCAGCAGGAATTCGAGCTGGCACAGGACACGCCATTAAGCGTGTTAGCGGTTCCCGATACGGAGGCCACCCAGGCTGTGCCGTTCCATTGCAAGATAGTGCCATTGTTGCCCACGGCCCAGGTACTACCACCGGCTTGTTGAATATCTGCTTCGATTACGCGTTGTGGGCTTTGGGTACCGGCGATAAGCACCCGCCCCACGACCTGCACGCGACACAGCCCGCTGACAGTCGCCGCCGATTGAACCTGGAACTCACCGCGCCCAAGTGAAAAAGCGGCTTCCGGTGTCAGTGACATGCACGCAACTCCCGCTTTCAGTCGTTGCATCGCATGTTCAAGCCCGCTTTCAGCGAGGAACAGCGCTTCGACACTGTCGTTCTGCAAGGCCGTATCGCGGATATCGGTGCCCGAGAGGCGCAGACCAATGCCACCCAACATGGCCATGATCAGCAACAGGAACACCGTTGCCATGAGTGCGGCGGCACCACGTTGCCGATGTCGAAATGACTTGCCAAGCTGAATACTCATTGTCGATTCCTCAACGCGACACGCGTGCGCTGCGGATAGTTGTTGCCATTGCTGTCCGTCAAATTCAAATCCATAACCACAAAGGCCACATCGGTGTTGCTGGTGGTGACGGTGCCATCGGCGCGCAGATAACTGAGCGCAAGACTGCCGAGTTGGTTGGTGAGTATGTAGCTGCCCGCCGGTGTGTTGTAGGCCAGGGTCAGGTTCGGCGGCGTCGCGGTGATGGTTACCGTCGTTACCGTTGTGCCATCATTTTCAAAACGCCGGAACTGAACATTAGTGGCATTTTTGGCCAGGAAGTCGAAATCGGCTGGGATTGCTGGGTTTCGTCTTACCGTGCGCAATTCGCGTGTCAGGCGTTCCGTCGTCAGCCGCAGTGAGGACAGGGTGTCGACTGCCTTGCGGCCTTCGTCGAAGGCGCGCACACCCGTATTCAGCATCACGCCGAGGGTGATCACCAGCATGCCGACTACTAACGTCACCATGACCATCTCGACCAGCGTGAAACCACGCTGTGCATTCCCTCTCCCCTCGCGGGAGAGGGTTAGGGAGAGGGGGTTCATGTTGAGTCTGCGTTGCACGCTCAATAATCCCCCAGCATGAACACCACCCGCGCCTGTTCGTTCGGGCTAGCAGCGGAGTGGTTCACAACCACATCCACTGTACAGGGCAGAGTGACGCAGGCCGCGGGCGTGAAGCTGACGCTACGGGTATAGCCGGCGGCCGCATAGCTCGGCGGTAATGCGGGGCAGCCGCTGGCGACGGCCGCTGCGTAGCTTTGCAGTCGTCGTATTGCAAGAACCTGTTCGGCGCATTCCTGGGCGAGCTGCGTGCTGGTCTGCAGACGTTCATTGCTGAAGTAACTGCGCGACATATTCGAAAACTGATTCAGGATGGCGAGGCCGGCAATACTGAGGATCACAATCACCAAAACCATCTCGATCAGAGTGAAGCCAGCATGGCGCCGTCCGTAGGGTGTGGTGAGCGCATCCCCTCTCCCCGCGCGGGAGAGGGCTAGGGTGAGGGGGGATAAAAACAGCGCGTTCATGGCGACACCGCCACAAAGCCGGTCACACGAGTGACGGTGAGCGTCGAATTCTGCGCAGTACCACTTACCGTAAACGGGATGTCTGCAGCGGACACCAAAGAACCGCCACTGACAGGACGTCCAAGACTGTCAAAGTTCACCGTCCCAACCGTCAAGGTGACACCGTTCTGCAATGTGAAATTGAACGGTTGCTGTGTTGCAGGATCGGTAATCACAACACTGCCGCTATCTACGCAACGATAACTCGTCCCCAATGATTGGAAGGTCAGAGTGCGCCCCTGGGTCATGGCCAGCATTTGCACATGCCGAATATCGCGGGCGATCTGCGCGGCCTGCGCATGCACACTGGAATCGCGCAGCGACCAGCGCGGCATGGCGATAGCGGCGAGCACACTGATGATGATAATCACCATCACCAGTTCCAGGAGCGTGAAGCCCGATTGATGTGCGTGCGTCCTGCGCGTCATGTGGGTCCAGTATCGAACGGCGCTTACCTAAGCACCACTCAATTGCGATTGGCTTTTAATCCCTCTCCCATCGGGAGAAGGGACGAGGGGATAAAAAGGCTGCAATCCAATTTATAACCCCTCTCCCTGGCCCTCTCCCGCAAGGGGAGAGGGGATGTCTATTTCGGCTTAAGTTTTAAGTAAGTTGTATTCGGTGCAGTGTCCACAAATACAAAGGGGTGGGCAAATCTGCCCACCCCTTTCAGCCCCATCGGGCGGGTATATCTGTGTCAAAGCCTACGGTGTGATGTTGCCGATGCACTGTACTTGGCGTAATGCAGCAGTATTCGCCGTAGTGCAGGCCCCATCCTGGAATGTCAGCACCGTATAGGTAGCAGAGTTGATGGACACCTCTACGCCGGTATCGGCGGGGTTCGCAGCAGTACCACCACTGCCCTGAACATTGGCAGCGAGTTGCTCAACCGTCGGATAGCCCTTCTGCTGTGCAATGGAAATGGCAAAGGCCGAGCGGACCGCGCCCAGGGTGCCTTGCTTCGCGGCGAGCAGGGCATCACCCTGCAGATTGACGAAGCGCGGCACGGCCATGGCGGCCAGGATGCCGATGATCACAATCACCATCACCAATTCAATTAGGGTAAAACCTGTCTGTTTGTTCATTGCCATCTTCTCCTGAGGCGGGGGAGGTTCCTTCCCGCAGTAGTTCCAGCCCCGAAACCGGGTTCTAGTGGGTTATCGTCATCTGATGTGCGAACTTAAGTCTTTAATCATCCCTGTAGGTCAATTGTTTCCATTCGTTTACATAGGGTTATCATCCCCTGCCGTGCAGGGCGGCGCTGCCGATGTCCCACAGGGGCAGGAAGATGCCCATGGCCAGCATCAGCACCATGCCTGCCACCACGAAGGTGAGGATGGGCTCGATGGCGGAACTGAGTTTGTTGATGCTGTATTCGACCTCCTGGTCGTAATACACCGCGACTTCGAGCAACAGATCGTCGAGCGTGCCGGCCTCTTCGCCGACCGCGAGCATCTGCAGCGACAGCGCATCGAAAATCCCGGCACTCGCCGCGGTGCGGGCGATGGACTCGCCGCGTTCAATGCCCGTGCGCAGTGTGAGCACGCGCTCCTCGACATAACGATTGTCCAGGGCGCGCGCGACCACGGTGAGCGAGGTAATCAGCGGTACACCGGCGCGCTGTGCCATGGCGAACAGTCGCGTGAAGCGTGCCAGCGAGGCGCGATAGATAACCGGACCTGCCAGCGGCAGACGCAGTTTGAGTTTGTCCCAGCGGTAGCGGCCTTCCTCGGTACGCACATACTGAATGGCGCCAAAAATCAACGCGGCCAGCGCGCCGAGCAACCAGGGCCAGTAATTCATCATGAAATCCGAGATGCCCATCAGGATGCGCGTGGGCAACGGCAGCGTGGCGTTGAAGCTTTTGAAAAAATCACTGAACGCCGGGATCACGATGATATTGATCAGCACCATGGCGACGGCAAGCACGAACAACACAAAGGCCGGGTAGCGCAGGGCTTTTTTGATCTGCTCGCGGGTGGATTTTTCGCGTTCCAGGTAATAGGCCAACTGCTGGAAGATGTCCTGCAACTTACCGCTGGTCTCACCGACGCGGATCATCGCGATATAGAACGGTGAAAAGACCTTCGGATGCTGATTCAGCGCACTGGCCAGATCATGACCGCCTTCCAGCATCTGCCGGATGTCGGCGAGTGTTGATGCCAGTGTGCGATTGGTTGTGGTGCTGGTGAGGCCGGCCAGCGCGCCGAGAATCGGCACACCGGCGCGGGTCAGACTGTACATCTGCCGGCTGAACTGGATCAGATCCGTCAGTTGAACCGGTTGTGGAAAATAACTGTTCAGGTCGTTCGACAGGCTGCGTGTTTCACGCGCGGCCGTGATATCCACGGGCGTCAGGCCGCCTTCGATCAGACGCGCAGCAACGGCATCGGCATGCGCCGCCTCCATGTTGCCCAGGATAGCGTCGCCGCGAGGTCCACGTGCTTTGTATTCGAACAGTGCCATCGAATTCTATTACCTGCCTTGTCTTCCAACTGAATGCTCCCTCCCCCTTCGCGGGAGAGGGCTGGGGAGAGGGAGCGTTGCCGAGCCGCGTTTCACCCTCTCCCTGTCCCTCTCCCCTCAAGGGAGAGGGGACGTACTATTTGACCTGATGTGTAAAAGTCGGCCTTGCATAGATGCGTTCATTTTCGATTACCTGTGTTGCGATTCCAGCTAAATGCCCACTCTCCCCGTCGCGGGAGAGGGGACGTAATATTTGACCTGATGTGTAGAAGTCGGCCTTGCATAAATGCATTCATTCCAACCACCCTGCCAGACTCATCGCCTCGCCTACGGTAGTGACACCGCTGTGCGCCAACTCCAGTGCATGCTGCGCCAAGGGCCGATAACCGGATTGACTGCGTGCGGCCTTTTCGAATCCACCCTGATTGTTGCGACGCAGCCAGTCGATAAGCTGGTCGTCCATCTCCAACAAATGAATGCTCCCTCTCCCCGTCGCGGGAGAGGGCTGGGGAGAGGGGACGCACTATGTGACCTGATGTGTAGAAATCGGCCTTGCATAAATGCATTCATTCCAACCACCCTGCCAGACTCATCGCCTCGCCTACGGTAGTGACACCGTTGCGCGCCAACTCCAGTGCATGCTGTGCCAAGGGCCGATAACCAGTCTGACTGCGTGCAGCCTTTTCGAAACCACCCTGATCATTGCGCCGCAGACAGTCGATAAGCTTTTCGTCCATCTCCAACAATTCATAGACACCGATACGGCCGCGGAAGCCAGTGTGATTGCAGCTGCTGCAACCCGCGCCCGCATAGAAAGTCGATTGCGCCGCCTCGTCACCGAGCGCGCCGCGCAGCCAGGCCTGCTGACTGACATCAGGCACGGCTTCGGTACGGCATTTTTCGCAGACTCGCCGCACAAGTCGCTGGGCAACAATCGCCTGCACCGTTGAGGCAACCAGATAGGGCTCCAGACCCATATCAATAAGACGCAAGGCGCTGCTTGCGGCATCGTTGGTGTGCAATGTCGATAACACCAGATGCCCGGTCATGGAGGCACGCAGCGCAATCTCGCCGGTTTCGGCATCGCGGATTTCGCCGACCAAAATGATGTCCGGGTCGAGGCGCAAGGTGGTGCGTAACACGCGCGCGAAATCCAAGCCGATCTTGGTATGGACTTGAACCTGATTCACACGTGGCAGGCGGATTTCCACCGGGTCTTCAACAGTAATGATTTTCTTCTGCGGTTTGTTCAGCTCACTCAGCGCGGCATACAGCGTGGTGGTCTTACCGCTACCGGTCGGGCCGGTGACCAGCACCAGGCCATGCGGGCGATGCACAATGCGCCGAAAACGTTCCAACAAAGCCTTCGGCATGCCCAGTTGATCAAGCGCATAACGCCCGCTGTCCTGATTGAGCAAACGCAGCACCACCGATTCGCCGTTCTGGGTGGGCATGGTGGCCAGACGCACATCGATGTTCTTGTCATGCACGCGCAGACTGAAGCGACCGTCCTGCGGCATGCGCTTTTCGGAAATGTCGGCGCCGGCCATGAGTTTCAGGCGCGACACCAGCGCGCCGGCGATGCGGCGTTCATCCATGACCTGCTCGTAGAGCACGCCATCGATACGCCGACGGATGCGCAAGGAATCTTCATCGGGTTCGATATGAATATCCGAGACGTTGGCGCGCACGGCATCCTCGAACAGGGTTTGCAGCAATCGCACCACCGGCGCATCGGTCTGACCACTGTCCACACCGAGCTGGCCGAGGTCGAAGGCGTTTTCCGCCATGTCCTGGCCGACCTCGGTGGCAAGACTCTTCAGTTGCGCGCCGTGCTGATAAATCTGATCGATAAAATGCAGCAGATCGGATTCTTTAATGACCGCGAGTTGCAATGGCTGTTTGAGAATGCGTACCAGCTCGTCGTAGGCAAAGATATCGGTAGGATCACCCATGCCCAGCAGCAGACCGTCGGGTAGCTGCTTGATGACCATGGCGCGATAACGTCGCGCATAGGTTTCGGGGAGTTTTTGCACCAGCTCTGGATTGAGCTCGAAGCTGGTGAGATCGATGAACGGAATACTCAACTGGCGCGACAACAGCTCCAGCAGCATGTCTTCCTTAACGAAACCATTTTCAATCAGCACGCGACCGAGTTTTCGGCCGCTCTTTTTCTGGTCGGCGAGCGCAGTCTGCAGCTGGGCCTCGGAAATGATTTTATGTTCGACCAGCAGGTCGCCGATGCGAATCCGTTTTGGCGGTGCCATATCCCTGTCCTTAACTCTGGCCGTTGTCGAGCGCAGCGATGCGCGCCCGCACATAATTACTGACTTGTGGTTCCAGAGCGTTGTCACGCAGTGCATTGCGATACGCAATCAAGGCCTGCGCCGATTGCTGACTGCGTTCCAGACTGATGCCCAGGCCCAACCACCAGATGCCGCGCTGCGGCGCACTGGTAAGCGCCAGGCGATAGGCATCGGCGGCTTGCGTGTCGTTACCCAGGCGCTGTTGCAAGGCACCAAGCAGGGCCTGGAATTCGGCATCACCTCTGGCCTGTGCGGTTTGTAAAATACCGACCGCTTCAGTATCACGCCCGGCCTCGGCAAGCAGGCGTGCCTGCAACATGGCCAGTCGCGGTTGCTCGGGCGTGTGTGTGAGTGCGGCATGCAAAACCTTCGTTGCGGCTTCGCGTTGGCCTTGCTGGATCAATAAGGTCGCCAAGGTCTCTGACGCAGTGTTATGCGCAGGGTCCGCGGCAAGCGCCGCGCGCAGTGCGGAATCCGCCAGCACGGGATCATTTGCAGCCAGGGCCTGTTGTGCGGCGTTGAAATGCTGAGACGCTTGTTCCTGCGGACTCGGTGTGCGCAGGGTCTTGCGCATGCCGGCGCTCTTGTCGATAGGCTCCGCCCTGGCCACTGCCGTCGTTGTGATCGGCGAGGGCTTGGGCGCGGGTTTGATCACAGCGGGTTCAGGTATCGGGACGGGCGGTGGTGTGGATACTTCCAATGCAGCGACGGTCGCAATCTCCAATGTCGGGATCGGCGTCGAAGTTTCCGGTGACGGCGATACCTTCGCAATTACATTAGCAACTTGGGTTTCCTCGACTGCGACCTCAACCGGTGCCGATGTGTCTTCGGGAAGCGCCGCTACGATCGATGCATCGGGAATAACCTGTGCCATCGGCGGCATGTTGATGGGCGTGTTATTACCCGCCATCCACCAACCAAAACCACTACCGGCAAGCGCGGTGACAATTAAGAGCAACGGCCAGCGAGTACGCAGAGTCTTGCTCGTGGAAGAGTCCGGTGCTGATCGCAATCCGCGCAAACGATCGCTGCTCGGCAGTTCAGCACGGCGCTGTTCCAAATCCTTGAGCATCTGATTGACGAGGCTCATGAGTTATACCCCGACCAACATGAGACTGACGCCGGCGAGCGTCGCGGCCGTACCGAATGCGCTGAGCGCGTTGAATGTCCAGGGGCGGCGCCAGCGTGAGAGTTGAGTCGCGCCTTCGGTATCCGCGATGGCCTGATGCACCTGTGATGCTGTAATACGTCCCGCACCCTGGCCAAAACCCGCCATCAGTGCCTTGTGGCCGAGGATGTTCAGCAGTCGGGGAATGCCACGGCTGGCTTTGGTGAGTGATGTATAGGCGCGCGTATCGAACAGTTCGCGACCATCACTGCCGGCAATGGCGAGTCGATGCTGTAGATATGCGCTGCATTCCTCAGCCGACAGCGGGCGCAGTGCGTATGAGAAAATGATGCGCTGACGCAGCTGACGAAATTTTTTCTGCGCCAGGCGCTCGTCCAGCTCCGGTTGACCGAACAGCACGACCAGCAGCAGTTTGTCTTTTTCGGTTTCCAGATTGGTGAGCAACCGCAAGGCCTCCAGGCTGTCATCGGGCAGTGCCTGCGCCTCGTCGAGTAACAGCACCACACGTTTGCCGGTCGCGTTGATTTCCACCAGTCGTTCAGTGATGAGTTTCAAGAGCGCGTGTTGGCCGAGATTGCGCGCACATTTGATACCCAGCTCTTCAGCCAAGGCCATACGCAAGGCGGTTGGTGTAAGAAACGGATCGGGGATGTAGGCGGTGACGAATTCCTGATCCAGCACATGCAACAGGCGCCGACACAACAAGGTCTTGCCGGTACCGACTTCGCCGGTCACTTTCAGAAAACCTTCGCCGCTACGCAAGGCTACCAGCAGTACATTCAACGCCTCCTGATGACTTGGGGAATCGAAATAGAAACTGGTGTCCGGTGTAATGCCGAAGGGCAAGGCCCGCAGTCCGAAGTGTTCGAGGTACATGGTTGTTCTCCCCGATGCCGCGCTCAACGCGCGTCGCTGGCGCCTTGCAGGCTGTCGAAGCGTTGAGTGGCGCCTTGCAGCTGATCGGTCCAGCCGCGTTGCCCGGTGATGACATGCGGACGCAACAGAATGACCAATTCACTCTTGGTGGCGCGTTGGCGGCGGTGCTGGAAGGCCGCGCCGATGCCGGGTATGTCGCCCAGGAATGGCGTTTTGGCCAGATCATCGCGGCGCGCATCTTTCATCAGGCCGCCGATCACCACGACTTGGCCGCTACGGGCACGAACGATGGTGTCGGATTCGCGAATGGTGGAACGTGCCAGCGGAACGGTCAGTGAATTCTCCGTGGTGATGGCAATCTCTTTGTTCTGTTCGGTGACTTCGGAAATGGTCGGATGGATATGCAGGATCACTTCATCGTTGTCATTGATCTGCGGGATCACATCCAGGGCCACACCGGAGAAAAAGGGTGTGAGCTGCACGTCCACGGTCTGTGTCGTGTTGTTGTCGTTCGAGTTGGTGTCGCTGTCCAGATCCGTGACGAAGAATTCATCCGTGCCAACCTTGATAACAGCCTTCTGATTGTTGACCGTCGACACGCGCGGACTGGACAGCACCTGCACCTTGCCCTGGGTTTTCAGCAATTCGATCAGCGCAACAAAGTCATTCAGATCTGCCGCGACACCAAACATGCCGCCGAAGGTGTTGAACTCGAAGCCGCTGGATAATCCATTGGAGACAGGTGAATTAACGCTGCCGCCCTGGTTGCTGCCATTCAATATCGAGCCACCGCCGAACTGGCCAACCAGGATCGACTTGCCTTCGCCGGGTTCGCCCAAGGCGGCCCAGTTGATGCCGGATTGGAAGCCGTCATTCAATTCCACTTCGATGATCTTGGCCTCCAGAATGACCTGCCGTTGCACGGCATTCTGCAAGGTGCTCAGATATTCCTCGGCCTCGCGGATATCGCCAGGCATGGCGCGAATCACAACCAGGCCGGCCTGTGGATTGACCACCACGCGATTATCGCCTTCGGTGCCGATCAGTAATTCGAGTGTTGATTTCAGGTCCAGCCAGAAGTCGGCCTCGGATTTCGTGTTCACCTCGGTGCCTGAGACGACGTCGTTGCTCGACGAACTGGAATTGCCGGACGAGCCGGAATTGCTGCTGGAACTGTTGGTATTGTTGCCGGAGACGCCATTGCTCGAGCCACCCGAGCTGGATTGACTGATCTGTCCGGAACTGACGCGGGTTTGCGATGTGCCGACCCGGCGCATATTCAGATAATCGACCTTGAATACCTTGGAGCGCAGGCGCGCCGGCAAGACTTCATACACGGTCCCGTTCTTTCGGTATTCATAGCCGTAGACACTGTTGATGGTCTGCATGACTTCGTTGACCGTCACATTCTTCAGGGTGAGTGAGATGTCGCCACCGACTTCGGGATGCACCACCATGTTGTAGCGGGTGCCGTCGACCAGGCCCATGAAAAACTCCTGGGCGGCTACATGATTTACCGCCACATCGAAACGTGGCTCCGACGGACGGATGGTCTCCGGCAACGCAAGCTGTACCGGTGGCAGCAATGCAGCTGCAACTTCGGGCGGGGTTGCGGATGTGGATTCCGGGGTTTGGGTATCGCGCAGCGAGCTGTCGATGCTGGGCAGATTCGGCGCGAGATCTTCGTGCATCCCAATGGTCTGACAACCGCCCAGCATCAGTATCAGAAAAAGGCTGGTTAGACGCTTCATGGCCGGGCCCTGGATTGCGTGGTTGAGTCTGTTCATCGCGACTTTTTCACCTGTGTCGGTTGCAGCTGCAGGTTGAGGATTTCCCCCTGCGACTGGAGTTGTACCTGGGCATGGCTGATACGCAGCACGCGTGCACCACCGATATCGCCACCTTCGGCGACCTTGATGCCGTTAATAACCGCGCTGCGCTGAGTCGGCGTAATGCGCGTGGCGTTCAAGCGCCACACGCCGACAGCGCCGGACTCGGCACTGGCGGAGATTGAACCGCTCGGACGGGTCGGGTCACTGAGACCACTGGCGTTAACCGTCACACTGATCAGGAATAAGGCGACAAGCACTGCATAGTGCCGGATCATGGTTTTTGTCCCAGGGTGTAGAGGTTGAGTTCGACAACGCCACGCGGATATTCCTGCATCTGCAGTTCCAGGCCATCCCAGAACAGCGTCCAGGGAAGTCGCTCGAGGCTGCGCAGATAATCGAGTGCGCTGAGATAACCGCCTTCCACGCGCGCGTTTACGTTGTAACGCACAATGCGGGCGCTGCGTTCGCTGTTGGCAAGCAACGGTTCACCCGGCGCGGTATCCAATGTCAGCAGGCGCAGGCCGGGTTTCCGCAGCAGGATTTCGCGCAGCAGTGGCGCCGCCTGTTGCGGGCGTACCAATCGGCCCAGATGGTCTTCAAACTGTGCGTTCTGTGTGGCGAGTTGCTGTTCCAGTTCCTGGATGCGGGTGCGGCGCTGCGCCAGCGGATCCTGACCGGTCTGGCCGAGCAGACTGGCACGAGCTTGCAGTGCCGCCAGTTTGCTTTGCAGCTCGCTGATCTCGGTGCCGCGCTGGGCAATCCCTTTCAGGGTCGGGGCGATGAACAGCTGATCGCAGAAGGTGTAGAACACCAGTAACGCGACAAACAACAGAATGCCGCGTTCACGCAGACTCAATGCATCGATACGGCTTCCCAGTGTAGCGAGGCGCGCGCCCATCTCAGCGGCCTCCCTGGCGAGCGGTGTCGCCCGAACGCAGCGTAAAGCGCAGCTGGCCCGTGACCTCGCTGTCGCGTTCGATTTGAACCACGGCGAGCGTCCATTTACTGAGTTCGGGGTCCTCGGCCAGCAAGGCCAGATACTGTGGAACCAGTTCCGGGTCCAGGGCGATACCACGCAGCTCGATGTCGTTGCCCTGGAGATGCAGGCCCGTGAGCCAGAGCCCGGACAGCGGATGGCGCGCCAAAGCCTCGAACACAGGCGCGAAACCCTGGCTGCGCTCCAGCATCAGTCCCTGAATTTCCGTCAGTTCGATGGCGCCATCGGCGAGACGATCTTCTAGATTTTGGGTGCGGGCTTCGAGGGCTGCCAACTCACCGGCATCCGCTTGAGCTTCCAGGACCTGTAACTGCGTTTCCAGCGCACGGTGCTGATTGTCGAGCAGGCTGCGGGTATCTGAATGGCGCGTCAGCTGCAGCTGCAGCATGGCCACACCGCCGACCATCAGCACCAGCGCCAGGGCCAGGATCTGCGCCAGCGTGCGCGCCGAGAACACCTTGGTCTCGCGGCGAAACACGGGTTGAAAGAGGTTGATCTGCTGCTGCATGCCTTGCGCCGTTACCTTAATTTTGACTGGGGGCCATGCGTCCGACGATTGACGCCGGACGGGCTTTCCATAGAGGTAAAGCAAGGGTCGGGCCAGATCGGTGATTGGCGGTTGTTTTAGGAGGGATTTTTAAGGGCAGGAATGCAAACGGCCCGCCAGGGGCGGGCCGTTTGGGTATCGTTGAGCTGAGCTTACAACTAGATCAACACTCGTACCGTTACAAGGCCACCACCAAGTGGATAAGCACCACCCGTGCAGCCGGTCTGGCAGAAAACGGTACCAGTTGCGCCTGCAGCATCGTCAATCTCTTGATCCAATCGCATACCGACATCACCAGGTATGTTCTGTAGCTGAATCCAGACTCCGGCGCGATTACCGTTAGGCCCGTGGAAGATACCTTGTACTTGGGCACCATACGCATGGACAGGATTACCAGCATTACCCTGTACAGTTGGGTCACCAGGAATCAGATTGGCGTATTTCAGCTGCTGCCAGACTACGCAGGCTTCAGTAGCATTGCCACCGCAGGCTTGATTATTGTTGTTACCAATAAGCCCATTATTATTACCGCCGGGTGACGCGGCATTTAGGCGCGCCTGTGCATTTGCGGTTAAAAAATCACCAGGTAGGGCGCCAAAGCGATCCTGGAAAGTGTAAAAAGCCGCTTTATAAGATTCGATTTCGCTCTGCAAATTTTTGTAGCGGGCATTGGCAATCATTTCCTGACCCTTCAGCACGCCGCCCAGCAGCAGGCCGATGATGACCAGAACGATGGCAATTTCCACCAGGGTAAAACCGGACTGACGCTTGTTCATGTTCGTTACTCCATTCATCCAAATTTAAATACGGGTTGTGAGACGATGGTCTGTCTAACGGTGACTCCATGTAGCAGGGTTAACGGCGATCCTATGAAAACCTTAAGGTGCGAAATCAGCGATTTACCCTATTAAAAGACCAAAAAATACCCGCGGCATGGGTTGATCGCATGCAAAATTCGGGTTTCACCTTGTGTGAGGCTACGGACTAGGCAATCGTCCGGCCGCCGCCATGCGGTTCAACAACAATCCCGGCGGAATCCATACCAACATGTCATCGAAGAGAGGTGCGACCTGACGGTAGTCGGCGTCGATGTAGCAGGAATTATTGACGCCTGTATTCTCACCTTCTAGGACTCCTCCATTATCGGTTTTGCCATTCGACCAGACTAGCGCCGGGACATTACGAGCCAGGAGCGCGTTAGCGCAGCCGTTATTGGTTGTTCCGACATTGATATTGCCCACGGTCGTGTGGTCGATCGGTGTGGCCAGAAGGGTGAAAGCGTTGGTGACTGCGTAGAGCCAAGGGTTTCCCCAGGCGTCATTCCGGCTGACACCCAGATCCGCAAAGGGCAGGCCCTTAGGTCCGCCATCTGGTGCGACGCTTGGACAATCCTCCCGGCCATCGGCATTAGTGTCCGGGCAGGGCAGCCGTTGATTGATAATGGCAAAGCCGATCAGTGCATCTTTGATCGATTCCAAGGTGGCAGCGTTTTCCTTGCGCTTATCAGATTCTATCTGGGTACCAAGCGGTATCAAAAGGCCGCCGAGCATCAACCCTATAATCACCAACACCACAGCTAATTCGACCAGGCTGAAACCAGCGGTTGCTGTTTGGGATCTGCATCTGTTCATCGTCGCTCTCTCTGTGTTCAGGGCGGGAGTGGACCGCAACAGTTCGATTTTACGAGTTGATCGCGCAATTCCTGACGGGTCACCCAGCCGATTACATCATCGAAAGGGCCACTGGCCGCCGCTGTGACTGTGACCATCGGGCGTTGAATGAAGGCCAGAGTTCCATTGAGTCGGTTGGTCCGTTCATCGATATTGGCCGCTGGCGGATTGGACAGTGCTACGCCATTGATGTTGAATGAACCAAAGCCATTTGGGCCGTGCGAAATGATCACGGCCGCCAGCGTGCTCGGCAATGGAATATCCGTCAGTGTGTCTAGCGCATCGCGTGTCTTCGCAATCATGTCTGCAGCGATGGAGAAATCGCAGGCCGAACCGGTGGCGAAATTCGGATCGACTTTATAACGGTAGCGATGGCCCCAATAATCCTGCTCGCCAAGGTTGAGATCTAGCCAGGGAAGGAAGCCGACCCGCGCGGACGCAGTGGTACAACTTGCAGCTGCCGTTCCACTGGTTGCAGAGGCGCTGGGACAGGGCAGGCAACGTCCATTACTGATGGCGTAGCCGATCAATGCCTCGCGGATTTGGTTCAATTCCGTGGTGGCGTCAACCATGCGCGGATGTTGTGGATCACCTTTGGTGAGCGAGGTGATCAGAAAATAGGCCGAACCCATCACCATGATTACCAGCATGATCATCACGACCACGCCGCGTTGTTGTGCGAGACCTGGCTTGTAGGACGGCCGATTCATTTTGGTTTGGTCTCGGGACCAGGCACAGCGGACGTTGAGTCAACAGTCGCTGTAACTGTCGCTTCAGGTATTGTTGCCGCACCATCCGGTTTTGCGGTGGCTTCGGGTTCCTTGGCGGCTGCTACCGGTGCGGGCGTCTGATGTTCGAAAATCTCGCCGGATGCCTGATCAAGTCCCTGGCCTGGTTTCACCTTACGTTTGCCATCGCGCCAGCTGAGTTCGACACGACCATCGCCTAGCAATGCCATATCACTCGAGTCGCTGGGATTGACAGCGCTGCCATTGAGCCAGACCAGGCGTTTTCCATCACTACCCTGTAGCGTGCCGTTGACCACGATGTGGGCGGCGGGTGCGCTGGCCGCAGCAGTTTCCTGTTGTGGTTGCGTGCCCGCACGCAAAGTATCAATGCGCGCACGCTCAGATGCGCTGGTGAAGAGTTGGCCAAGGCCGTCAGCTTGCGCAATACCCGCCAGCGCCGCACAGATAATCAGTGCTGAGCTTTGAAGACAGCGGTGGTTCATTGTGCATCTCCGGTAGGCATACTGTCGGCACTGTCGAGGCTGTACCAACGCAGTTCGCAATCTACTTTTATGTTGCTGGCATGCAGACTGGTAGGTTCATCATCGCGCATACGGCTCAACGCGCAGGCGGAGAGTTCAAATAAGCCTCCCTGACGCTCCACCAGTAAATTGATAAAACGCAGCAGATCCCCTTCATGGCGCAGTTCCAACTTGAGCCGCATCAGACTGACGAACAGCTGATAACTGCCGGTCGCAATGGCCAAAGTAGCGGGAGTGCGTGGTTCCAGTTCATAGTTAATCGCCACCAGACCGACTCGCTGGGCGACCTCGCGTATATCTTGCACCCAGCGCAGCCGTGGCTCCGGCCCTACAATGCCCTGTGCTTGCAGGTGTGCAAAGCGCGAAGTCTCTGTGAGGAGGATTTGCTCGGATTGGAGGGCTCTTCGGTAATCTTGTACCAACCCATTGAAGGACTGTTCGGCCGCTTGTCGCGATTTATTCATTTGGTTGTTAAAGAGGCCAGACACGACCATCAATATCAGCAAACCCGCGAGCAGTGTACCTGCGCGCTGCAGCGGCTGGCGTAGTTCCGCATAGACCTGCTTAGCGTTAGCCATGTCGTTCCCCCATTACCACGCGCAGTGTAAAGAGCGCTTCCTGGTCTTTTGCTTCGTCACCGATGCTACCCAGCACCCGACCGCTGGTCGCGGTGTTTAGAGGCAGCTCCAGCGCCTCGGCAACAACGATGTTACTGCTGCGGAGTCTGTTAAGGAGATCCACTATTTTTTCATGCGCGCTGCTGTAATTGCCTTCAAAAGGCTTTACGCGTCCCTTGATGATGACGATTTGATAGATGGAGTCGTCATCGCCATCCATCGCAGTGACAGGTTCGCCATTTTCATCATACGATACTGCATCAGCTGCCTCGCTTACGCCGCTTTCCAGGGGGGTGACCTTGGCGTTAAGGTCGTTGCTGGCGAACCAATCGAGCCGTTGAATTTCCAGGCCTGTTTGTTGCTGTAGTTCCTGTCCAATGACCCGCAGTAGATCATGTGGATACTGGCGTTTTTGACGCAACTGCCTGGCTGCATCAACAGCGAATCGCATGTCTTCCGGCGTGACATCCGTCTGCGGGAGGCGCGCCTGAACTGCGTTATTGCGCTCCTCAGCGGTTGCCAATAATTCCGTTGTCTTCGCCAGCTCCTGCCGGTACATCACGCCATCCACAATCTGCGTCCCTGCCCATAACAGTCCGGCGACACTGGCGGCGACACATATTCCAGAAAGCGCCTGGCGCGCGCGTGCCATTTTGTAATGGAAGCGCTGCGCATCACTGGCGTAATGATTGTGCCGATGATGTTTGGCGAGCAGGAAGGCAAACAGTTCATCCGCCTCAAAGTCCGTGTGTTCATCGTGATAGCCGATTTTTGCGGATGCGTCGGCGATACTGATCATGCGGTAATGGGTAAGCGTCTCGTTGTCACGCATTGCCTCAAGAGCATCGAGACGTTGGCCGCCGCTGAGCACGCAGACTTCCAGCACTACATCCCGGGCGAGCAGATGCAGGTTCGACAGATACCGCTTTGTCTTACCGATTTCGGCATGCAGATACGTCGCATAGTTTTCGACAGTCAGGTCATCCGGTACCGGCGTGAGGCGGCTGAAGCGCAACTGGCCGCCGGTGATGAAGGATTGACGCAGTCCGCTTTCGCGGTGGTGCGTAATGAGCAGTACATCCTTTTTGATATCCCAGAGACGCTTCACCAGTTCGATACTGACCAGCGGCAGCGAATAGATGCCGGCAATCGGTACCTTGTAATGCTGCATGGCGCTGATCCACATATCAGCGAATTCCGGATTCAGTAATCCGCTGAACAGGACTTCATCTTTACGTTTATTATTCGGGTCACGCCCCAACAGTTGTGCATGCCGATAGGTGGTACCGCGATAGATGCGTGCGACATAGCGCGCCAGCAAGGCTTTGCGGTCACCGCCCATAGTGTGGGCGATGCTGTCGATACGGAAATCCTCTTCGACCATGTCGGTGAGGATGTAGGTCGGTGCCTGCCCAAGTTTTTGCAGATAATCATCAAACACCGCAAGGCCGGCATCCGCGGCCACGAAGGTGTTCATGCGCGTGAGTGTGCGACCATCGAATTGATAGGCCGTCAGGCTTCCGCTGGTGAGAAAGAAGATCTGCTGCAGCATGGTCAGGTGATTTTCCCAAGAATGTCGTATATCGGACCGAGTACCGAGATCATGACCCAGCCCAGGAGTATGCCCAGGATCACGGTCATGGTGGGTTCGATCAGAGCCTGTACTTTCTCGATGGATTCCTTAACGTCTCGGTTGTAGAAATAGCTGATGTTTGTCAGCGCGACATCCAGGCCGCCGGTGTTCTCGCCGACCCGCAGCATGCGGATAACCAGTGCGGGGAACAGCCCGGTATTCTGGAATGCGGCGCTGAGACCGACACCATCACCGATCTGTCGCTGTACCCGTTGCAGGGCTTCTTCGATAACCTTGTTGTCTACCAGCTGTTCGGAGGTGCGCAGGGCTTCGAGTACCGTGATACCCGCGGTGAACATGAGCGCGAAATTACTCGCGAAGCGCGACATCAGGATCTTGGCGTAGATCGGACCGACCGGCCAGACGCGTAGCTTGAAGCTATCCAAGTTATAGCGTGCCTGGGGATTCACGCGCGCCAGATAACGAATGCCGAAAAACAACGCCGGCGGCACCATCAGAATCAGGTGCCAGTAGGCGATAACGAAATTCGAAACATGGATCAGGGCGCGCGTGTGGAACGGGAGTTCCTGACCCATGGATTTGATGAAGCTGGTCAGCTGCGGTACCAGATAGATCATCATGAAGAACATCACCCCCATGACCACGGTGCCGACAAAGGCCGGGTACATGACGATCTTTTTGGTATGCGCGGCCAGCTCGTCCTGCCACTTCAATGTTTCGGTCAGATTTTGCAGCACATCCGGCAGCATGCCACTCTGTTCACCGGCGCGGATCAGGCTGCTGAAGACCTTGCTGAACACGGCCGGGAAACGCGCCAAGGCCTCGGACAACGTCTTGCCACCTTCAATGTCTTCGATCAGCGCAGCAACGACTTCGCGGAAACGTGCATTGGTGACACTGTCACGCAGATCGGACAGGCCTTCGAGAATCGGTACACCGGCGCGTGTCAGCTGTTCGAGATGAAAGCAGAAGGTAATCAGTTCCTGGCGACCTACGGAGCGACTTCCCAGACTCCAGCCACGATCAACGGCGGGTTTGCAGCGGATCATTTCCAGACCCATGCGCGCCAGGCGTGACTCCAGATCAGAATCGTTGGCGGCCTCGATGCGGCCGAGCACGATCTTGCCGTCGTCGTTGATCGCTTTGTATTCGTAAGCGGACATCAGTTATTAATCCTGATCTGTACTGGTCTTGCAGAGGTGGCAGGTTTGTCGGACGCGCGGCTGCGCCGCTGAATCCGACCTACGATATAAATAGAGTTCATGGCGTTCACACCAGACGATCGGTCAGGTCGATGACACGCGAGATTTCATCCAGCGTCGTCACGCCTTCCAGTACGCGGCGCACGCCATCCTCGCTAAGTGGCCTGAAGCCTTTCGACATCGCCATATTGTGGAGCTCACGACGGGTTGCGCGGCGTGCCACCAGTTCGTCGAGATCGTCATCCATTTTCAGCAGTTCCATCACCGACAATCGGCCGCGGTAGCCGGTGTGGTTGCATTCATCGCAACCGCGTGCTTGATACAGTGTTATTTCGGTATCCTCAGGCTGACGCATCAGCTTGCGTTCGAAATCGGTTGCAGGCGCCGCTTCGCGGCAATGCATGCATACCTTGCGGATCAGGCGTTGGGCGACAATGCCGATGATGTTGCCGGAGAGCATGTCCGGGACAATACCGAGATCCAGCAGGCGCGGAATCGAGCCGATGGCGGAATTGGTGTGCAGCGTCGAATACACCTGATGTCCGGTCATGGCCGCGCGTAGCGCCATATCCGCGGTGTCCTCGTCACGTATCTCACCGACCAGAATGATGTCCGGGTCCTGGCGCATCATGGAGCGGATACCGGTCGCGAAATCCATTTTCGCGGCTTCGTTGACCGAGCTCTGCCGAATCAGATTCATCGGGTATTCGACCGGATCTTCCAGGGTCATGATGTTCACCGACTCGCTGCTCACATAGCTGAGCATGGAATACAGTGTGGTGGTCTTGCCGCTGCCGGTCGGGCCGGTCACCAGAATGATGCCTTCCGGACGTGCCATCATGAGTTTCAACATCGACAGCGAATCGTCGGGCAGACCGAGATTATCCAGTGGAACAATGCCTTTGCTGCGATCCAGAATACGCAGCACGATGTTCTCGCCCCAGGTGGTCGGTTGCGCCGACACGCGGAAGTCGATGGGGCGACCGTAGAGTGTGAGTGAGATGCGCCCATCCTGTGGCGCGCGGGTTTCGGCGATGTTCATGCCGGAGATGACCTTCAGACGCACGGCGATCGCCGACCAGTAATTTTTGTGCAGACTGCGGATCTGACGCAGCACACCGTCGATGCGATAGCGCAGGCGCAGGAAGCCCTGCTCCGGTTCGAAGTGAATATCCGAGGCGCCGGCCTTGACCGCATCCGACAACATGGCATCGACCAGGCGCACCAGCGGTTGACTGTATTCATCACCGTCGCCGGCAAAACTGTTGTAGTCGACTTGCCCGGTTTCGATTTCATGCAGGATGCCGTCGACCGAAAGTTCATAGCCATAGAACTGATCAATGGCTGATTCGATTTCCGACTCACCGGCCAGCAGCGGATGCACATCGACACGACCGCCGAGGATGGCGCGCAGCTGGTCCAGCGCCACGACATTGGTGGTGTCGGCCATCGCGACAGTGAGCAAATGTTTGTTGTGGTCGATGGCGATCGGTAGCACACGGTAACGGCGTGCAACCTCTTTGGGTACCATCTTGAGCGCATCGTGATCGACGACGACCTTATGCAGATCGACGCTTTCCTGGCCCAGCGATTCGGACAGTGCATCGCGGACAATGGCCTCGGTGGTAAAACCCAGCGAGACAATGATGCGACCAAGTTGTTCACCACGCTTCTTCTGCTCGGTCAGCGCGATGCGCAGCTGGTCATTACTCAGGATGCCCTGCTCGATCAGGATGTCGCCGATACGGCGTGGCGGCTTGGCGGCAGGAGCGTTCATGGTTGTGCCTGCGCGCTGAGCACGGCGACGCGCTGCTTGGCGGCGCGCAGATCGAACTGTGCATTGTGCAGGCCGGCGAGTTGCACGGCGCGTTGATAATATTCCAGGGCCAAGCGTTGTTGACTGAGATGCTCCAGGCTTACGGCCAGATTGAAGGCATAGTCGGGATGCTCTGGCGCCAGTCGCTGCGCCTCGAAATAGGCCTGCTGGGCATAAGGCCAGCGTTGCTGTTCGGCATAGAGATTAGCCAGCGCAAAGTGTAATGGAGCGGATTGCGGCTGTTCGCTCAGCAGAAGTTTCAGCTGGCTCTCGCTATCGGCCGTGCGGTTCTGACCCAGGTCGGTCAATGCGGCCAGTGCGGTCAGATCCTTGGGGTTACGTTGCAACACCGCATGATATTCGTTGCGGGCGAGATCCATCTGGCCAGTACGTACTGCGATGGCCGCGAGTCCCATGCGTGCATCGCGGTTGTCGATATCCCGGGTCAGCACCTGACGATAACCCTGTTCCGCCTGCGCCAGACGACCGGCCTGAAAATCCGCGTAGGCCGTCTGCAGATCACGGCTGACCTTGCTCGGCTGGGTGCTGCGGGTGATGCGAATACTGGCGGCCGCCGACTCAGCGGGCATATCGTCCGCGGCCTGATTGTCGGCCGGCAGCGGTTGCTCGCCGCGCAATACACGCGGATCGACGGGTGCCGGCTCCCAGTCCTGAGTGACCAGGGGTTCAGCCGGAGGTGGACCCTCTTGCCAGGGCGTTTTTGCCGGAGGCACGCCGGCGAGCAGTGACGTCTGCAGATCGTCCGTCGCTACCGCTGGGTCTTCTCCCTCCGCTTCTGTCGCCGCAGGCGGTAATTGTACCATGCCCAAGTAGGGTGTTTGCTGTGCGAGTGACGCGTAGTAGTAATAACTCCCGATGGCGATGACCAGCACCGCACCCAGGGTGATAAGGCCAATCAGATTGCGGCGGCGTTGTGTCTCATGCCGTGCCGCGCTCGCGGCCAGGATGCGAGCGGCAGCCTGGGCATTGTGATGATCGGGTTTGGCCTGTTTGGGCCTCTCGATTTCCAGTACTGCGCTGGGCTCGGGTTCTGCGCTTACCGCTTCGGATATCGATATGGTTTCCAGTTTCTGTTCTGGTTCTGATTTCTGTGCTGTTGCTAATGCCAGGCGCGGTGCACGCGCCCCTTCTTCAGCGGTCGGCTCGGGTGTTAAGGGTTCGGGGCACGCGAGGGCATCCACGGGTGACAGGCTAAGTTCGGCCGGATCTTTGGGCGTGTCTGCCACAGGCGACTTCGCCGCTTGGGTTTCAAGCGGCGCAGCCTCGTTGTGTTTGTCGCGCTTGGCGTGTTCCGCCTGCTTCAGCGCGTCCATCAACAGACTCATGTGCCGCCTCCCGGCATGCGCAGTGGCTGGGTCAGCCGCTCCGGTTCGGATGTTCTGTTCTGATGTTCAGGTAAATAGCGCTGATAGTCGGCCAGATCACCACTGACGCTGGCGTCACGAATGACACGCGGGCGCAGGAAGATCACCAGCTCGGTCTTGCTGACCTGGTTGCTGCGGTAACTGAAGGCATCGCCGATCACCGGCAGTTCCGACAACAACGGTGTGCCGGAGCGATTCAGATCAACGCCATCCTGAATGAGACCACCGAGCACAGCGGTCTGGCCGGAGTTGATGCGCAGAATGGAATCCATTTCACGGACCTGGATTTGCGGAATGCTGCTTTCGACATCTGACAGTCGCAGCGATGGGTTCGGGTCACGCACATAACTGATCACCCGTGAAATGGTCGGGCGAATGTTGAGAATCACGGTATCGGTGTCGTTGATCTGTGGGGTCACGCTCATGACAAAGCCGACCGGTACGGTGTGCACGGAACTGGTGAAGGTGGTGTTGGCCACGCCATCGGTGATGGTGGTTTCCGCTTCGATAGTGAAGTACACCAGGTTATCGACAACCTTCAGCAACGCGGTCTGGTTGTTAATGGCCATGATCTTGGGGCTGGACAGCACGCGGATATCGCCGAATTGGCGCAGCATGCCGACCGTTGTTGAGGTATTGCCCAAGTCGGTGTCCGCGTCGGCGTAGGTCAACAACGAAAACGGCGATTGGCTCAAATTGGTGCCGAGCAGCGATTGATCAACAGACCAGCCCGCGCCGGAGGCAATCAGACTCCAGTCCACGCCCAGCTGATAATCGTCATTGAGCTTGACTTCGACCACCGTGGCTTCGATCAATACCTGGCGTTGCGCACTCACCTGTACCTGATCAATGAAGGTTTGGATCTGCTGATGTTCACGGGTGGTGGCGCGCACGCTAAGGATGCCGGATTCGGCATTGACGATGACCGCGGCTGAACCTTCCGTGGAGGCTGCATCGACAGCTTCACCCAGGATGGCGCGGATGTTGCGCTCCAGCGTGCTCCAGAAGCGATGATTGGACGTGCTGTTAACCGCAGTGGTGGAATTGTTGCTGCCACTGCCGCCGCCGCTATCACCCGCCGCCGCACCGGTGGTGGCGATCTGGGTTGCTACGCTGACGGCGCTGCTGTTGTCGCGCGACATATTGACATAGTCAATTTTGTAGTTGCGCAGAAACGCCACATCCTGTTCCACCTGCAATGTGTCACCCTCTTGGGTGAAACGCACATCGGCCTGACGCGCAATGCGATCGAGTAGCTGCGGCAGGGTCTGATCAATGGCGTTCAACGTGACGTTGCCGGTGACGCTCGGATGCACATCGACATTGATCTTGGCGTCGCGTGCCAGCGCGAACAGCATGTCGCGTACCGGTACATCGGTGACCACGACGCTGTAGGTTTCCAGCGGTGCGCTGGCGCGGGGCGCTTCCAGTACCGGCACGCGTTGGACCGGCGCCGGTATATCCGACTTGCTCACAGGCGCGCTGGCGACATGGCCTTTATCCACGGCCTGGGGTGTCAATGCGCAAGCGGACAGAGTCAGCAGCCCGGCAAACAGGGTCGGCATCCAATGCAGACGATAAGAATGTTTCATAGATTTCGCTGCGCGACCCGCCAGTGACCGGTCGCCTCCTTTTTCACTGCCGTGAGAGAACGCAAGTAAGGGCCGTAACCTTTTAGCGCCTTGGGAATGGAACTGATGGCCTGTTGCGCATCGCTGTAATTCTCGAAGCTGCCGTAGAGTACGGACCAGCGTTGCGTGCCATTGACCATGGCCGGGGCGATATACACCTGATCGAGATGCGCCTGCAGTGCCGGGTGATTCAGGAATCGCTCAAGGGGTGCGCGCGCGGTATCGTCGCTGGTCATGATCTGGATGGTGTAGAGCGCGCCGCTGTCCTGATTCAGCCAATCCCGCGCCGCGGCTACGCGTGTCGCCAAAGCGGTATCGGCTGCAGTTTGCCGTTGTGACGCGTCCTCAGTTATGGAGAGCGACTGCTCGCGAGGCGGAGTGGCCGGCGGATTCGGCGCGGCGTTCGTAGTTTTTGCGGCCGTGACGGCTGTGACACCTGCCGCGGGTTGAATCTTGACCAGTTCCGCCACGTTGGGATGAACGGTGTTGTGAGGCATGACCGCATAGGTCACCGCGCCGACCGCGAGCATGGCCATTCCAGCGGCGATCGCCCATGCCGGCTGCGGTAGCAAGGACCAGCCGGAGGCGAATTCACTGTCGTCGATGGCGCGACGCATATGCCGCAAATGTACCTGGCGGACGCCATCGGCATAGGCGGCCAGCAAGGCCTTGTCCGCCAGAATATGAATACGTCGCAGCAATCCCTTGGATGCGCGCGCCAGTAGACGGTAGGCCATACTGGTCAAGGGATCACCGCCCTGATAGCCGGCGGCGCGGAGTCGGAAGGGGATGTAATCGCGGATATCCGCGAGATTCAGCGGCGGTAACGTGAAACTGTGAGTGATGCGGTCGCGCAGCTGACGCACGGCATGCACGGCCAGGTGATCGTCGAGTTCGGGCTGGCCGAACAGAACGATTTGGAGCAGTTTGTCTTCGTTGGTTTCCAGATTGGACAGAAAACGGATTTCTTCCAGGGCGTCCAGGTCCATGCCCTGCGCCTCCTCCACAAAGACGGCCACACGCCGTCCTTCGGCATGGCGTTGCAGCAGGTAGTCCTGCAAGGCATTCAGCAGAGCTACGCGGCCGCCATCGGTGGGCAGTTTCAGATCCAGGGCGACCGCTTGCAGCACGTCTTCGCGTTTTAAACTGGGGTTGGCCAGATAGACCACGTCCACGGTGGTGGCCAATCGGTCGGCCAGCATGCGGCACAGCATGGTCTTGCCGCTGCCGACCTCGCCGGTGAGTTTGACGATTCCTTCACCCTTTTCAACGGCATAGGCCAATGCTTCGAGCACGGCCCCGCGCTGCGCGCCGGGATAGAAGCGGCGCGTGTCAGGAGTGATGCGGAACGGTGGCGATTCCAGTCCGAAGTGCTTTCCGTACATAGCCAAGGCTCCCGGCTCTTAAAGGGTGTAAGCAGGGAGAAGCAAGGTTTGGACCAGAGGGGGATTACAGCCAGCCTTGAAGCGGCCAGAGGGTGGTATTAATTATTAAATAATAGATAGTTACGACGTTATATCAGGTGCCGCAGGCGGAGCTGGGGACATTGGCCGACTGTTGGCCATGGAGTTGAAGGGTGCCAGTCAATTGACTGACATTGCTTAATTTATGTCGATCCAGGTAGGCGACGATGCCGGCATTCAGTTTTTGGCAGACCAGCGGGTCATAGAACAATGCGGTACCCACACCGATCGCACTGGCGCCGGCGATCAGGAACTCCAGCGCATCGTTGACGGTGGTGATGCCGCCCTGGCCGATAATCGGGATGTCATGCGCCCGACAGACCTGTGCCACCTGATGCACCTTCAATAAGGCAATGGGTTTGATGGCTGGACCGGACAGGCCGCCCTGATTGTTGCCGATCACGGTGGTGCGGCTTTCGACATCGACGGCCATACCCATTAGTGTGTTGATGACCGCAAAGCCATCGGTGCCGGCCTCGATACAGCGGCGCGCATTCTCGGCGATATTGGTCTGGTTCGGCGACAGCTTGGTGATGAGTGGCTTCTTGGTGGCTTTGCGGCAGGCCTCGACAACACGTGCCGACATATCCGGATCATTGCCGAAGGCGACACCGCCCTCCTTCACATTCGGACAGGAGATGTTGATCTCGATGGCGTCGATGGGCGAATCATCGAAGCGTTTGGTGACGTTGAAGTATTCCTCGATGGTGGAGCCGGAGACGTTGGCGATGAAGCGCGTCTCGCTGAAATCCAGCGTCGGCAGGATCTCATCAACGACTTTATCCACGCCGGGATTCTGCAGGCCGATGGCGTTGAGCATGCCGTCCGGGGTTTCATAGACCCGATGTGGCGGATTGCCCAGGCGCGGTTTTTCGGTCGTGCCCTTCAGACAAATGGCGCCGACATCGCGATTGGAGAAGCCGGCGATGCGGGTATATTCCTCGCCGAAGCCGACACAGCCGGACAGCAGCACGAGCGGCGAATCGAAATGCATGCCGCAGAAGCTGATGGCCAGTTTATTTTTGTCCTCAGTCGTCATCTTGCTCATCACCACGGAAAAACCCAGGACATTGCTTTATCATTCGGTGACCTTCCGTGTGCTTCCGTGGCCAATCAAATGTTTCATGTCGTTCTGTATCAGCCGGAGATCCCGCCCAACACCGGCAATATCATACGCCTTTGCGCCAACACCGGCAGCCACCTACATCTGATCCATCCGCTCGGTTTTGCGCTCGACGACAGCAAGCTCAAACGTGCCGGCCTGGATTATCACGAATGGGCCGAGCTGCGTGAACATGCCGATTTCGAGGCGTTTCTTGCCAGCGTTCAACCCGCGCGGTTATTTGCCTTGTCCACGCGTGGGACCCAGCGTCACGATCAGGTCCAGTTTGCGGCGGGTGATGCCTTGCTGTTCGGCCCCGAGACACGTGGGCTGCCCGCCGATCTATTGGCAGGTCTGCCGCCTGAGCGGGTATTGCGTCTGCCCATGCGCCCGAATGTGCGCAGCCTCAATCTGTCCAACAGTGTCGCGGTGGTGGTGTATGAGGCCTGGCGGCAGTTGGGATTTCCGGGTGGTAGCTAATTTTTGTCTCGCGCAAAGACGCAAAGTCGCTAAGGGTTAAAATCAAAAACCTTGTTCAGCAAGTCGCACTTCCACAAAATAACTTGGCGCTCTTTGCGCCTTTGCGCCTTTGCGCCTTTGCGCCTTTGCGCGAGACAAGGTTTTCAATCCGTCTCAGCCTTAGGCTCCCGCGCCAGCAGCGTTTGCACAGCTTCACGCGGGTCGAGATTCTCATACAGCACCCGATACACCTGCTCGGTAATGGGCAGATCGACTTTGTATTGTTTGCCGAGCTTGTGAATCTCGCGCGCGGTGTCGACGCCTTCGATAACTTGATCAATCGACTTCTGTGCAGCGGCGCGTGATTGACCGCGACCGAGCGCCAACCCCATGCGTCGATTGCGTGATTGATCGTCGGTACAGGTCAGTACCAGATCACCGACGCCGGCCAAGCCCATGAAGGTTTCGCGATGCCCGCCCAGTGCTTCACCCAGGCGGATCATTTCGGCCAGGCCGCGGGTGATGAGTGCGGCGCGGCTGTTGGCACCAAAGCCCAGGCCGTCGGAGATGCCGGCGGCGATGGCCAACACGTTTTTCAACGCGCCGCCGATTTCGACCCCGACGCGATCATTGCTGGTATAGGCGCGGAAGCTGGTTCCGCGCAACAACGCCGCGAAGTGTTCCGCGGTGCGCAGGTCACTCCCGGCAACGGTGGCCGCGGTCGGCAATCCTGCAGCGACTTCGCGCGCGAACGTGGGCCCGGAGATAACGGCGTGCGGCTGGTCGGGCAAGACCTCTTCGGCCACTTCGTGCAGCAATTTCCCGGAGGCCATTTCCAGGCCCTTGGTGGCCCAGGCCAGCGCGGTGTCAGGCTGCAGTTTGGTCGAGATGAGGTTTAGAACCTCCCGGAAGGCGTGGCTGGGAACCGCCACCAGCACATCGGCCTGATCGGCAAGTGCCGCACCGAGATCGGCGTAGATGCTGATGCCGTCAGGGAAAGGCGTGTCTGGCAAATAGCGCGCGTTACATCGCGCGCGCGCCAATTCGGCCATGACTGCGGGCTCATTTCCCCACAGGCGTACCGCATGACCATTGCGTGCCAGCAGAATCGCCAGCGCTGTCCCCCAGGAGCCGGTACCGAGGACGGCGATGGGGCGTGGCGCGTTCATAGGTGTCGTTCTATCAGTGTTGGGGTTGGCTGGGGTCAGATACTTGCGCTTGTACTTTTTGGATCTGCTGCGCGAACAGGGCATCGAAGTTGATCGGCGCGAGTACCAGTTGTGGGAAGCCGCCTCGCGCGACTAAGTCAGATACAGTCTCACGCGCATAGGGATACAGGGTGCCGGGGCAGAAGGCGCCGATCATGGGTGCGAGTTCCGCCTCAGGAAAACCCTGCATAGCGAAGATGCCGGCCTGCTGTACTTCGGCCAGATAAGCGGTGTTTTCACCTAACTTGGCGGTCACGGTGAGCGAGAGCACAACCTCATGCACACCCTCGGCGATTTTGCTGGATTGGGTATTCAGTTCCAGATTGATTTCCGGTTTCCAGTCCATGGTGAAGATCGAAGGCGAATTGGGCGTCTCGAACGACATGTCTTTCACATAGATTTTCTGAATGCCGAAATTCTTCTGATCGGCCTGTGCATTTTGCTCTGCCATGGTGGGTTCCATATTTAGATGGTGAATCGGATGCTGCGAGTGGCGGCCTTGGGGCTGCTCTGGTTGCTGCCGGCTATTATGCCAGATTGTTCAGGGCGCAGCGCAGCATGGCTCAGAGGGCATTTGTCTATGTATGGATTTAGCCTGCCGCGCCAAGGAGTGGGTCAAGTTTGCTTTGGTTTTCCAGGGCTAACATGTCATCACAGCCACCAACATGGAAATCGTCGATAAAAATCTGCGGGACACTGGTGCGTCCGCTGCGGCGGATCATTTCTTCACGCAGGTGAGGCTCCAGATCCACGCGAATATCGGTGTAGTTAACGCCCTTGCGGTCCAATAGCATGCGTGCACGCACGCAGTAGGGGCAGAATCCAGTGCTGTACATAACGACGTCGGGCATGGCAGTGATTATTTTTTGGTGACGGGAAGATTGGCGTTTTGCCAGGCGACGATGCCGCCGGCCAGGTTGAATACGCTGGAAAATCCCTGTTTGCGCAGCAGGCTGGCGGCGCTATTGGAGCGATTGCCGGTGCGGCAATAGGCCACCAGGGTTTGGTTGCGGAATTTTTCGAGCTCCTGAATGCGCTTGCTCAGTTGTCCAAGCGGTATATGGACGGCATTGGCAAGGTGGCCTTGTTGGTACTCGTTTTCCTCGCGCACATCCAGGACCACGGTGTTATCGGCATTCAGGGTCTGGGTGGCGGCATGTGGCCCCAGTTGTGGTGCGCCATACAGACGGGTGCGTATTTCGTTGATGATCAGCAGTGCGCTGACGACGACGAAGGCAAGGCTTAAGGCCCAATGATTGGCGACAAATTCCATCAAACGACTGAAGGTGTTCATGTAACAGGATTATCCAAAGCAAACGCCATTAAGACCAGAGGGTGTCGTGGGCATCAATGACGGGGAGTAGCGGACGTCGATAGTGTAAGACAGGCCACTATTGGCGCGAACAAAATACCTCGCGCATCATACCGATCAAGCGCAGGGTTCGGGAATCCCCAACCCGGTAGAACACGCGGTTGGCATCCTTGCGCGAAGCCAGGATGCCCTTGTCACGCAGAATCGCCAGATGCTGGGAAATGTTGCTTTGGGATGTGCCCACATGTTCGACGATGTCCTGCACACTGACCTCCTGATCCCCGAGTGTGCAGAGGATTTTCAGCCGTAGCGGATGGGACATGGCCTTGAGCGAGCGTGATGCCCGATCGATATCCTCGTCTTGGGTGATCAGATCTTCTTGAATCGCATCTACACTCATTAGGTCAGCCTCAGGCGGGACTCGGCACAGGGAGCAAGCTCGGTGTGTATCGTAAAACATCATCATGACCCACACTGCACTTCATTATTAAAACACTATACAATAATAAACCTTTTAAAGAACCTGACAACGTTGTTGATTCGCGGTCGTTGAGTTTGCACTCGGGCCTGTGGTGAAGATCGTCGATTCAGGTTAGACTTATTCTAAACCTCTAGCAGGAACGGTAGAGCATCAGTATGTCTGCAATCCCCAAGCCCATGGTCCTGGTCATTCTGGACGGATGGGGCTACTCGGAAGATACTCATTTCAATGCCATCGCGGCTGCGCGCAAACCTGTCTGGGACAGATTATGGGCGCAATACCCGCATACCCTGATTCGAACCTCTGGCGCCGCAGTGGGTTTGCCTGCGGATCAAATGGGCAATTCCGAAGTGGGACATCTCAATCTTGGATCCGGCCGCGTGGTTTACCAGGAGTTCACGCGCGTCAGTCGCTCCATCAAGACCGGATCATTTTTCAAAAACAAAACCCTGACCGATGCGGTGGATCTGGCGATTACCAATGACCGGGCCGTGCATATCCTGGGGTTACTGTCTGCCGGTGGTGTCCACAGTCACGAGGCGCATATCCACGCCATGGTGGAACTTGCCGTCAAGCGTGGCGCGCCGAAAGTTTATCTGCATGCCTTTTTAGACGGTCGAGATACCCCGCCGCGCAGCGCGACATCATCGTTACACCTGATGGAGGAAAAATTTGCAGAATGCGGCGGGGGTCGCTTCGCTTCTATCATAGGTCGTTATTACGCCATGGACCGTGATCATCGCTGGCCACGAATTCAGGCTGCCTATGACTTGATCACTCAAGGCAAAGGGGCGTTTCAGGCAAGCACTGCCTTGGAAGGTCTTGAAATGGCCTATGCCCGGGACGAAGCGGATGAATTTATCCAGGCTACGGTAATCGTGCCGCCCGGCGAGGCGCCAGTACGGGTCGAAGATGGTGATGTCATGATCTTCATGAATTACCGTTCCGATCGTGCACGGCAGATTACTCGCCCCTTCATCGAGCCGGATTTCGATGGCTTCGAGCGCAAGGTGATTCCTCAGCTGGGTCGGTTCGCAAGCCTCACGGAATACAATTCTGAATTCGACATTCCCGTCGCCTTTCCCGCTGAACGGTTACAGAACGTCTTCGGTAGTTACGTATCGGGTATGGGCTTGCGTCAGTTGCGACTCGCCGAGACGGAGAAGTACGCCCATGTGACCTTCTTCTTCAATGGCGGCGTGGAAGAGCCATTTGAAGGAGAGGATCGTATCCTGGTGCCCTCGCCACAGGTCGCGACCTATGATCTCCAGCCGGAGATGAATGCGGCCCTGGTTACCGACCATTTGGTTGAGGCCATCGAGAGCGGCAAGTACGACGTCATTATCTGCAACTACGCCAATCCGGACATGGTCGGACATACCGGAAACTTCGACGCGGCGGTCAAGGCCATCGAGGCACTGGATGGGTGTCTGGCGCGTATCGAACAAGCCTTGCAAAAAACCGGCGGTGAAATGCTCATCACCGCGGATCATGGTAATGCCGAGAAAATGCAGGGTGATGACACCGGGCAGGCGCATACTGCGCATACCAGCAATCTGGTGCCGTTGGTGTATGTCGGACGTCCCGGGCAGCTCAATTCCAATGGGGCTCTGTGCGATATCGCTCCGACGATGCTCAATCTGATGCGCTTGTCCCAGCCCTCGGAAATGTCCGGCAGGTCACTGGTGGAATTAGAACCTCCCGCCCAAGTGGAGCGCCGTGGCGCCTCCTGAGTTACGCTCTCCGCTAAACCGCTGGGCGGCCGGATTTTTGCTGACAGCATCGATCCTGTGTATTGCGCCCTGCCAAGCCACTGATAATCCGCAGCAAGCCAATGCCGAGCTCGCCAAACTGCGTGAGCGTATGGGTGCGCTTACGCAGCAACTGCAGGCTTCGCGAGCCCAGGAATCTACCCTGGCGCGGCAGGTGCGAGAGGTCGAGCAGAGCATCGGCCGCCTCAACAACACGTTGCGCAGCGTGAAGAAACAGCTGCGTGACGGCGAGCAACGCCTCAATGAATTGCAGGACAGCTACGCCAATACCAATGCCGAGTTGGAAGCCGAGCGCCAATTGCTCGCACGCCAGTTGCGCGCGGCCTACCTGCTCGGCCGTCAGGAACAGGTCAAACTGCTGCTCAATCAGGAAGATCCGGCCCGTCTCGGACGCGCCCTCACCTATTATCGTTATCTCAACCAGGCACGACTGAAACGCATTGGCAAGGTTGAAGTCATGCTGCAGCAGCTTGACCAGCTTCAGCAGGACATCGGCGTACAGCGCGAAGCCCTGACCCAAACCGAGCTGCAGCAGCAAGCCGAAATGGCTGAGCTTGATCAGGAGCGACAAAACCGAGAGGCGCTGCTGGCTAAACTACAGACGGAGATTCGTGATCAAGGTGGTCAGCTGGCGCAGATGCAGAAAGACGAAAAGCGCCTGGAAAAACTTCTCAAGGAGTTGCAGCGTGCCCTGGCCGACCTGGGTCCCGGCGGCGGTAAACAGCAGCCGTTTGCCAAGCTCAAGAGTAAGCTGCCCTGGCCGGTTTCCGGAAAGCTGGTTGCCAGTTATGGCGATGCTCGCGAGGTGGGTAACCTGCGCTGGCGTGGCGTGTTTATCGCCGCACCGTCCAGTCGCGAGGTGCGCAGCGTGGCGAGTGGACGCGTCGCCTTTGCCGATTGGCTGCGTGGATTCGGGTTATTGATCATTATTGATCACGGTGACAATTACATGACTTTGTACGGCCACAACCAGGCCTTGTTCAAACAGGTCGGGGAATCGGTCGCGCCCGGTGATGTCATCGCCAGCGTGGGCGATACAGGCGGCATGGCGCGTACCGGTGTTTATTTTGAAATGCGCCACAAGGGCGAGCCGATAAACCCTGCAAAATGGTGTGCCGGCAAGCCCAACGCCGCCCAGGCTGCGCGCTGACAGCATTAACAGGCCCTCCTGGCTGTGCTATGGTCTTGTCCGCTTTAATAGCCTGATGTACATATAAGTTCGGCTGTGTCCGGCCGATAATTGAAAGATCATTCGCAGCGAGGCCGGCAGTGCCCGGAAAATGGAAGCCCCATGAATCCCCAAAGACAGAAAGTAGCACTCGTGGTCACCGGCTTGATTCTGGGTGTGTCGCTGAGTATCGGTCACGGTGTGTTTGCCGAGCGCGAAACACCGCAGAGCGCGTTACCGCTCGAAGAGCTGCGCAGTTTCAGTGACGTGTTCGCGCGCATCAAGGCCGATTATGTCGAACCCGTCGAAGACAAAGCGCTGCTGGAAAATGCCATTCGCGGAATGCTGACGGGTCTTGATCCGCATTCGGCCTATCTCGATCAGGAACAATTCAAAGAGCTGCAGGTCGGTACCTCCGGCGAATTCGGCGGCCTGGGTATAGAAGTCGGCATGGAAGACGGCTTCGTCAAGGTGATCGCGCCCATCGACGATACGCCCGCGCAGCGCGCCGGTGTGGAGTCTGGCGATCTGATCATTCGTCTCGACGACACGCCCGTAAAAGGCATGAGTCTGAACGATGCGGTCAAGATCATGCGCGGCAAGCCCGGCACCGACATCATACTGACCATCGTGCGCGAAGGTCAGGAAAAGCCGCTTAAGATCACGGTCACGCGTGATGTGATCAAGGTGAAGAGCGTCAAGCAGCGCATGCTGTCGGAAGGCTTCGGCTATGTGCGTATTTCGCAATTCCAGGCGACTACCGCAGACAATTTGGTCGAAGCAATTGATGCCCTTAAAAAGGAAGGCAAGCTGCGTGGCCTGGTGCTGGATTTGCGCAACAATCCGGGCGGTGTGCTGAACGGCGCTGTAGCGGTATCCGATGCCTTCCTCGAAAAAGGTTTGATTGTTTACACGGAAGGTCGCATCGCCGATTCGCGCTTGCGCTTCAACGCCACGCCGGATGATGTGACCAGCGGTGCACCGCTGGTGGTGCTGGTGAATCAGGGTTCGGCATCGGCTTCGGAAATTGTTGCCGGCGCACTGCAGGATCATCACCGCGCCATTGTTGTGGGTACCCGCACCTTCGGTAAAGGTTCAGTACAGACGATCGTGCCATTGAGCAACGACACGGCCGTGAAACTCACCACGGCGCGTTACTACACGCCCAGTGGCCGCTCCATCCAGGCCGAAGGCATCGTGCCTGATATCGAGTTGGACAATGTGCGTGTATCCGAGGAGGAGGCCCCGTTTGATCCGATCAAGGAAGCGGATCTGAGCGGTCACCTGCAAAACGGTAATGAAAAATCGGATAAGACCGACACCAAGGGCAAGACTGATAAGGATGCCAAGCAACCTGAAGAGCCCCTGTCACGCAGCGACTATCAATTGTATGAAGCCTTGAATCTGCTCAAGGGCTTGGCCATACAGAAGGAAAGCCAACGGTGATTGCAGGCGCATCGCGCCTTTCACCGAGCATTTCCGGCCTGCGTAGCAGCTGTGTTTTCAGTCTGGTCATCCTGCTGTGCCTGACGGGCGCGCGCGGGGCGACCGCCAGCGGTACCTTGCCACCGACGCCGGTGGCGGTTCCGGGCAGTGCCCCGGAAATCGCCATTATCATCGATGATATGGGCGCTCGACTTGAAGCCGGGCAGCGCGTTATGCAATTGCCTGGCCCCGTCGCTTGCTCGTTTCTTCCCTACGCTGCCTACACACATCAACTCGCTCTGCTCGCACACAGCCGCAACAAAGAGGTCATGCTGCATCTGCCGATGGCGACGGTCGATGGTCATGCCTTGGATGCGGGTGGTCTTACGCTGGATATGACCGAGCAGGAGCTGGTCGCGACGCTGGAGAAAAATATCGCGCGGGTGCCGCATGTCAGTGGCATCAACAATCATATGGGCAGTTTGCTGACCCGCCACCCTGGCCATATGTTGTGGCTGATGCGCGCCATGCGTAATGACCAGCAGTGGTTTTTCGTCGACAGCCGTACAACCAAGTACACCGTGGCGCGACAGATCGCTTTCGAAAACAGCGTACCCAGCGTTTCGCGCGATGTGTTTTTGGACGACGACCCTTCACCTGAAGCGGTACAGCGAGAGTTTATGCGCTTGATTGGATTGGCGCGACGGAACGGTAGTGCCTTAGGCATAGGTCATCCGCATCCAGCGACGCTCGCAGTACTGCAGCGTGAGCTGGCGCAGCTGTCCAAGCACGGTGTTACACTGGTCCCCGTCGCCCGTTTGGTGCAACGCCAACAAGAGAGGGATTCACAATGGCGAGCGTCCTTGTCCCCCTAGCGCAGGGTTGTGAAGAGCTGGAAGCCGTTACGATAATTGATTTGCTGCGGCGTGCCGGCATCGAAGTGATTACCGCGGGTTTGGATGCGCAGCCGGTACGCGCCTCGCGCGGAACCGTCCTTATACCCGACACTACCCTGGATAAAGTGACCGAGCGCGATTTCGACATGATCGTCCTGCCGGGCGGATTGCCGGGCGCCGATCATCTCGATCAGGATGCGCGCCTGCATGTCATGCTGAAACGCACCGCTGCTGCGGGGAACTATGTGGCAGCCATTTGCGCAGCACCCAAAGTATTGGCCAGCAATGGCCTGCTGAATAATCGCAAGGCCACCGGTTTCCCCGGTGTCTTGGATAAACTCAGTGTGACCGGATTGGATTATCGCGAAGAGGCCGTGGTGCAAGACGGCAAGATCATCACGTCGCGTGGACCGGGCACGGCCATGGATTTTGCGCTGGCCTTGATCGAAAACCTTGTGGGCAGGGATAAGCGCGCACAGGTTGAGTCCGCGCTGCAGCGTCCGAGTCATCATCGAGCGGGATAATTTCAGCGGCTGTTGAAGCTGTTCACGGCCCGCCGCAGTTCTGTAATCAAGGCGTTGTCGGGATTGGCCGCATAGCGCAGTCCAATATAAAGTTCGGTGATGCGCCGCGCTGCCGCGAGCGATGGTAGCTGCGCCTGTTCAATGCGTGTCAGCAATGCCTGCGGACCTTCGTGCGGTTGTGATATCACTCCCTGCTGCGCCAAGCGTTTTCGGAAGCGTGCATAGAGTTCAGATATCGGATCGCGTTTGGGCCGCGCTCGACGTAACAGTAACAAGGCGAGCATGCCCAGTGCAGCACCCGTTACCACCAATAGCACCCAGGCCAATTCGCGCCACGTGATATTGCGTAGCCCTAAGCTCGCCAGCAGATCTTGTTGTCGCTGCGGTCCGTAACTGAGTACCCATTGATTCCAGCCGTTGTTGAGTGCGTCCAAGGCAAATCGAGCGCGCCGTAGTCCGCGCGCTAACAGGCTGTTTTCACCCAACTGGAAACGTACCGCATCGCCTGAGTTCGCAAAGTTCAGATCGATGCGATGTTCAACGCGTTCCGGTGCGACCGCCGCGGTGGGATCAAAGCGTACCCAGCCTTTCTCACCCAGCCACAATTCCACCCAGGCATGCGCATCGGATTGGCGCACGATCAGATAACCGCCCAGTGGATTCAGTTCGCCACCCTGATAGCCGGTCACGACGCGCGCGGGGATGCCGGCGCTGCGCATCAAGAGCGTGAAGGCCGCCGCATAGTGTTCGCAAAAGCCACGCCGGGTTTCGAACAGAAATTCATCGACCGGGTTGGCGCCAAGCAGCGGTGGTTCCAAGGTGTAGACAAAGGGTTCGGTATGGAAATAACGCAACGCCGCGTCGATGACACCGCGATCACTGCGCGCGGCGTTGCGCCACTGTTGCGCCAATTGCTGTATACGCTCAGTGATCGTGTTGGGTAAACGCAGATTGCGCCGTAGTTCCGATTCAGTCGCGGCACTAATCCGGTAAGCCGGATAGGAGATGAAGGCATCACGGCGTAAGGCATCGATACGCTGTTTGGTCTTGAGTTCCAGGGTGTGCAGGCGTTCGACATCGGCCGGTATGCTGGCCGGCAATTCCAATGCCGGTAACCAGGTGCCGCCGTTGGGTTCCAGCGTGAGTACATAGCGATACGCCTGACCTTCCGGTTGGAACGGTAACGCGTTTTCGGTGTTGCGGCTCGGTGTTTCCGTGCTGCCCCACCAGCGCCGCCCGTCGGTCATTTCAAACACCGGTCCGCGCCAGTAACGCTGTACCGGGGGCGGAATCTGGCCGGCAAAATCGGCGCGGAAAGCGACTGCCGTGGACAGCGCAAGCTGACTGATGCGTCCGGGTTCCATTTCACCGCTCAGTCCCGTGCGGGCTCCGTGCGCATCCGAGGGTAACGACCAAAGCGGGCCGGGTAAGCGTGGGAACAATACAAACAAGATCAGGGTAAGTGGCACCGCTTGACCAAGTAAGCGTGCTGCCAGCAGCGCATCCGCGCGCCAGGTTCGTTCATCCAGTGGATTGTTGAGAGTTATCCAGACCGCCGTGATGGCCAGCACGGCCACTGTTGTATACAACACCTGGACGATGGCCTGGTTGAACATGAATTGAATGGCCAACAGCAGATAGCAGAGCAGAATGAGCAGCGTGGCATCCCGTCGCTGCTTAAGTTCCAATAGCTTCAGGCCCACCATAATCACCAGCAGTGCACTGCCGGCGTCACGTCCCAGCACCGTGCCGAAATGCAGATACAGCGCGACGCCGGCGGCCAGGGTCAACAGCAGTCGGATCACCAGTGCCGGCATGGCACGGCCCTGTACGCCCAGACTCAGTCGCCAACCGACTGCCAGCAGCCAGATGGCAGACAGCCACAGCGGCAGGCGCAGCAGATGCGGTGCGGCACTGAGTGTCAGGCTCAGCCCCAGCCCCCACCATTGATGCGGACGCGGGTGCCAAAGCGCCGTTGGGCTTTTCACTTGGACAACCCAAAGGTTGCCAGCGCCGCGAGGCAGCGATCGCGATGGGCATTGCCGCGCGCCGGGGAGATAGCATGATCCGGCAGGCGCACACCGTAATTGAGCTGGGCGCGTTCCGCCTCGAGGATCCAGCGGCACAGTCGCCGCAGGCGTGCCTCCGGGTCCTGTTCCGGCGTGCTGGCGAAATCCAACCAGCAGGAGCGCGCCTGATTACTGCCGAATTCTTTGGTCAGTAGGCCCTGTTCGCGGGCGAGCGCTTTCCAATGCACATGGCGTAGAGAATCGCCTGGCCGGTAATTACGCAGGCCACGAAAATCTTCCGGCCCGGCTTGCTGTGTGCCGGATTGGTGTTTGCCCTCAGCCAGGGTTGGTGGCGGTGGCCCCGGCGGAGCGGGGGCCGGATAGGCGAGTTCGCTGTGAGTAAATACAACCCGCGACCAGGCGCGAAACAGACCCAGCGGATAGCTGCTACTGATGGTGACCATACCCAGCGGCAGGGGGCCGCGCTGCTGGGCTTCAAGGTGCAGCCAAACGGCATCGCCTTTCAGGGACACCGGAGTGAGTGCCGAGGCGCTGCCGGCTTTGAGCCAAATCGCCTGCCGTGGGCGGTTATCGCCAGGGCGAAGCCAGACCTGGAAACCGAGCCGCTCACCGACAAAACCAGGGCGGCCCTGACCGGCGCGTAATTCGAGGTGGCTGAGATTGCGATAGGTGTGGAGCATGGTGACCAGCGCTAGACCGGCAAGCAGAAAGGTCAGGGCGAAGATCAGATTGTTGCTGTAGTTGATGGCCCCCAGCAGCATTACCAGCAGCAATCCGGCAAAACCCAGCCCGGCGCGGGTCGGCAAAATGAAGATACGGCGCGGTTGCAGTTCGATCCAGGCCGATCCCGTCACCCGCCCCGTCCGCGCCTGGAACAGGGTCTTCCAGGGGTGGAAAAGGGCGGCTGAAAATCTGACGGGACTGGTCATTTAAATGAGTCGCCTAAATTAATAGTCTTCTCTAATTTTATATATGGGATTTAATATTGAAATTTAAGCTTTGTTTTAAAGTAGGTTAAGGAATCGGCTGTTGCATGAAGGCAGACAGCATGGCGGCGCTGCCGTTTTCCGCCAGGGTATCCCGGGCGCGCAGACGATGACCGATAACCGCAGGCAATACCGCCTGAATGTCTTCCGGAAGCACATGTTCCCGTTGCTCCAGAAAGGCCCAGGCGCGGGCGGCGCGCAATAATCCGAGGCCGGCGCGTGGCGATAGCCCGGCCACGAAGCGATCGGATTGCCGGGACAGCGCCAGCAGCTCCTGGACGTAGTCGAGCAGTGCCGGACTCACATGCAGCGTTTCGACCTGTTGCTGGTAACTCACTAATTCGGCCGGCGTGAGCCCGGCGGGTAATTCGGCCAACAGGGCGCGGCGATCTCGCCCGGCCAGCAACTCGCGTTCGGCCGCCGCATCCGGATAGCCGAGTTCGATGCGCATCAGGAAACGGTCGAGCTGGGATTCCGGTAGCGGGAAGGTGCCGATCTGCTCACTGGGATTCTGGGTGGCGATGACGAAAAAAGGCTCCGGCAGTTTGCGGGTATGCCCCTCGCTGGTGACCTGGCGTTCTTCCATGGCCTCCAGCAGGGCGCTCTGACTCTTCGGTGTGGTGCGGTTGATCTCATCGGCCAGGATCAACTGGGCGAAGATCGGGCCGGGATGGAACTGGAAGTCACCATTGCCGCGGTCGAAGATCGAGACCCCGAGGATGTCCGCCGGAAGCAGATCGCTGGTGAACTGGATGCGTTGGTAGTCCAGGCCCAGGGTAGTGGCGAGCACATGCGCCAGGGTGGTCTTACCGACACCGGGCAGATCTTCGATCAGCAAATGGCCGCGCGCCAGCAGGCAGGCCAATGCAAGCCGGATCTGATGCTCCTTGCCGAGAATGATCTGACTGGCTTGGCGGATTACGGGTTCAAGTGCGCTGGGCATGGAGCCTATCCTGAGCTGAGTTAATGTTCTGGGCAAATCCATCGGCCTCGCTGCCTGCATCCGATCACTATCGGGATCAGCGCGATTCTGAGGGCCGATATTCGCCGTTATTCTTCGGCGGGTTATGACCTTGTGTGTCTGATCAAATTCCCCAGCCTACAGGACGGCCGCCTCGCCACAGCCTTGAGCGCGCGGCGGTTTCTGGCCAACGGCCGTGCGGCTGGCGTATAGTTTCCGGCCCAATTGCACCATATCATGGGCAAGAGCATGCACTTTCAGGACCGTTTCGATGTGATCGTTGTAGGTGGTGGCCACGCCGGCACCGAGGCCGCTATGGCCGCGGCGCGCATGGGCTGCAACACCCTGCTGTTGACGCATAATATCGAAACCCTCGGTCAGATGAGCTGCAACCCGGCCATCGGCGGTATCGGCAAGGGTCATCTGGTCAAAGAGATCGATGCGCTCGGTGGACTCATGGCACAGGCCACCGACCGCGCCGGTATCCAGTTCCGTATCCTCAATGCCAGCAAAGGACCGGCGGTGCGCGCCACGCGCGCCCAGGCGGATCGCGCCCTGTACAAACGTGCGGTGCGCGCGGCGCTGGAGAATCAGCCGAATCTGCGCATCTTCCAGCAGGCGGTCAGTGATCTGGTTGTCGAAGGCGAACGGGTTACTGGCGTTGTCACCCAGATGGGACTGAAGTTCGCGGCACCTTGCGTAGTGCTGACGGTCGGTACCTTCCTCGGCGGCCGTATCCATATCGGCCTGGAAAATTACGAGGGCGGTCGCGCCGGTGATCCGCCGGCCAATGCGCTGGCGAAACGGCTGCGCGAACTGCCACTACGCGTGGATCGCCTCAAGACCGGCACACCGCCGCGCATCGACGGCCGCAGTCTTGATTACAGCGTCATGCAGGCCCAGCCTGGCGATGATCCTGTCCCGGTATTCTCTTATATGGGTAGCGCTGCCGAGCATCCGCGCCAGGTCAGTTGCTATATCACGCATACCAATGCGCGTACCCACGAGATTATCCGCGGCGGTCTGGATCGTTCGCCGATGTACACCGGTGTCATCGAAGGTGTCGGCCCACGCTACTGCCCATCCATAGAAGATAAGGTGCACCGCTTCGCCGGTAAGGACTCACATCAGATATTCGTCGAGCCGGAAGGTCTGGAGACGCATGAGATCTACCCGAACGGGATCTCCACCAGCCTGCCCTTCGATGTGCAGCTGGCGCTGGTGCGTTCCATGCGCGGCTTTGAGAACGCACACATCACCCGACCCGGTTATGCCATTGAATATGATTACTTCGATCCACGTGATCTGCAGTATTCGCTGGAGACCAAGGTGATCGAAGGCCTGTTTTTCGCCGGCCAGATCAATGGCACAACCGGTTATGAAGAGGCGGCCGCGCAAGGTCTGCTGGCTGGTCTGAATGCCGCGCGTAAGGCGCAGGGCCAGGACGCCTGGTGGCCACGTCGTGATGAGGCCTATCTGGGCGTGCTGGTCGATGACCTGATTACCCGTGGCACCAGCGAGCCCTATCGCATGTTCACCAGCCGCGCTGAATATCGGCTACTGCTGCGCGAAGACAATGCCGATCTGCGGCTGACACCGCGTGGCCATGAACTGGGCTTGGTGGATGAGCATCGTTGGGCGGCATTCAATAACCATCGCGAAGCCATTGCCCGGGAACAACAGCGTTTGCGGGATATCTGTATCCAGCCGGGCAGCGCCGCCGCACAAATGCTCGAAGCCGGCAGTGGTGTGGTGATCACGCGCGATTATCGTGCCTCTGAATTATTGCGTCGTCCTGAATTGGATTATGCCGGTCTCACTGCGGCACCTGACCTGGGCCCGGGTGTGAACGATGCGCGGGTTGCCGAGCAGGTCGAGGTACAGGCCAAGTATTCCGGTTATATTGATCGACAGCAGCAGGAAATCGAACGTCAGCGTCGACACGAAGAGCAATTATTGCCAGCCGATCTGGACTATGATCAGGTACGGGGCCTGTCTGCGGAGGTGTGCGAAAAATTCCGCAAGCAACGGCCCCAGACATTAGGTCAAGCTGCTCGCATCCCGGGCGTGACGCCCGCGGCAATCTCGCTGTTGCTGGTGCATCTCAAGAAAGGCGCTGCGCGCAAAAGCGCGTGACGGTACGGCGGCGTTGCCGCACTGAACTTATCACTGAAGGCGCATGGGAATGGAATTGGAACAGATCCTCAGCAACGGGCTGGCCGAATCCGGTTTGGTACTGGATGCGCGGGCGCGTGCGCAACTGCTGGATTATGTCGCTCTGATTGTTAAATGGAACCGGGTTTACAATCTGACCTCCGTGCGCAAACCGCAGGACATGCTGACGCGGCATATTCTCGATAGTCTGGTGGTATTGCCACATATTGTGGGACCACGGGTGTTGGATGTGGGTACGGGTGCCGGGCTCCCGGGTTTGGTGTTGGCCATTGCTCGCCCCGAGTGGGATGTGGTCCTGCTCGATTCCAGTAATAAGAAGCTGCGTTTCGTGCGCCAGTGTGTCACCGAACTCAATCTCGACAATGCCAAAGTTGAGCACATCCGCATTGAGGACTATCAGCCCGAGGCGCCGTTCAACACCATTATCAGTCGCGCCTTCTCATCTCTGGATGAGATGCATAAACATTGCGCGCCATTGTGCGCTACGGACGGCCGCATCCTGGCCATGAAGGGCGTCTATCCCCTGGCCGAAATAGAGTCCCTGTCGGACCCGGCACTGGTGATTGCGGCGCATACATTGACGGTGCCGGGCATGGATGCGCAGCGCCATGTGGTGGAGTTGCGGCCGAATTGACATAGCGTTCGCCGATCCGCCCGTACCGGGTTACACTCCTGAGCTGTCACAACAGGATGCATTACATCCCGGCGTATATGCGCGCCGGACGGCTGACATAATGAGCATCGCGAACGGATTATGGGACGCATCATTGCAGTAACCAATCAGAAGGGCGGGGTCGGCAAGACCACGTCTTGCATCAATCTGGCGGCGGCGCTGGCACTGACGCGGCGGCGGGTGTTGCTGATCGATCTCGATCCGCAAGGCAACGCGACCATGGGCAGCGGTGTCGACAAGCACGAAGTTGAATATTCCACCTGCGATGTGCTGTTAGGTGAAATCAATATCGAGCAGGCCATCATCAACAGCGAGGCGGCCGGCTACGACGTGCTGCCCGGCAACAGCGACCTCACTGCGGCAGAAGTCGAATTGCTGAAAGGCGCGGATGGCGGTGATCGCTTGCGCGCGGCGCTGGGTCATATCCTTGATCGCTACGATTACATATTGATTGATTGCCCGCCGTCACTGAACATGCTGACCGTGAATGCCCTGACCGCGGCACAGGGTGTGCTGATCCCCATGCAGTGTGAGTATTACGCCCTGGAAGGCTTGTCGGCGCTGGTCGATACCGTCGGCCAGATTCAGCAGTCGGTCAATCCCGGGCTGGAAATCGAAGGTCTGCTGCGCACGATGTTCGATGCACGCAATAATCTCGCCACGCAGGTCTCCGAGCAACTGATCGAACACTTCGGCGACAAGGTCTATCGCACCATCGTCCCGCGCAACGTACGTTTGGCGGAGGCCCCCAGTCATGGCGTGCCAGTGCTCAAATACGACAAGGCCTCGCGCGGCGCCATCGCCTATCTCGCGCTGGCCGGTGAACTGGTACGCCGCGAGCAGGAGCGTGCACAGGCGACGGAAGTTGTTGCGAGTGCGTGAGTGTGAGCTTTGTTATGAACCGCCAAGACGCCAAGTTCGCCAAGCTTTTCGAACCGCCAAGGCGCCAAGAACGCCAAGAAAATTCATATTAGGAAAAACCAGAAAAATCATTAATTCGACACATGCTGGGATCCAGTTACCACCTTAATGGGATTCCTGCATTCCGAATCTACCCAGCGCTGCATCAGAAATGACAGATTAATTTTAGAGGCTCTTTAGCTTCAAAACGCTTTTCTTGGCGTCCTTGGCGCCTTGGCGGTTCAAGCAGTTTTTCTTGGCGTCCTTGGCGTCTTGGCGGTTCAAACAATTTTTCTTGGCGCCTTCGGCGTCTTGGCGGTTATCCTTAGCATCATGGCTACGAAAAAACGAGGATTGGGGCGCGGTCTGAACGCGCTATTGGGTAGTTCAGCCAAGGCGCCACCGGCGACAGTGCCGAATGTGTCTGCGCCAGCAGCGCCTGCTACTACCGCGACGACGGCCCCTGTCGATGGCAGCCTGCGCAAGCTGCCGGTGGATCTGATCCAGCGCGGTAAATATCAGCCGCGTCATGATATGCATCAGGAATCGCTCCAGGATCTGGCCGATTCCATCAAGGCCCAGGGTGTGGTTCAGCCCATTGTGGTGCGCGCGATCAGTCAGGGCCCTCAGCCACGTTACGAAATCATTGCCGGTGAGCGTCGCTGGCGTGCCGCACAGTTGGCGGGTTTGCAGGAAATTCCGGCCGTCATTCGCGACGTGCCGGACCGCGCCGCCATCGCTATGTCGCTGATCGAGAACATTCAGCGCGAAAATCTCAATCCGCTGGAAGAATCCCGCGCGCTGCAGCGCCTGATCCAGGAATTCGAACTGACCCACCAGGAAGCCGCCGAGGCGGTTGGCCGTTCGCGTGCCGCTGTGAGCAATCTACTGCGCTTGCTGGAGCTGACCGACGAGGTCAAAGCGCTGGTTGAATCCGGCAGGCTGGAGATGGGCCATGCCCGAGCATTGCTGGCGCTGAATGGCAGCGAGCAGACGCAAGCCGCACGCCAAGTCGCTGACAAGGGCCTATCGGTGCGCGAAACCGAACGACTCGTCAAACGACTGGTGTCGTCAGAGCATAAGGCGCCACCCCCGGCCAAACGCATCGACCCGGATATTCGCCGTCTCCAGGACGACCTGAGTGAAAAACTGGGCGCAAAGGTTTCCCTGGAGCAGGGTCGTGGCGGTAAGGGTAAACTGGTTATCGACTACAATAGCCTGGACGAGTTGGACGGTATTCTGGAGCGCATCCATTGAACGCTGTTGAGTAACGGTACGCTCTGTCCTGTTATTATTTTTCTTTATCGCCCTATCATTGACCCTCCGTGCCCGAAGTCCCTATAATGCGCGCCGGCACGCATGGGCCGGTCGTTTTTCAGGGGCAGCCCTGAGACCATATCCCACTGCCGCGCGGGACCGTGCTTCAGGCTGGAAAATAGGCTTCGCCGGACTCAAGCTCAAGGCGGCTGCGGCATGCGTAAGATTTTAAATATTCAAGTAGTTATCGCGGTTTTGGCGGCACTATCGGGATATTTCTACGGCGGAATGCCGGTGGCATTGGCCGCTCTTTTTGGAGCGGGGATAGCGTTGTCCAACACCTTGCTGCTGGCCTGGCGTCTACACCGGAGTAAGCGACAGATTCACGCGGATGCGCATCGCCATCTGCGTTCGTTTTACTTTTCTACTGTTGAGCGCTTTTTTGTCGTTGGCGGCTTGCTCGCAGTGGGTTTAGGCGCGTTACAGCTGATGCCGTTGCCGCTGTTGGCGGCCTTCGTAGCCGGGCAAATAGCCTGGATGATTTCTGGATTAACAAGCGGGAACACCTAGTCAATGTCTGGCGAAGCCCATACCTCTGCGGAATATATCCGCCATCATCTTCAGAACCTTACCTACGGGCAGTTGCCGGATGGCAATGGCGGCACCACGTGGGGATTTGCGCACAGCGCCGAACAGGCCAAGGAAATGGGTTTCTGGGCGATCAATGTCGATACGCTCGGCTTCTCGCTGATCCTGGGTGTGCTGTTTCTCTGGTTGTTCCGCAGCGTTGCGAAATCCGCGACCGCGGGTGTGCCCAGCGGCGCGCAGAATTTTGTCGAATGGATCGTGGCTTTCATTGACGACTCCGTGCGCGGCTCCTTCAGTGGCAAGAATCCGCTGGTCGCGCCGTTGTCGCTGACCATTTTCCTGTGGATCTTCCTGATGAACTTCATGGATCTGATCCCGGTCGACTGGATTCCGCATCTGGCCACTTCGCTGGGCATACCGTTCATGAAGGTGGTGCCGAGCACTGACCCCAATGCGACGTTTGGTATGGCGCTGTCAGTGTTCGCGCTGGTGCTCTATTACAGCATCAAGATGAAGGGCGTCGGTGGCTTCGCCGGTGAGCTCACGCTGATGCCGTTTCAGTCGTCAAACAAGGTTGTGCAGGTTGCGTTCATGCCGATCAACCTGCTGCTCGAAGGCGTGACCCTGATTTCCAAGCCCGTCTCGCTGGCGCTGCGACTGTTCGGCAACATGTACGCCGGTGAAATGATCTTCATCCTGATTGCGATCATGTACGGCGCCGGTTGGGCGATGGGTGCCTTCGGCGGCCTGTTGCAACTGGGCTGGGCGATCTTCCACATCCTGATCATCACCTTGCAGGCGTTTATCTTCATGACGCTGACTATCGTGTATCTGGACATGGCACACCAGGAACATCATTAATCAATTTGGTTCTTTAATTTATCTTTACTCTTTAGCTAGGAGAGAAACATGGAAATGGCAAATGCACTGCTGTATATCGCTGGCGCTCTGATGATGGGCTTGGGCGCGCTTGGCGCCGCAGTCGGTATCGGTATTCTCGGCGGTCGTTTCCTGGAAGGCGCCGCGCGTCAGCCGGAACTGATCCCCATGCTGCGTACCCAGTTCTTCATCGTGATGGGTCTGGTCGACGCCGTGCCGATGATCGCGGTCGGTCTGGCCATGTACGTCCTGTTCGCTGTGGTCGGTGGTTAATCCAACGGCGCACGGACAGACACTGTCCCTGACTATTCACGAGGTACAGGCATGAATATCAACGCGACATTGATTGGTCAGTCGATCACGTTCTTCTTCTTCGTGTGGTTCTGCATGAAGTTCGTGTGGCCGCCGATCATGCAGGCGCTGGAAGCGCGCACCAAGCAGATCGCCGATGGTTTGGCCGCAGCCGAGCGCGGCAAGCATGAACAGGAACTGGCGCAGAAGCGCGCGTCGGAAGTGTTGCATGAAGCCAAGCAGCAGGCGCAGGAGATTATCGCCAAGGCTGAAAAGCGTGCGGCGGAAATCGTCGATGAGGCGAAGACTGATGCCAAGGGCGAAGGCGAGCGCATTCTAGTGGCGGCACGTGCCGAGATCGGCCAAGAGGTCAATCGTGCGAAGGAAGGCCTGCGTGCTCAGGTGGTGTCCATTGCCATCGCCGGCGCCAGCAAGGTTCTGGAGCGCGAAGTCGACGCCAACACACACAACGACCTGCTGACCAAGCTGGCCGCGCAGATCTAGGTGAACCCAGATGGCGGAATCCACCACAATCGCACGACCCTACGCCCAGGCAGCCTTCAAGCTGGCGCAACAGAAACAGGCCCTGCCGGCCTGGACTGAGATGCTCGGTTTGGCGGCCGTCGTGGCGGCGGATGCCGGCATGCGCAAGTTGCTGGACAATCCGCGAGTGACGCCGGAGCAAGTTGCCGAGCTGTTCGTGGACATCTGCGGCGAACGTCTCAATGACGATGGCCGCAATATGCTGCGTCTGCTGGCGGAACGCCGTCGTCTGGCCCTGTTGCCGGAGATCTTCGGACTCTACGAACAGTTCAAGAACGAGGCGGAGGGCGCTATCACGGCGCAGCTGATTACCGCGTTCCCGGCCACCGATGCGCAGAAGCAGACCATTGCAGCGGCGTTGAAGCAACGCTTCGGTCGCGATGTGCAACTTGAGTATGTCACCGATCCGAGCCTGATGGGCGGAGCGGTCGTGCGCGCTGGCGACTTGGTTATTGACGGCTCGGTGCGCGGCAAGCTGACCCGTTTGGGTACGGCTCTGAATCATTGATGAGGAAAGGTTATGCAACTCAATCCCACTGAAATCAGCGAGCTGATCAAAAGCCGCATAGAGAAATTCCAGACCGTCGCCGAGGCGCGCACTGAAGGTACAGTGGTCTCACTGACCGACGGTATCGCCCGTATTCATGGCCTGGCCGATGTCATGTCCGGTGAAATGATCGAGTTCCCCGGCGATGTCTATGGCATGGCGCTGAATCTGGAACGTGACTCCGTCGGCGCGGTGATTCTTGGCGAATACAAACACATTACCGAAGGTGATTCGGTCAAGTGCACCGGCAAGATTCTGGAAGTACCGGTTGGTGAGGCGATGCTCGGTCGTGTGGTCGATGCGCTCGGCAGCCCGATCGACGGTAAAGGTCCCATTGCCGCCACGCAGACCTCGCCAATTGAAAAAATCGCTCCCGGCGTTATCGCGCGTAAGTCGGTTGATCAGCCGGTGCAGACCGGGCTGAAGGCCATCGACGCCATGGTGCCGGTCGGTCGCGGTCAGCGCGAGTTGATCATCGGCGATCGTCAGACCGGTAAGACCGCGGTCGCGATCGACGCCATCATCAATCAGAAAGGCACCGGCGTTAAGTGCATCTACGTCGCTATCGGACAGAAGAATTCGTCCATCGCCGCTGTGGTGCGCAAGCTTGAAGAACACGGCGCGCTGGCCCACACCATCATCGTCGCCGCCGCCGCGGCCGACTCCGCCGCGATGCAGTTCATCGCGCCGTACGCCGGTTGCGCCATGGGCGAATACTTCCGCGATAAAGGCGAAGACGCGCTGATCGTGTACGACGATTTGACCAAGCAGGCCTGGGCCTATCGCCAGGTGTCCTTGTTGCTGCGCCGCCCGCCGGGCCGTGAAGCCTATCCGGGTGACGTGTTCTATCTGCATTCCCGTTTGCTGGAGCGTTCGTCGCGCATCAATGCCGCCGAAGTCGAGAAGCTCACCAATGGCCAGGTGAAAGGCAAGACCGGTTCATTGACCGCGCTGCCGATCATCGAAACCCAGGCCGGTGACGTGTCCGCCTTCGTGCCGACCAACGTGATCTCGATTACCGACGGCCAGATCTTCCTCGAGTCCGATCTGTTCAACGCCGGTATCCGTCCCGCCATCAACGCCGGTCTCTCGGTATCGCGTGTCGGTGGCGCGGCGCAGACCAAGATCATCAAGAAACTCGGCGGCGGTGTGCGTTTGACGCTGGCGCAGTACCGTGAGTTGGCGGCGTTCGCTCAGTTCGCATCGGATCTGGACGAGACCACCCGCAAGCAGCTGGATCGCGGTCAGCGCGTCACCGAGCTGATGAAGCAGAAGCAATATGCACCGCTGACGGTGGCCGATATGGCGCTGTCGCTGTTCGCGGCCAACGAAGGCTTCCTCGATGACGTCGAGATCAAGAAGGTTGTCGATTTCGAATCCGCCATGCATGCCTATGTACGGTCCAACCACGGCGAGTTGTTTACCAGGATCAACGACACCGCGGACTTCAATGACGAGATTGCGGCCGGTATGCGCAAGGCCATTGAGGACTTCAAGGCTAACGGAGCTTGGTAATAACACAAGGTACGAGGGCCGAGGTGCTAGGGCCGAGGGAAACCTCTGCCCCTGCCTCGTCCCTAGCACCTAGAATCTAGGACCTGAATTTATGGCTGGCGCAAAAGAGATACGCACCAAGATCAAGAGCATCAAGAGTACGCAGAAAATCACCAAGGCCATGGAAATGGTGGCGGTGAGCAAAATGCGTAAGGCTCAGGATCGTATGCAGGCATCACGGCCTTACGCTGAGAAAATGCGCAGTGTGGTGGCACATATGGCCATGGCGCACCCGGAATACAGGCATCCCTATCTGGTCGAGCGGCCTGCGAAACGGGTTGGCATTATTGTGATTTCGACGGACCGCGGTCTCTGCGGTGGCTTGAACGTGAATATGTTCAAGAACGTGATCGCGCACATGAAGGATTGGAAACAGCAGGGATATGAGATTGAAGTCGCGGCCTTTGGTTCCAGGGCAACGCAGTTCTTCAAGCGCATCGGTGCGCATATCGTGGCTCAGGCGACACATCTGGGTGATGCGCCGTCCGTGAATGATTTGATCGGCAGCGTGAAGGCCATGTTGGATGCCTATGACGCAGGCCAGATCGATCGCTTGTATCTGGGTTACACCAATTTCGTGAACACCATGACCCAGACGCCGCGTGTTGATCAGCTGTTGCCGATCGTGCCAGACAGCGATGATCGTATGAAGCATCACTGGGATTACTTGTACGAGCCCGACGCCAAACCGGTGATGACGGCGCTGCTGTCCCGCTATATCGAATCGCTGGTGTATCAGGGTGTGGTGGAAAACATCGCCAGTGAACAGGCGGCGCGAATGGTGGCGATGAAGGCCGCGACCGATAATGCAGGTGACCTGATCAATGAACTGCAGCTGATTTACAACAAGGCGCGTCAGGCAGCGATCACCCAGGAAATTTCGGAAATCGTCGGCGGTGCGGCGGCGGTGTAATCATATATTCCCTCTCCCCTCACGGGGAGAGGGCTAGGGTGAGGGGCGCTCAGGCGTCCTCATCCCGGCCCTCTCCCAGAGGGAGAGAAGAATCGGAACCGGATTTAGACAGGATCGCATGCCATGCAGATAGATTTATTCAGTGCTGCACATGTCGATCATGATGACAGAGATTCAAAAGTTAAAGAGGGCACCACAATGAGTTCGGGCAACATCGTTGAAATCATCGGCGCCGTGGTTGACGTGGAGTTTCCGCGTAACGCGGTTCCGAAGGTGTATGACGCACTGAGCGTCAGCGAGGGCGGACTGACCCTGGAAGTGCAGCAGCAACTGGGTGACGGCATCGTGCGCACCATCGCCATGGGCTCCACTGACGGTCTGAAACGTGGCTTGAGTGTTGTTGGCACCGGCGCCCCGATTTCCGTGCCGGTCGGCAAGAAGACCCTGGGTCGCATCATGAACGTGCTCGGTGAGCCGGTCGACGACGCCGGCCCGATCGGTGCCGAAACCACTTCCGCTATTCATCGCAAGCCGCCGACCTTCGCGGAGCAGGCCTCGGGTATTGAGATTCTCGAAACCGGCATCAAGGTTATCGATTTGATCTGTCCGTTCGCCAAGGGCGGTAAGGTCGGCCTGTTCGGCGGTGCCGGTGTGGGCAAGACCGTGACGCTGATGGAATTGATCCGCAACATCGCGGTGGCCCACTCGGGTTACTCCGTGTTCGCTGGCGTTGGTGAGCGTACTCGTGAAGGTAACGACTTCTTCCACGAAATGACCGACGGTGGCGTTATCGACAAGGTCGCGCTTGTATACGGTCAGATGAATGAGCCGCCGGGCAATCGCCTGCGCGTCGCGCTGACCGGCCTGACCATGGCCGAGTACTTCCGTGACGAAGGCCGTGATGTGCTGTTCTTCGTCGACAACATTTACCGTTACACATTGGCCGGCACCGAAGTGTCCGCACTGCTCGGCCGTATGCCGTCGGCGGTGGGTTATCAGCCGACACTGGCCGAGGAAATGGGCGTTCTGCAGGAACGCATCACCTCCACCAAGACCGGTTCCATCACCTCGATTCAGGCCGTGTACGTGCCTGCCGACGACTTGACCGATCCGTCACCGGCCACCACCTTCGCGCATCTGGATGCGACCCTGGTGCTGTCGCGTAACATCGCCGAGTTGGGTATCTACCCGGCCGTCGATCCGTTGGATTCCACCAGCCGTCAGCTCGATCCGCTGATCGTCGGTAACGAGCATTACGACACCGCGCGTGCCGTGCAGGGTACCTTGCAGCGCTACAAGGAACTGAAGGACATTATCGCGATCATGGGCATGGACGAACTGTCCGATGACGACAAGCGTGTCGTCGGTCGGGCGCGTAAGATCCAGCGCTTCCTGTCGCAGCCGTTCTTCGTTGCCGAGGCCTTCACCGGTGCGCCGGGTAAATACTGCACATTGAAAGACACCATCCGTGGCTTCCAGGGCATCGTCAACGGTGAATACGACAGCTTGCCGGAGCAGGCCTTCTATATGGTCGGCACCATCGAAGAAGCGGTCGAAAAAGCCAAGACGCTTTAATGCAGGGATGAGGGATGAGGCTCTAGGGCCGAGGTAAAGACCTTGAATTCAGCCGTAGAGTCTTGGAACACTTTCTGTTGGTTCGATTGTTCCGAGAGGGCAGTCGTGAAATGAATACTGATTAATTGGATCAGATTCTAGGGTAAAGGTCCGTGTATTTACCTCGGCCCTAGCACCTAGAACCTAGAACCTGGGTTTATAATATGGCCATGACAATTCACGTCGACATCGTTAGCGCCGAGGCTGCCATCTATTCCGGCCTGGCAACCATGGTGTTCGCGCCAGCTGAAATGGGTGAAGTCGGTATTGCCCCACGGCATGCGCCGATGCTGACCCGCTTGAAGCCGGGTGAAGTGCGGGTGCAGACAGATGATGGCAAGGAACAGACCTTCTACGTTTCAGGCGGCATGCTGGAAGTGCAGCCGCATGTAGTGACGGTGCTGTCCGACACTGCGCTGCGCGCCAAGGATCTGGACGAGGCAGCCGCATTGGCGGCCAAAGAGAGCGCCGAGAAGTTGCTCTCTGATAATCGAGCGGATATCGATTATGCCAAGGCACAGGCGGAGCTGGCCGAGGCAGTTGCCCAGCTGCGGACGATTCAGAAGCTGCGTTCTGGCAAAGTCACATAGTAAGGGCTTGGTGAGAAGTGAGAGGGAGAAAGATATTCCCTAACGCATTGCGCGTCACACGCTTCTCATTTCTCGCCAAGCATCTCTCTCACTGAATTATGAAAATCCAAGCCAACAAAATGGTCACTCTGACCTACAGCATTCTGGACGACGCCGGGCTGGTGTTGGAACAGAATGACGTGCCGGTCAGTTATGTGCACGGCGGCCATAGTGATCTGTTTGAAAAAATCGAGCGCGCGCTTGAGGGCAAGACGGCCGGGGATGCCGTGGACGTCACCCTTCCACCCGCGGAGGGTTTCGGCGAACACGATTCCAGCCTGACCTTCACCGACGATATCGACAACGTGCCACCGGAGTTCCGCCGGCTCGGTGCCGAAGTTGAGATGCAAAACGCGCAGGGCGAGCCGCGGACCTTTGTTGTCACCAAGATAGAAAATGGCCGGCTGACGGTTGATTGTAACCACCCCTTCGCCGGTAAGACCGTGCATTTCCATGTTGAAGTGATGTCGGTGCGCGACGCCACAGCCGACGAATTACGTCAGGCGGGCGCCAATCCCAATCTGCACTGAAGCCTCCGCCGCGTCCTTCGGCAGCTGCTGTCCCCTGCTATGACTCCACCCTCCAAGCCGTTGGCGTGGAGTGCTATGATGCCGCGATAGACAATTGAGTGGGTTAGACTCAAGCTCCGGTAGTAAGGGCCGCAGCAGGCCATATCTGCTACCAGATGTAAGAACCATTTCGCCAATGGATAACAGGCAACCCGTATGGCACTGAGTATTATCATTCTTGCCGCAGGCCAAGGTACCCGCATGCGCTCTGCGCTGCCCAAGGTATTGCACCCGCTGGCCGGTAAATCCCTGCTCGAACATGTTATTGATGCCGCGACCGGTTTAGGCGCTGCACAGATTCAAGTGGTGTATGGCCATGGTGGCGAGCACGTTCGCGAGCGCCTTGCCGCGCGCCGCGTCAGTTGGGTCGAGCAGGCGCAACAGCTGGGAACCGGCCACGCGGTTGCCCAGGCCTTGCCGGCCGTGGCCGATGGCGATCGGGTTCTGGTGTTGTATGGTGATGTGCCGCTGATTTCGCCGACAACACTGACGCGCCTGCTGGCAGCGGCGGACAACAGCCAGTTTGGTTTGTTGACCGCAGACCTTGCCGATCCGGCCGGTTATGGTCGTATCCTGCGCAACAGCGCCGATCAGGTCACCGGCATCGTCGAACAAAAAGATGCGACTCCCGAGCAGTTGAGCGTCTGCGAAATCAACACGGGATTCATGGCCGCGGATGCGACCGCGCTCAAGCGTTGGGTTGCACAGCTCGGCAACAGCAATGCGCAGGGTGAATATTATCTGACCGATGTGATCGCGCTCGCAGCTGCCGAAGGTGTCAACATCAATACCGTTGCACCGCAGCACCTGTTCGAAATCATGGGCGTGAATAACCGCGTCCAGCTCGCCGAACTCGAACGTGACTATCAACGCCAGCAGGCGCAGCGTTTACTGCTCGCGGGTGTCACACTGCATGATCCGGCGCGCTTCGATCTGCGCGGGCAGATTGAACACGGCCAAGATGTCAGTATCGATGTGAATGTGATTCTCGAAGGCCGTGTCAAACTGGGCGACCGTGTCCGCATCGGGCCCGGTTGCGTCATCCGCAATGCCGAGATTGGCGACGATACTATTATTCAGGCGCATTGCGTGATTGAAGATGCGGTGATCGGCTGTAATGGCCGCATCGGTCCGTTTGCACGCATTCGGCCCGAGACCGTGCTGGCCAAGGATGTGCATATTGGCAATTTTGTCGAAATCAAGAAGTCCGATATTGGCAATGGCTCCAAGGTGAATCACCTGAGCTATATCGGCGACACCAGCATCGGTACACGTGTCAACGTTGGCGCGGGCACCATTACCTGTAATTACGACGGTGCCAACAAACACCGTACCGTGATCGAAGACGACGTCTTCATCGGCTCCGATACTCAATTGATCGCGCCCGTGAAAGTCGGTGCCGGTGCAACACTGGGCGCAGGTACCACATTGACACGCGACGCGCCGCCGGGCGAACTTACCTACAGCCGTGCAAAACAGGAAACACGCTCTGGCTGGAAGCGGCCAGTGAAGAAGAAATGAATTTTTATTGAACCGCAAAGGCGCAGAGGCGCAAAGAAAAGCGTAATTGTTTAGCCCGGACTGACAGATGATATGTGATACCGGCTACGTTTATTTTGATGTTTCTTTGCGCCTCTGCGCCTTTGCGGTTCAAAATTGTTTTTTAGCGTCTTAGCTATTATCGGTATCCAACAGAAGGTAGTCAGTTATGTGCGGTATCGTCGGTGCGATTGCTCAACGTGATGTAGCGCCTATTTTGCTGGAAGGGCTGCGGCGTCTGGAATATCGCGGCTATGACTCGGCGGGCATGGTGGTGAGCGGCAACGATGGTGTGCTATCGCGTATCCGTGCGACCGGTAAGGTCAACGAGCTGAATATCCTGCTTGAAAAGGCGCCGCTGCCCGGACATTTGGGTGTGGCGCATACGCGTTGGGCGACGCACGGCAAGCCCACGGTATCCAATGCCCATCCGCACATCTGCCGCGATACCGTTGCAGTCGTGCACAATGGCATTATTGAAAACCATGAAGCCCTGCGCGTGCAGCAGCGTGAGCAAGGCTATGTATTCACTTCGGAGACGGATACCGAGGTGATTGTCCATCAGGTTTATCATCATCTCGAACAAGGCAAGGATCTGCTAGCGGCCGTGCAGGCGACGGTTGAAGAACTGCATGGTGCCTATGCGCTGGGTGTGATGTCCAAGACTGAGCCAGGACGCATGGTGGTCGCGCGTCGTGGCAGTCCGTTGGTTGTTGGCTTGGGTATTGGCGAGAACTTCATCGCCTCGGATGTGGCCGCATTGCTGCCTGTGACGCAGCGCTTCATGTTCCTTGAAGAGGGTGATGTCGCGGTACTGACGACCGAGTCCGTTGAGGTCTTTGATCGCAGCGGTGTCGCCGCGCGGCGCCAGGAGCGGATGTCCGAACTGACCGCCGATGCGGTTGAGCGCGGCGAGTATCGCCATTACATGCTCAAGGAAATCTTCGAACAGCCGCGCGCTGTCGCCGACTGTCTGGAAGGCCGTATCGCCGATGGCCGCGTGTTGGAGCAGAGTTTCGGTCCCGAGGCGAAGCGTATTTTTGACGAGGTGCAGGGTGTGCATATCATCGCCTGCGGCACCAGTTATCACGCCGGCATGATCGGGCGTTACTGGCTGGAAGCACTTGCGGGCATTCCCTGCAGTGTCGAGGTGGCAAGTGAATTCCGCTACCGCCGCCCGGTCGTGCGCAAAAATTCCCTGATCGTCACGTTGTCGCAGTCCGGTGAAACGGCGGATACGCTCGCGGGGCTGCACGAGGCCAAGCGCCTTGGTTTCGGCCACTCACTGGCGATCTGCAATGTGCCTGAGAGTTCGCTGGTGCGTGAATCCGATCTGGTGCTGATGACCCGCGCGGGTCCGGAAATCGGTGTGGCCTCCACCAAGGCATTCACCACGCAGCTGGTTTCCTTGCTGTTGTTGGTCGTGGTATTGGGGCGTCGTTCCGGTATGGCGGAAACGGTGGAAGAGCAGTTGGTTCAGCAACTCATCAGTCTGCCGGGCAAGATCGAGCACGCCCTGCAGCTGAACCCGCAGATTCGCGACATGGCCGAACGTTTTGCGGATAAACACCACGCCCTGTTCCTCGGCCGTGGCGCGCAATATCCGGTGGCCATGGAGGGCGCGCTCAAACTCAAAGAGATTTCCTATATCCACGCCGAGGCCTATCCTGCCGGCGAGCTTAAACATGGTCCGTTGGCGCTGGTCGATGCCGACATGCCGGTGATCGCCGTCGCGCCCAACAACGATTTATTGGAAAAACTCAAATCCAATCTGCAGGAAGTCAGTGCGCGTGGCGGTGAGCTGTTCGTTTTCGCGGACGAAGGCTCCGGCGTGGCGACCAGCCCGAATATGACTGTGCTGCCAGTGGCGCCGACGGACGATTGTATAGCGCCCATTGTATTTACCATCCCGTTGCAGTTATTGTCATACCACGTTGCGGTGCTTAAAGGCACGGATGTCGATCAGCCACGCAACCTCGCTAAATCAGTCACTGTGGAGTAGACAACATGGATAGTTGCTCACCCGTTTGTGCGCGTGCTTGGCACGTCCGCACGCATTCCCTGACACCATCACTCCTGCTGTTAACTGCCGCGCTTATCTATCAGGATGCGGTTCAAGCCGCTGTCTATCGTTGCAAGGACGCGGCGGGCAAGGTCGCCTATTCTCAAGCGCCCTGCCCTGCCGAGCAGCAATCGGATCAGATGCGCGGGATCAATTCCACTGTCCGTCAGGATAAGGATCTCTGTCGCGATGCGCGTGATCTTGGGATTCACGCCTTCACCTCAGTGCGCTCAGGCAGCGAGCCGGCTGCGGTTATTGATGAATTCGGTGGTCTGAATTACATCAATCCGCCGACCCTGGGCGTGATCAATTTTGCCTCCAGCCTGCGCTACAACACGGACGTGACACCACAGCGGGTTGGCTCAATGACCTTCGCGCGTTGTCTTGAGGGCGGCTTCGGCAAATTGTCCGCCGGCGATCTGCCTAAAGTCGATGCCGAAGGGATGATGAAGCCGGGTTTGTCTGATCCCGAACCTGCGGGCGCGAATAAACCATAGTACTCGGGCGGTTGGGCGCTCTGTCATGTAGCCCCTCGCCTGATCATCGTCCGATTGCCCAAGATGCCCCCAAGGGCCGCTCCACTTCGATCGGTGGGTCTGGGCCTGGTTCTTCTCTAGGTTCGACCCATTTCGCGCGCCAGTGAGGGTCGAGATTAGCCCTCCGGCGATAAAAGCATGGGCTTGGAGGCTAATCGTAACTCATTGTTTTAAACGTTTAATTGGACCGAGAATCAGAAAAATGTTATCCTGCATGCGCATCGCATCACTGAGTGATGTGATGCGTGTCAAACACACCGTAACTAAGCCACTACGTGACAAATGCCGGGCAAGCGGGCGCGTGCGATCGAGTCCAGCGCATGGGGTATCCACCGCACCGCGCAGAGTACGGTTGCCGAAGTCAGCTAGTCGCAGTTGCACATGACAGAATCATTTTCTCCGCGGTACGGACGTCGCGGCTCAGACTTGAACTTAGGAGACGAATACCGTGAGTAAGGACATGATGTTTTTCTGTATCCCCCAGCAGGCTTACATGGCCACGTCGAATTGCACCAAGCTGCGCAAGCGGCCACTGGGCAAAGTGCCGGCCGGTACCCAGCCGATGCTGCGCGCCTGCGAAACCTGTGAGATGTATCCGCTGGTCGATAAGAGCAAGGTGCCGATGGTCAGTCTGAAAGACTACCTGGGTGGTGATCGCCCCAATGAGGTCAATCTGCGCGCAACCGGGATGAAGAAAATCATTCAGGAGCATCTGGATCGTAAAGCGGTCTAGCGGGTAACTGAAGCGAGACCGGAACCGGTGTCGCCGGTCTTGCAGCCATCTTCTTAGATGTCGATACCTTCCATTCACACAGGATTGTAAAAGGGCGTTCATCGTCAACATCCGATGAATCACCTGCCATTGAATGATGGAACAGGGAACAAACAGTCCCCGGGTTGGACGGCCTCTGATCTATGGTGAGGTACTGTTCGATTGTTTCCCGGGTGGCCAGGAGGTCATGGGCGGCGCGCCGTTCAATGTCGCTTGGCATCTGGCGGGCCTGGGTGCGATGCCACTGCTTGTCAGTCGTATCGGTCAGGATCCGCGCGGCGAAGCGGTACTTGCGGGTATGCGCGACTGGGGCATGGATGTCTCCGGTATCCAGATTGATGCGCAAGCCCCCACCGGCCAGGTGCAGATCGCGCTCACAGGCACCGACCACAGCTTCAATATTCTTCCCGATCAGGCCTACGACCGGATTGCCACCGAGTCTGCTTTGGCCGCGGTTGCGGATAGTACACCGGCACTTCTCTATTGCGGCAGTCTGATCACCCGAAATCCTATCGCGCACGAGACATTGATTGCATTGCAGCGTGCGACGGCTGCTCCAACCTTCGTCGACATCAATCTGCGTGCCCCGTGGTGGGAGCTTGCGCGTGTCGAGACATTGATGCGCTCGGCGACCTGGCTGAAAATCAACGATGATGAGCTGCACATTTTACGGGGTCCGGCATCCTCGGTAGCGGAGACTGAGGCGTTGGCGGCGCAGCTGCGAGCGCAATTCGATATCGCGTGGGTGATTTTGACACGCGGCGCGGACGGCGCTATCTATATCGGTGAAGAGACGCACAGAGGTAAACCTCCAGCAGTTACTGAACTGATCGACACGATTGGTGCCGGCGATGCCTTCAGTGCCGTGACCATTCTCGGTCTGCTGCAGGGTTGGCCGAAGTCACTGACACTCACACGCGCCCTGGCATTCGCTGCGCGTATCTGTGCTCAGCGCGGGGCAACAGAATCGAATCACGCGTTGTATACCGAGCTGCGTGAAGCCTGGGGGCTTTGAGCATGCACAAAGGCCGCTACCTTATTCTTGTCAGCGTACACGGTCTGGTGCGTGGCCAGGATCTCGAATTGGGCCGCGATGCCGATACCGGTGGGCAGATTAAATATGTCGTCGAGCTTGCGCGCGCATTGGCGAAGCATTCCGATGTCTGGCGCGTGGATGTTTTGACCCGTCAGGTAATCGATCCCAAAGTGTCGGCGGATTATGCCGAACGCCTGGAGCCCATCAGCGATGGCGCCTTTATTGTCCGGTTGCCCTGCGGGCCACGCCGCTATCTGCGTAAAGAAGTATTGTGGCCATACCTCGATAGTTTCACCGATCATGCGCTCCAGCACGTGCGTCGAATCGGCCGCCTCCCCGATGTGGTTCACAGTCATTATGCCGATGCGGGCTATGTCGGTAGTCGTTTGTCCGCGCTGCTGGGTGTGCCACTGGTACACACCGGCCACTCCCTGGGCCGTGAAAAACGGCGTCGTCTTTTAGAGCATGGCCAGAGTAAAGAGGCCATAGAAACCCAGTACAACATGAGTCAGCGCATTGAGGCCGAAGAGCTTGCCTTGGACCATGCGCAACGTGTTATTGCCAGCACTCAGCAGGAAGTGGACGAGCAATACGCGAAATACGCAAACTATCAGATCGAGCGGATGGAAGTTATTGCGCCGGGGGTGGATCTGGAGCGCTTTCATCCGCCATCAGCGGACATGACTGAGGGTGGCGCGGCGGAATCATTAAAGCCTTTTTTGCGCTATCCAGAACGGCCGCAGATCCTGGCGCTGTCGCGCGCGGACGAGCGGAAGAACATTGCGACGCTGTTGCGCGCCTATGGCGAACACCCGACGCTTCGCAACCATGCGAACCTGGTCGTGATTGCCGGCAACCGTACCGATTTGGCCACACTGGACCGAGGTGCACGTACCGTTCTTACGGATATGCTGCTGTCCATCGATCGTTACGACCTGTACGGGCATATTGCCTACCCAAAACACCATAGCGCCGACGATGTGCCTGAGTATTATCGGAATGCCACACGTTCGCGCGGCATTTTCGTGAACCCCGCGCTGACGGAGCCATTTGGTCTGACCTTGTTGGAAGCCGCTGCCAGTGGTTTGCCGGTATTGGCGACCCGCGATGGTGGCCCGCGTGACATCCTGCGCTTATGCAGAAATGGTCGCCTCATAGATCCCCTCAACGCCAAGGCCATGGGGCGATCACTGGCCGAGATGTTGCGCAACCCCGCTCACTGGACGCGCTGGTCGGAAAACGGCATTGCCGGTGTGGATCGCAATTACTCGTGGGCTGCGCACGTGCAGAAATACCTCAAGGTAATAGACCGTTTACAGGGCGGGAAACGCGAACGAAAGCTCGAGGGAAAACGCAGTCGCATGCCGACTGTCGACAGATTGATTGTAACCGCCCTGGACAATACCTTATTGGGTAATGCGGAAGCGCTGCACAGATTTGCACGGGAACTGAAAGAGCATGACCGCATCGGCTTCGGGATCGCGACAGGCCGTTCGTTACAAAGCGCGCTGGATGTCATTGCTAGAAATAATCTGCCGCAGCCGGATTTATTGATTACCTCGGTCGGTGCGGAAATTCACTATGGCCACCAGATGGTTGTGGATCAGGCCTGGGCGCGGCATATCGATTACCGCTGGGAGCTGAAGCGTTTGCGCGCGGCTCTTCGCGGTATTCCCGGATTGAAGCTACAGGCAAAAGCAGATCAGCATCCTTTTAAGCTGAGTTATTTTTGCGATCCGGCCAAGGCGCCCAAGGTCAGAGAGCTGGTGCGCATGCTGCGCGAAAATGATCTGCACGCGAATGTCACTTATTCACGCAACATGTTCCTTGATCTCTTGCCGATCCGCGCCTCAAAGGGATTGGCGCTGCGCTATATCTGCGGGCGCTGGGGAATCATGCCCGATAACGTGCTGGTTGCCGGCAGTTGCGGGAGTGATGAAGAGCTGCTGCGCGGCAATACGCTGGGCGTGGTGGTGGCTAACTACAGCACCGAAATCGAGCGCATGCGCAACAAACCACGGATCTATTTCTCAGCAGCGGAGCATGCCGCCGGTGTTCTGGAAGGTATACAGCATTACAATTTTCTGGGCGACATTCGGCTGCCGGACGATGAGGAGATGGCATCATGATGCAGAGCCTCCGCGATTATCTGCATGAGCATCGCGAAAAGGTATTCCTGCTGCTGCGGCATTACAGCAAGTTGGGGCGGCCATTTCTTCTGCAGTCGGATTTGTGGGATGCCTTTAAAGATTTTTGTGACCAATCGGCCAATCGCGATTTATGCGAAACGGCGCTGGTCGATGCCATCGCGCGCACCCAAGAGGCGGTCATCGAATCGCCTTGGGTCTATCTGGCAATCCGACCCAGTATCGCCCGTTGGTTTTATATGAGATTCCACTTGGACACCAGCCAGTATGAAGAGATCAACGTCTCCGAATTCCAGGCCTTCAAAGAGCGACAGGTGAATGGTCGCGACCATAAAGATGACTGGACATTGGAAGTGGATCTGGGGCCGTTTAATCGCGACTTTCCTAAATTACAGGAGTCGCGTTCGATCGGGCGCGGCGTGGAATTCCTGAATCGGCGCCTGTCCAGTCAACTGTTCGATCAGATCGGTAAGGGTGATCGTCGGTTACTGGAATTCTTGCGTGTGCATCAGTGTCAGGGGCGGCAGCTGATGCTTAATGACCGGATCACCACAGTCCCGGATCTGCGTCTCGCGCTACGCCAGGCCGAGGAATATCTAGCACTCAAGGACGATGACGCGGAATGGGATCGCGTCGGACACAGAATGCAGGCGCTAGGTTTCGAGCCAGGCTGGGGGCGTCAGGTTGTACGCATGCGCGATACCTTGCATCTGTTGTCAGATATTCTGGAGGCGCCGGATCCGCATAATCTGGAGCGGCTGCTAAGTCGTATCCCGATGATCTTCAATATGGTGATCTTGTCCCCGCACGGTTTTTTTGGTCAGGCAAATGTACTGGGTTTGCCCGATACCGGCGGGCAGGTTGTGTATATCCTCGATCAGGTGCGTGCATTGGAACGTGAGATGCGCCACCGCATTGAGGAACAGGGGCTCGATATCGAGCCGCAGATTCTCATTATCACGCGCTTGATTCCGGAGGCGCGTGGTACCAGCTGCGATCAGCGTATTGAGGCAGTCGTCGGGACCAAGCATGCGCGCATACTGCGCGTGCCGTTCCGAGCCACAACCGGTGAGGTACTCCCGCAGTGGATATCGCGTTTCAAGGTGTGGCCCTATCTGGCGCGTTTCGCGGACGATGCCGAGCGCGAGCTGCTGGCTGAGCTTGGCGCACGGCCGGACCTGATTGTCGGTAATTACTCGGATGGCAATCTGGTTGCAACGCTATTGGCGCAGCGGCTGCGGGTTACGCAGTGCAACATCGCCCATGCCCTGGAGAAAACCAAATATCTGTATTCCGATCTCTACTGGCGCGAGAATGAGGCCAGCTATCATTTTTCGGCGCAATTCACCGCCGACCTGATCGCCATGAATGCGGCGGATTTCATTATCACCAGCACCTATCAGGAGATTGCGGGTGATAGTAAGAGTGTGGGTCAGTATGAGAGCTACGGCGCCTTCACCATGCCGGGGTTATACCGCGTCGTGGATGGGATTGATGTCTTCGATCCGAAATTCAATATCGTGTCTCCCGGCGCGGATGCCGATGTGTATTTTCCCTATAGCGATACCGAACGTCGACTGAGTTCCCTGAAGGACGAAATCGAGTCTCTGATCTGGGGTGCGTCCAGTGAGACAGCGCGAGGCGAGTTGGCGGATCGTGACAAACCCCTGCTGTTCAGCATGGCGCGTTTGGATCACATCAAGAACATTGCCGGCTTGGTGGAGTGGTTTGGCGCCAACGATAAGCTGCGCGGCGTGGCGAACCTGCTGGTTATTGCCGGTCACGTCGATGCCGGTCGTTCAGGCGACCGCGAAGAACAAGAACAGATAGCCCGTATGCATCAGTTGATGGATCAGTATGGCCTAGATGGTCAGGTGCGTTGGTTGGGTATTCACCTTGATAAGCACTTATCGGGTGAATTGTATCGATACATCGCCGACCGGCGTGGTGCCTTTGTGCAGCCGGCCTTGTTTGAGGCCTTTGGCTTGACTGTGATTGAGGCTATGGCGTCAGGCTTGCCGACCTTCGCCACGCGTTATGGTGGGCCACGGGAGATTATTGAGCATGGGGTTTCCGGGTTTCAAATCGACCCCAATCACGGCGCCGATGCCACTGAACTAATGGCTGAGTTCATGTTGCGCTGTAAAAGCGATCCAAATCATTGGGAAAATCTATCGTCAGGCGCTATCGCGCGGGTGCGCAGCCATTACACCTGGGAATTGTACGCGCAGCGTATGATGACCTTGTCGCGAATCTACGGCTTCTGGAAATATGTCACCAACCTGGAGCGCGACGAGACGCGGCGGTACCTGGAGATGTTCTACGGCCTGCAGTTCCGCCCACTCGCAGAGAGCGTCGGTAATAGTTAATGATGTGTAGTCGGTCCGGTCCCTGACGCGCCGCTCCCGCGACTCCGTGCTGCGCACGCCCGTGTCGCGGCGCTGACCTTGATCCCCTCTCCCCAACCCTCTCCCAGAGGGAGAGGGGGTGCATACCGCTACGTGACTTTCATGGCTCATTCGTTGATAGGCATGTTTCTATAATCATTGCGGTAATATTCAGGCGTGGCGGTGTATGATTTAGCCAATCGATCATAGCTATTGATTCGGCGCCGATCTGCACGTAGGGTGTGATGAGACGCGCGAACCACAGCGTGCGATTTTGCATCAAAATAGCGATCAGGCCATAGCGTAGCGCAACGAATCTATTCAAGGTGAAGCATGAATCTTTGGCTACAGGAACTCGAACAAAGCTTCGATCAGCTGGATACCCGCGCCAAGTTGCTGGAGGCGCTGGATATCATTGAAGACCAAGCCAAGGCTATGGATGAAGCGGAACAGGAGGCAGCGGGTCGCTTGGTGCTTGAGTTGAACCGCCGCCTGGATGAATTTCCGGGATAACCAGGCAGAAATGCAAGCTGCGTACTATGCCATGCGCCGATTTAGGGAGCCTCTGATTAATTTGATCAAGCGAGCAGATGCAAGGCGCAGACGGGCGACTCGAAGCGAAGCGGAGAGAACGGCGCCAGCCGGCCCGAAGGGCGAGGTGCGCAGCACCGAGTAAAAAACGGAGTTTACACGGCGTAAATGA
>JAHJQQ010000015.1 GCA_018819175.1 Gammaproteobacteria bacterium
GAAGCTCTGGAACCATTTCGGGCCAAACGGCATCTTCATCGGCATCGCCGGGTTACCCAGCGGGCTGACTTCGGAGGGGATTTCTTTCTTCAGCAGCAGCAGGCCGTAGAAGGTGAAGAAGATGCTGGCTTCCCAACCCAGCGCCGCAGCGGTCGAGGCCAGAATGAAGGGCGGATAGGCCCAATCGAGAGTACCTTTGGTGGCGATAATGGACATCGACGGCGTTTTACTGGCCTGAATGTTTGCCAGTTTGGTCGGCAGCATCTCATCCAGTTTCTGGTTCAGCCAGGCATCCATATTGGCATTCGGGGTTTCAACAGGTGCGTTCATGGTGTGTGCTCCTAATGTGGCGGACAGGCGACGTAGTGAGGGTTAATAACCGAACTCCCCAAGCCAATCTCCGTGGTGAAAATCGATGGATACCCAGCGTGGTACAAAAGCCTGTGGGCGTGTGACCGGCATAGTCTCGAGCGGAGGTGCTCCGGCACCGGTCTCAATCTGGCAGTGCTGGGTGGTGACAGGACGGAATTGCAATGTCAGATGATCGAGCAGGGGCGCATGCGAACCGGCTGGGAGCGTGTCATCGGGCTGTGCATGACGAAAGCGTACGGCCTTGCGGATCATGCAGCTGAAATAGAGTTCAACCTCGACGGTCAACGGTGACTGCAGTTTTCCCGCAGCGGCCAGGGCCTGACGCGAGAATTCCACGCGCAGCGGGCGACCGAACAAGCGAGCCTCCATACCCAGTTCCTCCTGACTGCCCAACAGGAACTGGCGCCAACCTCGTGGGGTTGATGCTTCCTCAAGTGCTACCGTAATCTCAGCACCGGTCTGCTCAAATGCCATGTGCCATACCCCTCTGGGAACATCGGCCTGGAAAACATACTGGATGGTATGTACAATAGTCCCCAGTAAGGATAATTGTCAAGAAAATGAAATAAGTGATCTTATGTAAGTTAGCTATTTCTTAATATTCAATAGATTGAGTGCTATTTGAATGGATCTGGACAAAACAAATGCCTACGCCTGATATCACAGCACGATCAGAAAGAAACTCGGACCGGACCCGTCGGGCTATACTTGAGGCGGCCTTTCAGGAGATCTATCGAAATGGTTTTCAGGGCATGCGCCTGGACGATGTGGTGGCCGCAACCGGGCTGACCAAAGGTGCGCTGTACCATCATTTTCCCAATAAGCAGGCCCTCGGCTATGCCGTGGTGGATGAAATCATCCGCGACATCATCCAACAGGCCTGGTTGGAGCCTCTGGCATCCGATCCGAATCCATTAGCTGTCATCATTCACTTCATCGGCCACATGGAAACCCTGATGGGCGGTGACATCGTCACACTGGGTTGTCCGATGAATAATCTGGCACAAGAGATGTCACCCTTGGACGAGGGTTTTCGTACCCGATTGGATCTGCTGTATCAGGAATGGCGTGGCAGTATTCAAGCCGCACTTGAACGTTCCCAACAAGCCGGTGTTATCCGCGCGGATGTTGATTGCAGCAAGACCGCGACCTTTGTACTTGCCGCCCTGTCCGGTTGTGTGGGTGCCGCAAAGAATGCGCAGAGCTCGGAACAGCTGCAAATCTGCGGTTCAGGATTGATCGACTATCTGGAGTCGTTGCGACCGGCCTAGAGAAGCTCTGATCGATTTAGGAACCTCTGATTTATTACTAAACCGTCATTCCGGCGCAGGCCGGAATCCATGTGATTCAAGGCACTGGATTCCGGCCTGCGCCGGAATGACGAATTATTCAGAGTTTCCTTTATTTAACCGCCAAGACGCCAAGAACGCCAAGAAAAGCAGCCTTTAAATCGAAAGAAATAATTTTTCTGTCTTGGCGAATAACGATCAGCGAATCTCCTCGATACTCCGTGTTTTCAACATCAGCTGCGGCGTGATCAGCGCGTAACCCTGCAATTGCCAATGCGCCAGTTCCGGAATCGCGGACGGAACCACCTGCACAAATTCATAAAAATCTTTCACCTGATAACCATAATCAGCTGCCGCAATGCCACAGATCCTGAAACGCACGCCCAGTTGCGCGTAATAGCGCATGCGCTCGACGGCGTCTTGGTACTTCTCATAGTTCTTCCGGGCCAGAGTGACGATTTCGGTGCCGTGGATGATGACTATAAGATCGAGAAACTCCGGTGCAATCTCGTACGGCGCTTCCATCAACGGATTCATGAGTGAACGTATCCAATACAACGCCGCATGAATCTTTTCCGGGTCATCGAAATAAAAGTCGAAGACAACTTTTTGTTCGGAATAGGGCGTGGCTTCAAACGATGCATGCTGTTCGGATGGCGTTTCCGCCATAGCGGGCGTTGCCGTGAGAACCAACATGAACCCACTGAAAATCAAGGATAGGAACATGAGCGAATCCTCCATGTTGATGTGGCGATAATTATAGATTAAATAACCGTCGTGCTTGGGATATGGCGCGTTGACAACATGGAAATGCCATGACACCCTCGGCATGTCCAACGGCGGACGTCAGGCGAGGTTGTCATGGCCGATCACAGCAAGCCCAGCTGCGAACAAATCATCGATATCATTCCCGATCCCTTTGTCGTGATCGATCGCAATTACCGCATTGTCGCTGCCAATCGGAATTACCGGGAGCGTTATGGAATGCATCCTGAAGATGTCGTGGGCCGTCGTTGCCATGAAGTCTCGCATCACTCCGACGTCCCCTGCAGCCAGAATGGCGAGCATTGCCCGTTGGACGAGATACTGATCAGCAAGCAGGCAACTCAGGTGATGCATGTGCATTTTCATTCCGATGGGCAGGAGGAATATGTGCAGCTGCATGCCAGTCCGCTGCTGGAAAACGGAGAAGTGCGCTATATCGGTGAAACGATTTTCCCCGTGACGCCACCGGAAGGCGACGGCGATGATCTTTTGATCGGACGTTCCATGCGGTTGCTACGCATGCTGAGCCTGTTGCAGCGCGTTGCGCCCACCCAGACAACGGTGCTGTTGCTCGGTGAAAGCGGGGTTGGCAAGGAGCAAGTCGCGAAATATCTGCACCGGTATTCACAATGCAACAAGCGTCCTTTTGTGGTCATAGATTGCGGTGCGTTAGGCGAAAGTCTGATCGAAAGCGAACTGTTCGGTCATGAGAAGGGCTCCTTCACCGGTGCAATTCAACGCAAGAAAGGTTTATTCGAGGCAGCACAGGGCGGGACATTGTTTATCGACGAGATCGGTGAACTGCCGATGTCCTTGCAGACCAAATTATTGCGTGCCCTCGAGACCGGGACCATTCGTCGTATAGGCGGGACAGACTACATAAATGTTTCTGCGCGCATTATCGCTGCGACCAACCGCGATATTAAGGAGATGGTTGCGCAAGGGACGTTCCGGCAGGATCTCTACTACCGCCTGTCCGCCTTTCCTGTCGAGGTGCCTGCTTTACGCGAGCGGAAAGACGATGTGCCCATGCTGGCTGAATATTTCCTGGCCCGTATCGATAATGGTAAGCGACATATACCGCTAGCCCCCGAAGTTATTGAAACGCTGTTGAGTTACGATTATCCGGGGAATGTGCGTGAACTGCGCAATATTGTTGAGCGTGCCACAATTCTCGCCGGAGGCGATGCACTCGCGCCGCGGCATTTCTCTTTCGAGCACAAAAAGGCAGCGCCTTCCCAGGCAGGCCAATCCGGCACATCAACGTTCGCCGAACGACGCAGTGGCCGGTTGGACAATGATCAGATCGTGCGGGCACTGGAGCAGGCCCAGGGACACCGGGCTCATGCGGCCAAACTGCTGGGCATCAGTGAACGTACGCTGTACCGGTTGATTGCCAGGCTGCAGGTCCAATCCGTGACAGCAGGGTCTGACAAGACCTGACAGATGACATGACATGGCAGAAGTTGGCGTGGAAATCATCAACCTATAAACCGCATTTGCCACGCAATCACACGAAAAAAACTGGACAAGTTCATAAGCTTCACGCTGGCACCACCATCACCCACAGGCTGGTGAATAGACCCTCCAGGAATGCATGGCTCAGTGTCTTCCGTGGCTGAAATGATTTTTTTCAGGATCACATAAAAAAGGCGGCCGAAGCCGCCCTGGAAGTCGGGATACTACGGGTTGTTACGGCTTCTTGGGGATCACTGTGGTCATGCCCAGGATCTCCCAATCCTGCATACCGCCGCGATACCATTTGATCTTGTCAGCCGGGTAACCATATTTCAGTAAGGTTTTGATGTTGGTTGGTGATTGCCCGCACCACATGCCATTGCAGAACAATACCAGTGTTTTGGCGCCACTGAAGTCCCACAAGCCTTCCTGATTGCGCGCCCCGAGGCGTTTTTCCAGGATGTCGGCGATGGTGAACGGGTCGGATTTCGCGGCATTGAGCTGATCCCAGGGGATGTTCACGGAGCCTGGAATAGTGCCTTTTGCGACCCAGTCCGGTGTCCGTGAATCAATCACCATGATCTTGTCATTACCGGCAGCGATCTGTTTCAGATAATCGAGCACCTCCAATTCACCGATGGTTTCGACGCCGGGTGCCAATGTGCCAGGCTGGATACAGAACGGTGGACAGTCGCGCGAGGTCTTGGCGAAATCCGCTTTGACGGTGTTTTTCTCATCCTGATTGCGTGAAATAGTTGTCTTCTGGCCATCATGGATAACTTCCACGGAAGCCATGTCCGGTGTGATTTTGACTTTGGGCTCATCAGCAGCCTGCGTGGGGGCCGCGATGGTCAGGGCTATAGCTAAGACAGACATCAGGAAGGTTGTTCTCATATTCGTGCTCCTCGGTGTTGTTGGTAGTTCTGTATCCCTGTGACTTGATAAAAGTCATAGGTCATTCATTCGCAATCCGGCTCACTTTCTCCTGCCGCTGGTTTTTTGTCTGTGCTTTCCGGAGTCTTATCGGATGATTGCGTGTCTTTTGGTTGGGTGGGTTTGTCACCGCTTTGTTCAGTTGATGGCTGAGTTGACTGATTGTCTGCATCAGAGACGGCATCCGCCGCGGAGAGTGTCTGTGCGGATAAAAACAGCATTCCGGCTATAAAAACCTTATATGTCATAATCTCCTCTCTGCCAGTTAAATCTAGTCTAAGAATTATTCTTTTGCATTGCCTCGAGCGCCAACGCCCGTCGCTGCTCATAAGCGTTGCGTGCTATAGCGACGTCCTGCAGAAACAGTGCCAACTCGGATAGACGTAGCGCCTGTGGTCCATCGACCAGCGCCTTTTCCGGTGCGGGATGGAAATCCACCAGAATCATATTCGCGCCGGCGATGACGCCCTGTGCGGTCACATGCATGACATCCAGAATATTATCCGGTGCGCGATCACGAGTGCCCACGGAATGCGAGGGATCGATGCATACAGGCATACGCGTGAGTCGCTTGACCACGGGCACATGCGCGAAGTCGACGAAATTGCGGTGCGGATCACCCATGTTGGACTTCATGCCGCGCAGCCCGAAGATCACCTTGCGATTACCCTCGCTGGCCAGATATTCCGCGGCATTCAATGATTCTTCCAGCGTGATACCGAAACCGCGCTTGAGCAGCACGGGCATATCCTGCTGACGCCCAACGGCCTTGAGCAATTCGAAATTCTGTGTGTTGCGGGTGCCGATCTGCAGCATGACGCCCGTGGGGTGTCCGGTCTGTTCCAAGGCAGCACGGATTTCCTGCACATGGTTTTCGTGCGTGATTTCCATGGCGACGACCTTGATGCCGTATTTGCCGGCCAGCTCGAAGACATAGGGTAGGCAATTCTTTCCGTGACCTTGAAAGGCATAGGGACTGGTGCGAGGTTTATAGGCGCCCATGCGCGTGCAGACTTGGCCATTGTCCTGCAGTGCCTGCAGCATCATTTCCACATGTTCGGGATTGTCCACCGCACAGAGCCCGGCGAAGACATGCAGATGATCCTGGCTGAAAGTGACGCCGTTGTACTCGAACGCAGTCCCGCGTGTCGCATCACGATGCCGGCCCAGGATGCGGTACTCCTGCGACACTCTGACCACGCGTTCGACGGTGGGCAGGCTTTGCATGTCTTCCACTGACAACGCGGCGGTATCGCCGACCAGATAGATCTCGGTCAAGATCTGCTGGGTGCCGACCTCCTGATGCACGCGGGTTTTGATATTCGGGAGTTTCGCCAGATAGTCCATCAGTTGACGATAGGCATGGCCCTGGTGATCGGTATTGGGTTCGAGTATGAGTATCATGGCTGCATCCGTTCGGTTGACTGTGATTTGCGCCGGTGAACAGGCGGTTGCGCTACAATGCCCCGGGCAATGTGCTCATACCATAACTGACTGGGAACAGGTTGCAATGCCATCCGATCAAGAATCCACACAAGCATCTTTTGAGCGCGACTGGCTGCGCTTCGATCGTGAGCATGTCTGGCACCCGTACAGCTCCATGACCGCACCGATCACCGCCTATCCGGTGCGGTCAGCACAGGGCGTACGGATCCTGCTGGAGAATGGCCGGGAGCTGATCGATGGCATGTCCAGCTGGTGGTCCGCCATCCACGGTTACAACCACCCGGTGTTGAATGCGGCGCTACGCCATCAGCTCGACGACATGGCGCATGTCATGTTCGGCGGGCTCACTCACAAGCCCGCCGTCCGGCTGGCAGCACATCTGATCGATCTCACGCCGGCGCCCTTGCAGCATGTTTTCTTTGCCGATTCCGGTTCTGTGGCCGTCGAGGTTGCCATCAAAATGGCGATTCAATATTGGTATGCGCAAGGGGAGACAGAGCGCAGCAAACTGCTGACCATCCGTAACGGTTATCACGGCGACACCTTCGCCGCCATGAGTGTCTGCGACCCGGTGGGTGGCATGCACGAGTTGTTCAGTGGTGTGTTACCTAAGCACATTTTCACACGCGCCCCCCAATGTCGTCGCGATGAAGATTGGTCGGAAATCGAGATAGCAGAGCTGCAGCAGTTTTTACGCAGCCAGGCCCATGAGATTGCCGCCGTGATTCTTGAGCCCATTGTGCAGGGCGCCGGCGGCATGCGGTTTTACTGTCCACAGTATCTGCGACGGGTTCGTGAACTCTGCGACGAGCACGATGTGTTATTGATCGCCGATGAGATCGCCACCGGCTTCGGGCGGACCGGGCGGATGTTTGCCTGCGAACATGCCGATATTGCCCCGGACATTCTTTGTCTCGGCAAGGCGCTGACGGGCGGCTATATGACACTGGCTGCTACATTAACGACTTCACGCATAGCGCACGGCATTTCGGCAAGTGATCCCGGTGTGTTCATGCACGGCCCGACCTTCATGGCCAATCCGCTGGCCTGCGCGGTGGCCAATGCCAATATCGACTTATTGCTGCAGAGCGATTGGCAGAAACACATCAGCGACATCGAAACGGGCTTGGAGCAGGGACTAGCACCCTGCCGTGAATTTCCCGGCGTGCGCGAGGTGCGTGTACTCGGCGCAATCGGCGTGGTCGAACTGGAACATCCCGTCGATATGCACTGGATGCCGGAACAATTCGTACAACGTGGTGTGTGGGTACGGCCGTTCCGCAATCTGGTATATGTCATGCCGCCCTATATCATCAACGCGGATGATTTGGCGCGGCTTTGCGCGGCGATTGTCGAGGTGGTCAAGGTGGCAGCTGAACGATTGGTAATGTAGGTTAGTAGCCCGAGATTCACTTTGTTCAACTGCAGTATTCCAGACGTAATCTGACAGTCAGTGTCCGGTTCATTCAAGCTTTGAAGTCAGATTAAGGGGAAGTGGCCGTCAGACAGCAGATACATTAGTGAGTGCTGATGTACTGCTGCCGGCGATACGCGGACTCTTACGACAGTGCTTTGATCGGCACTATAAATCCCGCAATCGTAGGGAGCGGGTACGGAGTTCAAGTACACCGACACCTTAGATACCGATCCGCCCCTGATTTTTAGTCGAACTCTGAATGTCGCTAAAATCGCTACAAATAATATCATATCCATCTGTAAATTAAAGTATTTTTATTATTTTCCGAATAGTAAGGATATTCATGATCTAAATCGCAGATGACATGACGGTCGAAAACAATTCGGTACGATTGCGTGACGGCGAGATACAAGTCGGTCAGGCATTGGCTTGGCCGGTTTATGACAACGCCAACAAACTACTGCTGCGTGAGGGCTACGTGATCAGCTCACAGCGGCAACTCGATCTGCTGTTAGAACGTGGCATGTACCGTAATCTGACGGCCAAAGAGCTGGAAGCCCAAAAAGACAATACCCCGCTGCCGGTTGAGAAGATTAATCCGTTCGAGATTATCCGCGCCGCCAGCCAGCGCCTGGATCAGGTATTTCAAGGACTCGAAAGTGGCAGCCCTCAGGTCGAAGAGCGCATCTTGCGGCTGGTACGCGATATCCTCGGCATCTGTACTGAGATGCCTGATGCTGCCATTGGGGCGCTGCATCTCTGCCACGAAACCACTTACACGCTGTGTCACCCCATTCACCAAGCATGTCTAGTCACGCTGATCGGTAAACGCCTGGCACTGGACGAGCCGTCTACGGAGGCGCTGGTCGCCGCGGCACTCACGGCCAATGTGGGGATGCGCGAACTTCAGGATCAACTGTACAAACAGTCGAGTCCACCGACTGATGCACAACGCGAAGAGATCAGGTTGCATACACTGCGCTCCTCGGAATTGTTGATGAATGCCGGCATCCGCAACGAGCTCTGGCTGAACATTGTTCGCCAGCATCATGAGCGCCCTGATGGCAGCGGTTATCCAGCACATCTAAAGGGCGACCAAATCCTCGATGCCGCCCAGACCCTCTCGCTGGCCGATCAGTATTGCGCGATGCTCTCGGCGCGAGCCGATCGTGATCCGCTACCGCCACATGAACAGCTGCGTACGTTGTTCATGCAGCGAGGACAAGATTTCAGCGAAACGATTTGCGTGGCCTTGGTCAAGGAATTGGGTGTATTCCCTCCCGGCACCTTTGTGCGGCTGATCAGTGGCGAGGTCGGTGTGGTGGTACAACGCGGCGAAAATGGAATACAGCCCATTGTCAGCACCCTCATTAGCCCGCGCGGTGGCGCCTATGCGCGCCCGTTTCGCCGTAACTGTACGGATAAGGAATTCAGCGTGAAAGAAAGCGTACGCTGGCAGGGCGGCCCGTTAAATCTATCCCTGATATGGGGCTTTGCTTGAATGTCTGTTCTATAAAAACGCCCCCGTTATTTTAGGCGGATAATTTGTCGGGACGTACCTATGCGGTTTACGAATGCAATACAAGTAAGTGATCTAAACAGAAAAGTCCTGCGGTGCAGGGCTACTTTATGTCTGCTCCTGGCTGCTGACAAAGAGTATTTTACAAACACTGTTTGACAAGCCGGCTGTCTTTAGTGTCAGTAAGGTCCTTTGTGGATTAGCCTTTTATCAATCCCGATAACGTTTCAGCAGATCACCATAGGCATCGATACGCCGGTCGCGCAGATAAGGCCAGATACGGCGGACTTCTTCGCTGCGACTGAGGTCGATATCCACTACAAGTACTTCTGGCGTGTCGGTCGCGGCGCTCGCCAAGAATTCACCTTGCGGACCGGCCACAAAACTCGAACCCCAGAACTGGCTGCCAACAGACTGGCCGCTGGGATCGGTTTCGAGTCCGGTGCGATTGCAGACCAGCACCGGTAATCCATTCGCAACGGCATGCGCACGCTGAATCGTAATCCAGGCGTCGCGCTGACGTGATTGTTCAGCGGCCTCGTCGCGCGGGTCCCAGCCGATGGCGGTGGGGTAGAGCAGCATGTCGGCACCGGCCAGGGCCATCATGCGCGCGCCTTCCGGATACCATTGATCCCAGCACACCATGACACCGAGTTTACCTACCGAGGTCTGGATCGGTTCAAAACCCAGATCACCGGGCGTGAAATAGAATTTCTCGTAATAGCCGGGATCGTCCGGGATATGCATCTTGCGATACTTACCGGCAATGTTGCCGTCGGCTTCGATGACCACGGCGGTGTTGTGATACAAACCGGCGGCACGCCGTTCAAACAGCGAGGCGACAATCACCACGCCGAGTTCCTTGGCCAGTTTGCCCAGCGCCTCGGTACTCGGACCGGGAATCGATTCCGCGAGGTCGAACTGCGTGGTGTCTTCGGTCTGACAGAAATACAGGCTGTTGTGCAGTTCCTGCAGCAGGATCAGTTTGGCGCCGCGTTGTGCGGCGGCGCGTACGCCAGCCAACATCTTCGCGAGATTGGCGTCGCGATTGTCGCTACAGGTTTCCTGTACGAGTCCTACGCTCAAGGTTTTGCTCATGGCAGCCTGACACTCTTAGGTGAAGTGGTAGAGATTCTAGGACGGATCGCCCATAAACGAAAATCAGTTCGACACGGGCGCAAGCACGCCGCACGGCAATTGCATGGTGACACAGTGCAGACTGCCGAACTGCAGGATCAGTGCACTGCAGTCTATGCCGACGATGTCCCGATCCGGGAAACAAGTACGCAGGGCAGCTAGTGCAGCGGTATCCGCGGGGTCCCTGTAGGTTGGCACCAGCACCGCGCCATTGATGATCAGGAAATTTGCATAGGTTCCGGGCAGGCGCTTTCCGTCTTCATTGCGTTTAGGTTGTGGCCAGGGAAGTTCGATCAAACGATAGGCTTTGCCCGCACGGGTGCGCAAGGCGCGCAATTCCGTGGCCATGGCGTCCAGCACCGGATAATGCTCGTCCTGCGGGTCGTTGCAGCCTTGATAGGCGATGGTGTCGGGCGAACAGAAGCGCGCCAGGGTATCGATATGCCCATCAGTGTCGTCACCTTCCAGATGACCGTTATGCAGCCAGAGAAAACGGTCCACACCCAATAGCTCGCCGAGACGTGCTTCGAGTTGTGTCTGGTTGAATTGTGGATTGCGGGTCGGGGCGAGCAGACAACTGGTCGTGGTCAGTAGCGTGCCTTCGCCGTCGGTCTCGATGCCGCCACCTTCCAGTACCAGATTCACGGGCTGGTGTTTGGCCGCGAAGGCACCGTTGGCGACCAGTTTCTCGGTGATCCGGGTGTCCAACTCAGCCGCGTATTTGCCACCCCAGCCGTTGAAGATGAAATCCAACAACTGTGGTTGCTGATCCGCATACACGCTGATCGGACCGTGATCGCGCGCCCATGTGTCGTTGGAGGGGATGGCATACAGCTGCACATTGCCGAGATTAACCCCAGCTGCCATCAGTCGATCGGTCACGGCCTGGCAATGTGCGTCGTCATAGCAACTGATAATCACGCGTTCGCGAAGAGCTACCTCGCGGGCGATGTCGATGAACACCGGTTCGACCTCGGCCAGGTAGGGCGCCCAATCGCCGCGGTCATTCGGCCAGGTCAGTTGGACCGCGTCCTGCGCGGCCCATTCGGCGGGGAAGATAATCTTGGGCATGGATCAATACTTCATTGTGCGCACCGGCCAGAGTGCGGGATACGGCGGGGTATGGCTATGGAGCCTTAGGTTCGCGATTGGCGACGGCGCGTATGACCGTTTGATCCTCGAAATATACCGTGAAGCCGGGGTAGACCCAGCGGGTAATGGGTGGCTGGCCCACGGTCGGGGAAATGCTCTCGGGTTTACCAAATTGAGATTCAACACTGGCCATGGACTGGCCCCTGTCCGGTCGCGCGATGCTGGCGGTCTGATCCACCGCCTGAATCACCAGGGTGTCGGCCTGAGCAGCGGCAGCCGTTCCGCATAGGATCAGCGTGGTGAAAAAAATGTCCTTCAATGGCATAACCCGCCCCTCTGTAATGGATCGCCCGGGTCACTATAACATCCTGGAACAAGGGGCTAAATGCCCCATTGAGACTTAGCCCGGCCCAGGGTCATTGGCTCGATCCGGCATCAAGTCTGGCGCCTCCGCGTCGACACAGAGACATGAGTCTCAAGCATGCCTACTTTTCCCTGATGGCCGTCTGTCTACTGCTGCCTTGCCTGGCGGCAGGAGCGGGCGATGGGCGCTATCAAGCCACATTGGCGGAGACCACCTGGACGCTGGCAACGGTCAAGGATCAATGCGTCCTGAGTCATACAGTGCCAAAGCTGGGCGAGGCGCGATTTATCCAGCCCGGCAGTAAACCACTGACTTTCACGCTGGCTGTCCCGCAGGAATCACGCTTGGATAAGCAGGTACTGTGGCGAGTCATGCCATTGCCCTGGAAGCATGATCTTGAACCCCAGGAACTGGGCCATCAACAGTTGATAAAAGAGAACAGCACGCTCGAACTTTCGCCGGAGGCCTCATTGCGCCTTTATCAGGAACTGGAGAAGGGGCTTTCGGCGGAGTTTGTTTTCAGTAACGGGCCGGAGGATCTGACGGCCATCACGGTTGGTCTCTCCGCGGTACGTTTTCATGGGCAGATGAAAGCGTTCCGGACCTGTGTTGCCGGGCTGATCAAATTGGCTGATAAAGGCGAGAAGCGGACCGGCAAGGTTGTGGCCGAATTCAAGATTCCCTTCAGTGCCGACAGCTATGAGCTGGGTGATGCCGCGCGTGCGATTCTGGGTGATCGGGCGCGCGATTACCGAGTCAGTAAATCCCGCAGCAGGATTCTCATCACTGGCTACACCGATTCCAAGGAATCCGCGGATGTCGGTGTGAGTCTGGCGCAACGACGGGCCCGTGAAATCAAAGGATATCTGGTCCGCCGCGGTCTGCCCGCCGATCTCATGGAAGTCCGTCAATCGGGTAAACAGTCGGCCGTGGATGCGGCCAACGCCGTTGAGCTACCCAGAGCCACCGTCTGGTTGGTCAACTAAGCCCTCACGCCACTGATATCCGAAACTGAAATAAACCTAAAAAAATCATTTCAGCCACGGAAACACACGGAAGACGCTGAAACACAGGACATTCCTGGAGTGACTATTCACCACCTCGCGAGTGATGGATGTGCTGGCGTGAAGCTTATGATCTTGTCCGTGTTTTTCCGAGTGATTCCGTGGCAAATGCGGTTTATAGGATAAAGAACGCTCACCGGTGCGTCATTTCGGTCTATGACGGAATGACGCCACATCAGGCATTACGCACAAGGGTGCTTTGTGGTTTAATGCCGCCCCATGTTCCGCCCCTACGAACTCTACATCGGCCTGCGCTATACCCGCGCCAAGCGGCGTAACCATTTCATCTCCTTCATTTCGGCGATCTCGATGCTCGGCATCGCGCTGGGTGTGACGGCACTGATCACTGTGCTGTCGGTCATGAATGGTTTCGAGCAGGAATTGCGTACCCGTATCCTGGGTATGGCGGCGCACGCGCAAATCATGGGTTATGCGGATGGCCTGGCGAACTGGGAGCAGATTGCGGCCATCGCCGATAAAAACGCTGAAGTCGTCGGCACGGCACCCTATATAGAAGCCGAGACCATGCTTACCCAGGGCAGTCGGGTCAGCGGTGCGATTCTGCGCGGTATCCTGCCCAGCACGGAACCGGCCGTGTCCGACGTCGGCGAGCATATGAAGGCCGGGCAGCTCACCGATCTCAAGCCGGGTGAATACGGCATTGTCCTTGGCAGCGAACTGGCGCTACTGATCGGTGCCCAGGTCGGTGACAAGATTACCGTGGTCAGTCCGCAGGCGAATATCACGCCCATCGGTACCATGCCGCGGTTGCGCCGTTTCACCGTGGTCGGTCTGTTCGAAGTCGGCATGTTCGAATACGACCGCGGCGTGGCATTGGTGCATATCGATGACGCCGCCAAGCTGTTTCAACTCGATAACCGGGTCAGTGGTGTGCGCCTGAAGTTGAAGGACATGTTCACTGTGCAGCAGGTTACCCAGGAACTCGGAACGCAACTGCCGGTCGAAACCCGGATCACCGACTGGACCCGACAGCATGCGAATTTCTTCCGCGCGGTGCAGACCGAGAAGCGGGTGATGTTCGTCATCCTGGCACTGATCGTCGCCGTAGCCGCGTTCAATATCGTCTCGACCCTGGTGATGGTGGTCACCGATAAACAGGCCGATATCGCGATCCTGCGCACGCTGGGTACAACGCCGGGTTCGATCATGGCCATTTTCATTGTGCAGGGCACCATTATCGGTGCCTTCGGGACGCTCCTGGGGCTGATTGGCGGCGTGGCGCTCGCGCTGAATGTCGAAACCATTGTGCCGGCCATCGAACAATTGTTTGGGGTGCACTTCCTGTCGCCGGATGTCTATTACATCAGCAAGCTGCCGTCGCAACTGAACTGGCTGGATGTGTGGCGTATCACCGGCGTGGCCTTTTTGCTGAGCATGATCGCAACCCTTTATCCCGCCTGGCGTGCCTCGCGTACCCAACCGGCCGAGGCGCTGCGTTATGAATGAGCCGATGCCAAATACAACTATCCCCGTGTTGTCCTGCGCCGGCCTGAGCAAGACCTTTGCCGAAGGCGGTCTGCGCGTCGACGTGTTGCGCGGCGTCGATTTACAGGTGGCCTCCGGCGAGCGCATCGCCATCATCGGCAGTTCCGGCAGTGGCAAAAGCACCTTATTGCATCTGCTGGGGGGGTTGGATCAACCCAGTGCCGGCAGCATCCAGGTGGCGGGACAGGACATGGCGCGGCTCAATGATGCCGCGCGCGGTCATGTGCGTAACCAATCCCTGGGCTTTGTTTACCAGTTCCACCATCTGCTGCCGGAATTCACCGCGCTCGAGAATGTCGCCATGCCGTTGCTGATTCGCGGCGAAGCCGTGATCAGAGCGCGCAGCCGTGCGCAGCACATGCTGCAGCGGGTCGGTTTAGGTGAGCGCCTGCACCACAAGCCCGGTGAACTCTCCGGTGGTGAACGTCAGCGTGCCGCGGTCGCGCGCGCCTTGGTCACGGAGCCACGCTGTGTACTGGCGGATGAGCCCACCGGTAATCTGGATCGGCGCACGGCCCATTCGGTCTATGAGCTGATGTTGGAGCTGAATGGCGCCTTGGGTACCAGCTTTGTGATTGTCACGCACGACCCGGAACTGGCCGGGCGCATGGATCGGGTGTTGGAATTACGCGATGGGCAATTGCATGCGCGTTAGATATTAAGGAATCTCTGAACAATTCCTAAGCCGTCATTCCGGCGCATGCCGGAATCTAGTGCCTTGAAACACATGGATTCCGGCATGCGCCGGAATGACGAAATATTCAGAGGTTCCCTAAATCTTTTATGCGGTGCGCCCTGTTCAGCGCACCAACCTCGGCTTCACTCTGTATGCTGCTTCTTGGCAAGACGCGCCTTGATACGGCTCAGCGTTGCGCGACGTTGGCTGATGATGCTGATGCGCCAGGCCAGCCGAACCAACAGAAATCCCACAATCGCCAATACCACACCGCTGACCACGCTGCCGAGTAATAAGGGTTTCCAGACACCCTGCATGTTAAGAATCATGCTGTGCACCGACAGTTCGAAATTAAGCTCGCGCGGCGGCAGATTCAACATCAGTGCGCCAAGGCGGTAGGTGGCATACCAGACCGGCGGCATGGTCAGCGGATTGGTCAGCCATACCAGTGCCACCGAGATCGGCAGATTCACCCGCCACCAGATGGCGAATCCCGCCGCGATAATCATTTGAAAGGGCAGCGGGAGCAAGGCGCAGAACAATCCGACGGCGACCGCGCCCGATACGGAACGCCGATTCAGATGCCAGAGGTTGCCATCCTGCAGGCGCGCGCCAAAGCGGCGCAGATGCGGATGTTCACGCAGCTTGCCGTGATCGGGTAGAAAGCGTTTTATAATACGTCTGGGCATAGGCCGTAACAGGATCTTCTCGCGGCTGTGCCACCGGCTCGGATGCTGGTGGCGTATTATCTATCAAACGTTCAAGGATGAACATGATCCCTATTGCATTGGCGATCTTGGTCGGTAGCCTGTGTTTGCAGCTGCTGCCGGCTCTACCTGCTGTAACCGTACTCTTGTTTCTCGTACCCACCGCGCTGGCATTGGCCTGGTTTCCCCGCAGCCGTGTGTTGGCCTGGTGTATTGCCAGCTTCATCTGGGCCTGGTTCTGTGCGGAACAACGTCTGGCCGAGGACCTGCCGAGGGCCTTGGAAGGACAGGACTTGGTGCTCCAAGGCGCTATCTCTTCTTTACCTGAACGGGAGGGGCGTGCCACCCGGTTCCTGTTTACGTCCACTGCATACCAATCGGGCGACACGGAAATAGCGTTCAACCGCCGGCTGCGCTTGAGTTGGTTTGATGCGCCGGAACTTCATGCCGGGCAAGGCTGGCGCTTGCATGTCCGTCTCAAACGTCGCCAGGGATTCAACAATCCCGGCGGTTTCGATTATGTCGGCTGGTTGTTTCAAAATGGGGTCAATGCAACCGGCTATGTGCGAACCGGATCGGTGCCGCATAGTTCTGCTGATGAGATCACGAATGGCTTGCGTCTGCGCGCCAGGGTTGCGCAGCAGCTGCAACCCTGGCTGGCAGAGATTCCACAACGTGGCATTCTGTATGCGCTCTCACTCGGTGAGCGTGCAGGTATCACGGCGACGCAGTGGGATGTCCTGCGCGCGACCGGGACCAGTCATCTGATTGCCATCTCCGGTTTGCATATCGGTCTGGTCGCGGGCCTGGGTTTTGTCTGCGGACGCGGGTTGTGGTCCCGTAGTCAGTGGCTGACATCCAGACTGGCCGCGCCACAGGCCGCGGCTATCCTGGCGATATTGGTCGCGACGCTGTATGCCGTATTGGCTGGCTTCGGTATTCCGACGCGGCGTGCCTGGATCATGTGTCTGGTCGTACTGAGCTGCGTGCTGCTGCGACGTCCCACGAGACCCGCGAACACCTTAGCGCTGGCGCTGGCCGTGGTGACGGTGACCGATCCCTTCGCCGTGGTCAGTCCGGGTTTCTGGCTGTCCTTTGCGGCGGTCTCGATAATTTTTGCCGGCCTCACTCAGCAGCGTAAACAAAGGGGCGTCACCCACCGCATAACCCAGCTGGTGCGATTACAGCTCTGGCTTAGCCTGGGGATGTTGCCATTGACGCTGTTGTTCTTCGGCCAGCAAGGCTGGGTTTCACCGCTCGCCAATCTTTTTGCCGTACCCTGGACCAGTCTGGTACTGGTGCCCTTGTTGTTTGCCGGCCTGATCTGTTTGTTTCCGCTTCCGAGTCTCGCGCAGATCCTGTTTATCCTGGCGGGCTGGGCCACTGCATTACTCGAGGTCGTATTACAGCGTTTGGCTGGCTTGCCGGGAAATCTGATCAGCATGCCGACGGTTTCTCCCGTATTAACGTTGGCGGCACTCCTGGGCGTTGCTCTGTTGCTGTTGCCGCGAGGCATGCCACAGCGTTGGCTGGGTGTGTTGCTGTTGTTGCCTCTGGTCGCCTGGACGCCGCCGCGACCGGAACCGGGGCAGGCCTGGTTCACGTTGCTGGATGTGGGGCAGGGACTGGCTGCGGTGGTACAGACGGCACAACACAGCCTGGTATATGACACGGGACCGAAGTTCAGTGCGGACTTCGATACGGGCAGTGCGGTGGTGGCGCCCTATTTATCTGCCGTGGGTGTGCGGCAGATCGATGCGCTCATTATCAGTCATGGTGATAATGATCATCGCGGAGGCGCCCAATCGTTGACGACGCGATTACCGACCTATCGCGTACTGACCAGTGTGCCGGCATTGATCGACTGGCGTTATGTCGAAAGCTGTCGCGCCGGTCAGCAGTGGACCTGGGATGGCGTGCGTTTCAGTATTCTGCATCCGGATATCGACGAATTGATCAGCGGCAATGATGCCTCCTGCGTGCTGCAGATCGAAGCCAAGGGTGAACGCCTGCTGCTGGCGGGTGATATCGAGGCAGCCGGGGAGCGTGCCGTGCTGGAAAGGGTCGGTTCCGAAGTGCGCAGCGATATCCTGGTGGTGCCGCATCATGGCAGCCGCACCTCCTCGACGCCGGACTTCGTGAGCAGCGTGGCGCCACGCTGGGCCCTGTTCGCGGCGGGTTACCGCAATCGCTATCGGTTCCCACGACCCGATGTCATGGCACGCTATCGGGATCAGGGCAGCCAGTTGCTGATCAGTTCGGAAACGGGCGCCATCCGGTTCCAGCTGGGCGCGGGAAAACTTGCTCAGCCGGTGCTGCAGAGGGTTGTGGCCCGACGCTACTGGGATTTGCCCACAGCGGTTCCGCCAGCCCAGTGAAAACCGTATGATAGGCGACCATTGGAGGCAATCAGACCCTTCGCGACAAGGACGATACTGTGCTCGAACTCTTACAAGCCGGCGGTTGGTTGATGCTGCCCATCATGGCCTGCTCGGTGATCGCTATGGCGATCACGGTCGAACGCTTCTGGATGCTGCGTGCCAAGCGGGTGCTGCCAAAACATCTGGTCGCGCAGGTCTGGAACTGGGTACGCAATCACCAGCTCGATGCCACACGCCTGCATGCGCTGCGCTCGGGGTCGCCACTGGGACGCATTCTGGCTGCCGGTCTGGTCAATATCCATCACGACCGCGACATCATGAAAGAGGCCATCCAGGATGCCGGCCGACATGTGGTGCTGGAACTCGAACGCTATCTGAATACGCTAGGCACCATTGCGGCGATCTCACCGCTGCTGGGTCTGCAGGGCACGGTGGTCGGCATGATCGAGATGTTCAATATCCTGACGGTGCAGGGCGCCGCCAATCCCGGTGCACTCTCCGGCGGTATCTCCAAGGCGCTGATCACCACGGCGGCGGGTCTGGCGGTCGCCATTCCCACCCTGATCGTGTATCGCTATTTCCGCGGCAAGGTTGAACTGTTGGTGATCCGCATGGAGCAGGAGGCCACCAAGATGGTCGAGGTGATCCACGGTGAGCGCGAGCAGGACGTCAACAGCGAGGAGATCGCGTGAATCTGCGGCAACGTCGCCGTGAAGACCCCGAGGTGAATATCACTTCGTTGATCGACGTTGTGCTGTTGCTGCTGATCTTCTTCATGATCACCACCACCTTCGAGCGCGAGGCGCAGTTGCAGGTGGATCTACCCGAGGCCTCCAGCGAGCCGACGCCGGCACCCGAGAAGGTTTTGGAGATCACGATCAATCTGAATGGCGATTACTTCATCAACGAGCAACAAGTGGTGAAGTCCTCGGCCGATACGTTGCGCCGCGCCATCGTCCAGGTCATTGGTGAACGCCGCGATCTGCCGGTGATTGTGCGTGCCGACGCACGCAGTCCTTTCCAGTCAGTGGTCACCGCCATGGATGTCACCGGACAGCTTGGGTTGACTCAGCTGTCGCTCGCCACTACTCAATCCAGCGCCGACGCCGAGCCATAGATGGCGTCCAAGAAATCCGCACCTGCCGCCCCGCCCAGTAGCTGGGTGACCTACCGACGGCTGATCGGTTATGCCATGCCGCACTGGAAGATTTTCCTGGTCAGCGCCCTGACCATGGCCGTTTATGCGGCGACCGATACCGGTTTCGCGGCACTCATGAAACCCATGCTGGATGACAGCTTTGTTGCCCGTGACAAGGATGCCATTCGCAATATCCCGCTGTTGCTGATGGGGCTGTTCCTGGTACGCGGCATTACCGGTTTTATTTCCAGTTATGGCATGAACTGGGTCGGTCGGCATGTTATCCAGGTCCTGCGCGGCGAGATGTTCGCGCGCCTACTGCAATTGCCGAACGGTTATTACGATAACAATGCGACGGGGCAACTGGTTTCCAAGCTGATCTACAACGTCGAACAGGTTTCCCAAGCCAGCACCAACGCGATCACTATTCTGATCCGTGACAGTCTCACTGTTGTGTTCCTGCTGGCCTGGATGTTTTACATCAGCGGCTGGCTGTCGCTGCTGTTTCTGGTGGTAGGTCCAATCCTCGCGGTGTTGACGCGCTATGTGACGCGCCGCTACCGCAAGATCAGCCGACGCATCCAGGATTCCATGGCCGATGTCACCGAGATTGCCAGCGAGGCCATCGAAGGACAGAAGGTGGTCAAGGCCTTTGGCGCGCAGGCCTATGAGCAGCAACAGTTCGATACCGTGAATCGCAAAAATGCCGGCCTGCAGATGAAACACATCGCAACCAGCGCCGCTGCGGTACCGTTCACCCAGTTTCTTGCTGCCAGCGTATTGTCCGGAGTGATCTATCTGGCCACGCTCGATCCCATGATGGACAAGATCAGCCCCGGCGGATTCGTGTCCTTCATAGCGGCCATGATGTTGCTGATGCCGTGCTTGAAGCGCCTCAGCACCGTGAATGCCGCCATGCAACGTGGCATCGCCGCGGCCGAAGGCATATTCCGCATGCTCGATGAGCCGACCGAAACAGATACCGGTACCCTGAGTCTGGAGCGCGCCCATGGTGCAGTCGAATTCAAGGACATCAGTTTCAGCTATAAACCCGATCAGGCGCCGGTGCTCAAAGGGCTGTCGTTCCGCATGGAACCTGGTCAGATGATCGCTCTGGTGGGTCCGTCCGGCAGTGGTAAATCCACGTTGGCCAGTCTGTTGCCGCGCTTCTATGACGTGCAGCAGGGCGCGATCTTGTTGGACGATGTCGATATCCGCGAGTATCGCTTGGCCGATTTACGTCAACAGATTGCACTGGTCAGTCAGGATGTCGTGTTGTTCAACGATACCATTGCCAACAATATCGCCTATGGCCGTCCCGACATCAGCCGCGCCGATATAGAACGTGCCGCACAGATGGCGCATGCGCAGGAATTTATCCAGAAGCTGCCGCAGGGTTTGGATACGCCGGTGGGTGAGAAGGGCGTGCTGTTATCCGGTGGTCAACGGCAACGATTGGCCATTGCGCGCGCGCTGCTGAAAGACGCGCCGATTCTGATTCTCGATGAAGCGACCTCTGCGTTGGATACTGAATCCGAGCGCGCCATTCAAACGGCGTTGGAAACCCTGATGCAGGGACGCACAACGCTGGTGATCGCACATCGCCTGTCCACGGTGGAAAAGGCCGATCAGATTCTGGTTATCGAGAGCGGTGCTATTGTCGAGGCGGGGCGGCATACTGAATTGCTGGCCAAAGAAGGTCGCTACGCCGCACTTTACCGGATGCAATTCCGCGACAGGGTACTCGGTGATGTCACCAAAACTTCGTAGGGTGCCGGTGAGCGCAGCGAACCGCACCGTGCGTGACGTGTCGAGCGGCTATGGTGCGGTTCGCTGCGCTCACCGGCACCCTACATAACCCATGCCCAAGCTTGATGACATCTGGTATGGCCGCAGCCCCTTGGCGTTATTGCTGTTACCACTGACAGGTCTCTATTGCGTCATTGTCGCAGTTCGCCGCCTAGCCTATCGTTTGGGGCTCAAAAAAATCCACAAACTCGACGTCCCCGTGATTGTAGTCGGCAATATCACTGTCGGCGGCACCGGCAAGACTCCGCTGGTTGCCTGGCTGGCACAGTATTTACGCGAGCAGGGTTATCGACCGGGGTTGGTTGCGCGCGGTTATGGCGGCAAGGCGCAGAACTGGCCGCAGCAGGTACGACCCGACAGCGATCCCACGGTGGTGGGTGATGAACCGGTACTGCTCACTCAGTTGACCGGCTGTCCCATGGCAGTCGCGCCGGATCGTGTCGCAGCGGCGCGTGCCTTGTTGAAACATAGTGAGTGCAACATCATCATCAGTGACGACGGTCTGCAGCATTATGCGCTGGGTCGGGATATCGAGATTGTCGTCATCGACGGTGTGCGGCGTTTTGGTAACCGCCGATGTCTCCCTGCAGGACCGCTGCGCGAACCGGTCAGTCGTATTAACAGCGTCGACCTGCTGGTCAGCAATGGGCTTGCTATCCGCAATGAATACCCCATGCGTGTACTGGCAGGAGACGCCGTGAATTTGGTCACGGGTGAACAGCGTCCGTTGCAAAGCTTTCGCGGCGAGCGTCTTTCTGCAATTGCCGGCATCGGCCGGCCGGAGCGTTTTTTCGATGAACTCCGCCGTCTGGGATTAACGCTTGAGGCGCGGCATTTCCCCGATCACCATGCCTATCAGCCAGAAGACCTGGCCTTTGCCGAGGGTCCTTTGTTGATGACCGAGAAGGATGCTGTGAAATGCCGGCGCTTTGCCCGGCCACAGGATTGGCTGGTCCGTTCCCGTGTGGAGATCGATAGTCGGTTTGGTGAGCAGCTCTTGAGTCTGTTAAGGAATCTCTGATTAAGTCGCTGAAGCGGCAGCTGCTGTGTTGCAACCGGGCTCAAAATGCTCATTTACGCCGTGTAAACTCCGCTTTTTCACCCGGCTGCGCCTTGCATCTGCTCGCTTGATCAACTTAATCAGAGGTTCCTATAGCTTGTCCGACCAGAGTCTGATGAGGGATTTTCGCCTATGCCATACGACACGCTGAACTGGTCGTCATTCCGGCGTATGCCGGAATCCAGGAATTTAAACCCACTGGATTCCGGCATACGCCGGAATGACGGGCAGCGTGTTCTTCCGTATTTAGCTAAACATATTTGTCTTGCGCTAGCTATCCTACTCACCGCACCCGGCCTCGCATTCGCCTCCAGTAATGGTCATCAGGACCCCATCGCGCCCGTCATACTGGGTGTCACCGGCATTCTATTCTTCGCCATCCTCGGCCGTTTTGCCGCGCGCAAATTGGGTCAGCCCTCCGTACTCGGCGAATTAATCATGGGCATGTTGCTCGGCAATATCGCCTACTTCTTCCATTTCGATCTGATTATGGTATTGCGCGAAGGCTCGGCCATTTTTCACATTGTCGAACAGGCCTTCAGTAACGGTCGCCCACTACCGGAAGCGGCCGCCATGGTGCTGGAAGGCGAGACGGCCGCCCGCGTATTGTATGTATTGCAGGGACCCTATGGCGCGCAAATGCTTCAAGTCGCACAAACGGTCGATGTGTTCTCCCGGTATGGCGTAATTTTTCTGTTGTTCCTCGTCGGCCTGGATACCAGCGTGGCGGAAATGCGTTCGGTAGGCGGCACCTCCATGCGCGTGGCGGTTGTGGGTGTCGCTTTGCCATTCGTTCTCGGCTTCGAAGCCGCGCGATTGCTCATGCCTGAACTGTCAGTGAATGCCGACCTGTTCATCGCCGCCACCCTGGGCGCAACCAGTGTCGGCATCACCGCGCGCGTCCTTAAGGACCTGGGACAGGATCGCTCCCATGAGGCGCATGTCATTCTCGGTGCGGCGGTGATGGATGACATCATCGGCCTGGTCATGCTGGCCATCGTTTCCGGCATTATCGTGTCCGGTGGCGTTGAGTTCGGCAATGTCGTCAAGATCATTGTCCTGGCATTTGTCTTTCTCGGTTGCGCCTTCTGGCTCGGCCCCTATTTTTTGCGCTATGCCATCGGCCTGGTCTCACGTTTGGACCTCGTCGAGGCCAAGATGTTCGTGTCCTACCTGTTCGTAATGGTACTCGCCTGGATGGCGAATCTGGTCGGACTGGCGACCATTGTCGGCGCCTTCACCGCTGGCGTGATTCTGCATGATGCCTATTTCCGCCACTGGGGCGACCACACTTCCCACCGTTACAGCATCAAGGACCTGATCATGCCACTTGAAGTCATACTGGTACCGATCTTCTTCGTGCTGATGGGGATTCAGGTCAAGCTGGAGACCTTTCTTGATCTGCATATCATTCAGATGGCCGGCGGTCTGCTGATTGCGGCGACGATTGGAAAACTCGCCTGCGGTATCGTCGCCGGTCGCGGCATCAATAAACTCGCCGTTGGCATCGGTATGCTGCCACGCGGTGAAGTGGGCCTGATCTTCGCCGCCATCGGCAAGAGTCTGGGCGTGATCAACGATGCCCTGTTCTCGTCCGTTGTACTGATGGTGATTGTCACGACATTGATCGCGCCGCCTCTGTTGAAACTGGTGCTGAAAGACAAGCCGCCTGAGTCTATCTAGACGCCGGATTGCACATGTCGGACGCGCGGCTACGCCGCTGAATCCGACCTACGAAACTGCTCAGAACAGCTGTAGGTCGGATTCAGGCCGAAGGCCGCGCCCGACATGTATACTGTTCTCACCGGAATGACTTAACCCTCACGGAATCTCTCAAGAACTTCCGGCAACACCTGATCCGCAATCGCCTCGGGCGGCACTCCGCACGTACCAACACCAAGCGCGAGGATATGCAGCGCACGCGGCGTATCGCCAAGTGCATCGAGGAGATTCAGCGCGGCCAGCAGATCCACACCATGGCTTGAGCAGTGTGGCGCATGCCTAAGGTCATCTCGGGCGATTTCCGCCATCTGACCACAGGGCAGATCAGGCGTTGCATCGATGATGTAGACCACTGCATCCGGCTTGATCAGTTCGAGCATTTGTGCCGGTGATGCACAGCGATATATCTCGATATCCGCACCCACCAGCTCCTCCAGACCATCAGCCAGCACCCACGCAGTCGCATCGCTGCCCTGCCAGGAACCGAGACAGATCACCCGTAGAATGCTGTGCATCACATATCGCGCCTGGACAATTATCAATCGGCCCTGAATTTGATCGGCATCAATGTCCGCCCTAAGAGCAGGCCTATTATGGCCTGAACCTGTAATTGTGCACGACTCCTTAACAGACTTCGCAGATGCGAACCCTTAGGGTACAGATGCCAGCAATAAATAACACAACCTCGCCGCCAGGCAATAGCTCTCCTCTGCTGCCGCGTCTGCTGGAGCGGATGCAGGACCCCGCGCGCTACGATCATCCAACCAAGGATTTCGAGATAATCGAAACCCATATCTCTTATGTCCTGCTGACAGGCGACTATGCCTATAAATTCAAGAAACCGGTCGACCTGGGCTTTCTCGATTTCAGTACCCTAGAGAAACGACGCTTCTATTGCCATGAAGAGTTGCGCCTGAATACGCGGTTAGCCCCTTCGCTCTATGACTCGGTCGTAACCATCACCGGCACTGCGGATCATCCACAGATCGATGGCAAAGGGCCGGTACTCGAATATGCCGTGCGCATGCGCCAGTTCGATCCAGCCAATCGGCTGGATCGGGTGTGCGAACGTGGCGAACTCACCACCGCGCATATCGATCAGCTGGCGGATGACCTGGCCGATTTCCATCGCAAGGCGCCTGTCGCCGGTCGTGATTCCATACACGGCACAGCGGCGACGATCAGCGCGCGGGTCGAACAGAACTTCGAACAGATCTATCAGCATAGTAATGTGTCGAATTGCGAGCATGCACTCAATCCCCTCAAGGCCTGGTGTACGCTCAAGCAGACCGAACTGCAAGATGACTTTGCCATACGTCATCATGAAGGTCGGATACGCGAATGCCACGGGGACCTGCACCTGGCCAATTGCGCACTGATCGACGGCAAGGTCGTGATGTTTGACTGTCTTGAGTTTGCCGAGGATCTACGCTGGATAGACCCACTCAGCGAAGTGGCATTTCTTTACATGGACCTTGATCAGCGCGGCCATATAAAGTTGGCGCGCCGTTTTTTGAATCGCTATCTGGAAAATGCCAACGACTATCAGTCGCTCACCCTGTTCCCCTATTATCTGGTCTACCGCGCCATGGTGCGCGCCAAAGTGGCCGCCATCGAAGCTCATCAGCACCGTAATGATGCCGCGCTCCGCGATCAGGCGAACACTAGAGTAAGTGACTACCTCGATCGCGCCATGACCTACAGCTACGCGCCCGAGCCACCACCCTTGATACTGTTACAGGGATTATCCGGCAGCGGCAAAAGCTGGTTAGCGCGCAGACTGGTCGAAAATCTGGGAGCCATTTGCATCCGCTCCGATGTGGAACGCAAACGACTGCTGGGTTTAGATCCCGTGGCCAGTACCCGCAGCGGGGTGGCCGAGGGTGCCTACAGCGCGGAAAACACCGAGAAGGTCTACCAGCGTCTCTATGCCATGGCTTATCCCGTGCTCGATGCCGGCTTCCCGGTCCTGATCGATGCGACTTTCTTGAAACACACCCAAAGATCATCCTTTCAGCGATTGTCACAGATCGCCGGCTCGCCCTTCATCATTCTGTCCCTGCAGGCACCGGATGCTGTACTCCGCAAACGCATCCTGAATCGTAATCAACATGAGCGAGATGCCTCGGAGGCAACACTGGCGGTTCTGGATCACCAATTGTCTATCGCGGAGCCCATTACAGGCGCTGAAGGAAAGCATACTTTAGTGATCAATACCGCCTCGGAGATTGATCTGGAGAAGTTGACCCGGACGCTATTGGATACCCTTCCGCTGACGAAATAGTGATCAATACTGTCAGAATCCTTTGAAGCCCAGCTACGACCGTACTACCCGCAATCGCAAGAAATGCGTCGCGCAGGAAATACAGGGGTCGTAATTTCTGATCACCTTCTCGCCGTGCAAGCGCAGCTCGTCCTCGGGTTTATCCAGGCCTAGGCGTAGCAGCGACTGGCGCAAATCGTCTTCAATGCGTGCCTGATTCTGGCTGGTGGGTGGAACAATGCGTGCGGTTTTGACATTGCCATTGGCATCCGTCGTATAACGATGCCAGAGGACGCCGCGCGGCGCCTCGGTGCAGCCGACGCCCTCGCCCTCGCAGGGTTGATGCTCGACATAGGGACTATCCGGCACGGCATAGTCCTGCAGAATGCTCAGCGCCTCGTTGACGGCCAGCCATATCTCGGCGGCACGCGCCAGGGCGCTATGGAACATATTGCGGCTCGGCAGTTCCAATCCAACTTCGGCAAGCAGGGCTCGCAATTCGTCGGGGAGACAGTCGGCATTCAGATTCAGTCGCGCCAGTGGTCCGACCAGATAGGGTTTGTCATCGAGCAGTGCATGCAGCGCGGTGGAATGCGGCGCCTGGAATTCCCGCATATGCGTATCGAACTGGTCGATGGGTAGGTCATGTCCGGCATCCGAAACCAGACGCCCGCGTAGAATGGGATATTCACCGGGATGGCGCAGGGCGAGGCTGGTGAAATCCTGATTGTCATCCGGTAGCGACCAGGAAGCGACCCAACGCAGCAACTCGTCAGCCTCAGTGCGCGCCTCTCTCAATCGTTCAGTCACGGCGCTGACATCAACCAATGAGGGCGCACTGTGAAAACCACCGACACGCACGCCGACCGGATGCACGGAACGTCCACCAAACAGGGCGATCAACGCATTACCCAGACCCTGCAGGCGCAGCCCGCGGCGTACCGCATGCGCATCCAGGCGTGCCAATTCGGCCGCGCTGTTCACGCCAAAGAAATCCGGCGCGGCCAGCAGATGAATATGCAAGCTGTGGCTTTGCAACCACTCGCCGCAGTACATCACCCGGCGCATGGCCTGTGCCCAGAGCGAAGGCTCGACGCCGTAGATTGCCTCCAGTGCCTGTACCGCGCTCATCTGATAGGCCACCGGACAGATACCGCAGATACGCGCAACCCGGTCAATCACATCCTGTGCCGGATTGCCGATCAGGAACTGCTCAAAGAAACGGGGCGGTTCGTAGATCTCCAGACGCAGCTCGCTCAACATACCGTTCTCGATACTGAGATCCAGAGCGCCCTCGCCCTCCACCCGTGCCAGCACGGGCACGCGGATACGGATTTTACGGCCTTCTAGTTTGCGGTCCTCAGACATAATCATCCTTCGGACGAAGAACAATATACGTGTCGTCATTCCGGCGAAGGCAGGAATCCATGACTGAACCCCTGGATTCCGGCCTTCGCCGGAATGACGGATTCTTCATCAGCACCTTAACCATGTTGACCTCGCCAGCGCGCAGTCGCCTGAGCGAACAGTGGCGACTGATTGGTGGTCGTTTCGAAATGTTGCGCAATCTGTTCCGCCGGCAACCCTAAACCTTGCATACGCATACCAAGCGATACCGCATTGGCGTTTTCCGCTGCGCCGTAACAACCGTAGCAGGCGCGCCCGAAGCTGGGGCAAAGCGCACCGCAACCGGTGCGCGTAACCGGGCCAAGGCAGGCTTCGCCTCGCGCCACCATCACACATACCGCCTGTTGGCGCTTACATTCCATACAGACCTTATCCTTGGCATCGATCGGTGCAACCCCGAACAACAGTGCACGCACCGCCGCCACGACCTGTCGCCCATTGACCGGACAGCCCCATAGCTCGAAATCCACCGGCACGGCCGCGCGGATCGGCTGCACCTTGTCGAGCGAAGCTATGTATTCAGGCTGCGCATACACAGCCGCCACCCATTCCTTGGCATCGGCCAGGTTGCGCAGCGCCTGCAAACCACCCGCCGTGGCACAGGCACCGATGGTAATCAGATATTTCGCATGCGCACGGACCTGTTGGATACGTTCCAGATCCTGTGGCGTCGACAGACTGCCCTCGACAAAGGCGATATCGACATCGGCCTCTTCATCGAGTATGCCCGCCTCGGCAAAGTGACGCACATCCACCAGCTCCATCAACTGCAACAGATCCTCGCCCAGATTCAGGAACGCCAGCTGACAGCCATCGCAGGAGCTGAACTTGTGTACGGCGATGCTTGGCTTAGATGTGGCCATCTTCTCTTCCAATAATGAACCGCCAAGACGCCAAGGGCGCCAAGAAATACAATCGAACCGCCAAGGCGCCAAGTACGCCAAGAATGCGTAAATAAGTATTAACAATCACATCATTCCGGCGCCGGAATGACGTACACGTAATACTGTCTATATAAGAAATCATAGAGCCTTTACCTTAGTTACTCTTGGCGCTCTTGGCGCCCTTGGCGTCTTGGCGGTTCACACTGGTTTTATCTTGGTGTCCTTGGCGTCTTGGCGGTTCAAATAACAAATTCAAAACCCCTTCACACCAAGCCGCTCACGTATCTCCGGATAACAAAATACCGGCCCGTCCTTACATACAAAATGCGGGCCGATCTGGCAATGCCCACACTGCCCCAGCGCGCATTGCATGTTGCGCTCCATCGACAGCCAGATATGTTTTTCGTCCACGCCTGAATCACAGAGCTTGCGTATACTGGCCAGCATCATGGGTTCGGGGCCGCACACCATGACGTGTGCGTTGTTCAGATCGAAGGCAACCTGATCAATAAGCTCTGTCACCAATCCGACATGCCAGCTCCAGCTCGCGCCGGCGACATCAGCGGCCAGCAGAACCTGTGTGTCGGGCAATGCGGCCCATTGATCGTAGCGGTCGCGCCAGATCAGGTCATCCATATGCTTGACGCCCTGTAGAATGGCGATACGCCCGAACTCGGCGCGTCGTTGTGTGACATAGTTGATGACCGACACCAGCGGTGCGCAGCCCAGCCCGCCGGTCAATAGCAGCAGATCCTTGCCGCGCACCTGTTCGAGCGGCCAGCCGCGCCCGAACGGACCACGGATACCGATACGGTCGCCGACCTTGAGTGCATCGAAACCGCGCGTCACGCGTCCCACCACACGGATGGTATGTTCCAGTTCATCGTCTCTGTCGGGGTCGGAGACAATGGAGATCGGGATCTCGCCGACGCCATAGAGATAAAGCATGTTGAATTGCCCCGGCATAAAGCGGTATGCGCTATGCTGAGCCGGATCACACAGACGCAGGCCAAGGGTGAACACCGAAGGTGATTCCTGGGTGCGCCGGATAATCTCGGCGGCGACAGGCACTCTGCTCAGTGCCGCACTCATGTCGGCGACGCCGCGAGTGCGGCGACCTCTTCGGTAATGTCGATGCCGACCGGGCACCAGCTGATGCAGCGCCCGCAGCCGACGCAGCCGCTTCTGCCGTACTGGTCATGCCAGGCGGCGAGCTTATGGGTCAACCATTGCCGGTAACGCAACCTCGTGTCGGCGCGAATGGTGATGCCGTGAATATAACTGTGACCTTGAGTGAAACAGGAATCCCAGACGCGTGCATGGGTACTTCCAGAACCGTCAAGCAGCGGTTGTTCCTGTTCGCTGTAGCAGAAGCAGGTTGGGCAGACTGAAGTGCAGTTGCCGCAGGATAGGCAACGCCCAGCGACCTCCACCCAGCGTGGATGCTCCAAGCGCTTGTCGAGCATCGGACGGAGGTCGCGTGCTGGCAAGCTGCGTTTTTGCACCGCGCGTGCCTGCTGTCGCTGTTGCGCGACGACAGTCTGTTGTTCTGGTGTAACAGGCGCCAACTCGAGTTGCCCGGCAACACTCGCACCGCGTTCACTGGCGCTGTGCAGAATGAAACCGTCATCCAATTCATCGAGGATCAGGTCGCAGCCAGCATTGGTCCCGGTGGCCTCTGGAACTTCAGGGCCATCGCCGGTGGACACGCAGAAACAGGTCGCCGCCGGATGCGTGCAATTGACCGCGACCAGGAACATCCCCTCTCGACGCGCCGCATACTGTACATCTCTATTCAGGCCCTGCAGGAAATGCGCATCCTGCAGGCGCAACGCGGCAAGATCGCAGGCACGCACGCCAATCACCGCCAACGCTTGCGACTCAGGTGACACAGTTTTGAAAGTCAGGGCCTCACGCGCATCACGCTCGACGCACCACAGGGTTTCGCGTGGTGCGAAAAGAAATGGCTTGATGGCCTGCGGACCATTGGCCCAAGCGAATTGACGGGACGTGTCAGTGTGATCGAGACGGTAGCGGCCGGGCGCCTGGCTATCCCGGCAACCGCTCGGCAAACTCTGTGCGTTCGGCAGATCGCAGTACTGAATGGCGCCATCGAGAACCATCGGACCAACACAACGGTACCCACTTGCCCGCAACGCGGTAAGCAAGCGGTCGAGGTTTTCGCGTGCAAGAAATCCAAGCGTCGTCATGGTCGAGCCACGGTAGCCTGCACAAAGAGACAATACAAACCGAAGCGAGTTGCATATAGGCGCGGGCTGCGCCCACGCCTATCAATCGGTGGCGTGTTGGCTAATTTCCCAACAACCAACCACCACCCAGGGCAGCCACGGCACCACCGGCAACGCGCAGCAACGGAGCGAATCGGCCGCTGCGCAACGCGACGGATATACGTATCGCCGCGAACTGCACCAGCGCCGAGGTCAACAGGAAGCCGAGCACATACAATGCAGGCTGCGCGGTCTGTGGCAGCTCAGTGCCGTGTGCATGGCCATGGAACAATGCAAAGGCAAACAGAATCGCCGCACCTATTGCGGCAGATGGACGCGCCGCCGAGGCAGCGAGAACGCCGAACAGCAACACCGAAACGGCAATCATGGGTTCGACCATAGGCAGGTATACCCCGCCCCACGCGAGCATGGCACCACCGAACATACCGGCGAGAAAACCAACCGGCAGCAAGTAGTGTGCACGTCCACCCAGCCAACCGGCCCAGAGACCGGCACCGATCAGTGCAAACAGATGATCGAAACCGATCAGCGGATGCACCATGCCGGCCATGAAGCCGGCTCCCTGAGCACCAAAAGTATGCGCGCCCGCAACCGGGGCGACTAAGGACAACAGCGTCAGTACTGTCAATTTGTTGATGATTCGCATGTGCCTACTCCTGTTGCTCGCAAATATTTATTGACCGCACGATAGCCCATTGCAATGGCCGTGCTGATACTCACTTCACCTTGACCTTGACCAGCTCCTCGCCATTCGGATCGGTCACATGCACCGCGCAGGCAATGCAGGGGTCAAAGCTATGAATGGTGCGCAGGATTTCGATGGGCTGCTTCGGATCATGCAGTTTATGACCCGCGAGCGCTGCCTCATAGGCACCCTCCTGGCCTTTGGAATCGCGCGGCCCCGCATTCCAGGTACTCGGCACCACGGCCTGGTAGTTGTCGATCTTGCCGTCCTTGATGACGATCCAATGCGCCAGTGCGCCACGCGGGGCTTCCATGAAGCCAACACCTTTCGCTGTGCTCGGCCAGGTGGACGGATCCCACTTCGTTTCGTTGAAGGTGCGTAAATCCCCAGCCTTGATGTTGGCCACCAGGTTGTTGTACCAGGTTTCCATCTTGTCGACGATAAGCTTGGTTTCCAAGGTGCGCGCCGCGGTGCGACCCAGTGTTGAATACAGCGCCTGGATCGGCACGTCCAAGGTACGCAGCGTACTGTCGACCAGCTCCTTGGCCTGTTCATTACCGGTCGCATACATCATCAACATGCGCGCCAACGGACCCACCTCGACGGCATGCCCGCGCCAACGGGGTGATTTCAGCCAGGAATAGCTGGCATCGGTATCAAGGTGGTCATAGGGCGGTTGCGGACCGGTATAGTCGAACTCGGTCTCACCGGCATAGGGATGCAGGCCCTTGTCCTTGCCTTCCTGATATTTGTACCAGGAGTGCGATACGTATTCCTGGATCTGGTCCTCGGCATTCAGATCGACCTCATGGATCTGCGACAGGTCGCGATTCAGAATCACGCCCTTCGGCACCAGATAGGTGCTCGGATCGTCCATGCCCTGCTCCGGGAAATCGCCGTAGGTCATGAAATTGCCAAGGCCTTCGCCCTGCGCGCCCCAATCCTTGTAGAAGGATGCGATGGCGAGCGTATCCGGCACATAGGCCTGATCGACGAAGGCGCGCATCTGATCGATGATCTCCTTCACGCGCTGCAGACCGACCATGTTCAGCGCCGTGGCACCGGCACCGCCATGGAACTGTGGACCATTGCCCATGCCACCGCCTTTGCCGTCCATGCCGCTGATGGCCGTGGGAGCACCGCCGACCACGAAGTTCGGATGCGGATTCTTGCCACCGAAAATGGTGTGCAACCGCGCCACATCACGTTGCCAGGTGAGCGCTTCCAGATAATGCGCCACAGCCATCAGATTCGCTTCCGGCGGCAACTTGTAGGCCGGGTGGCCCCAATAGCCATTGCTGAAAATACCCAGCTGTCCGCCCTCGACGAAGTTCTTCAACTTCTTCTGCACATCCGAGAAATAACCCGGCGAGGATTTCGGGAAACTGCTGATGGATTGCGCGAGTTCCGATGTCGCCTTGGGATCGGCGCTCAACGCGGAGACCACATCCACCCAGTCGAGCGCATGCAGGTGATAGAAATGCATCACATGGTCATGCACATATTGCGCGCCGATCATGAGATTGCGGATCAACTGCGCATTAGGAGGGATTTCATAGCTGAGCGCATTCTCCACCGCACGCACCGAGGCGATACCGTGCACCAGCGTGCAGACACCGCAGATACGCTGGGCGAAGGCCCAGGCATCGCGCGGATCGCGTCCGCGCAGGATGATCTCGATGCCGCGCACCATAGTGCCGGAGCTGGAGGCCTGCGTGATAACACCGGCCTCATCCGTTTCCGCCTCGATGCGTAAATGGCCTTCGATGCGGGTGATGGGATCAACAACGATGCGTTGTGAACTCATGTCTGTTTTCCTTTGCTTTTCGTTGAAAGCTGACTCGCGCAATGCGTGATTCTACGCGAGGGTTGCTCCTGAGTACCCTGCCGTTACGATTTGGATTCCGCCAAATGCTCGGCAATCATTTCGGTCAACCCCACCACGGGGATATCCATCTGGTAATGCTCCAAGCCCTCTTCCAGGATGATGCGGCAGTTGGCACAGGCGGTCACCATGGTCTTGGCACCGGTCTTTTCCAACTGTCCTTTCTTGATCTTGAACACTTGCAGGCGTAGCTCTTCAGCATCCTCATTGGCACTGACACCGCCGCCGCCGCCACAGCACCAGTTGTACTTGCCGGCATCTTCCATCTCGACGAAGTCCTTCGCCACCATGTTCATCAGATTGCGCGGCTGTTGCACCACGCCGCCACGACGCACCAACTGACAGGGATCGTGGAAGGTCATGCGATCCATTTCGAAACCTTCGGTCTTGAGCAATCCCTGCGCGCGGAACTCATCGAGGACTTCAAGGATATGCAGCACCTTGAAGCTGAACGGCCGGCCAACCAGATTGGCGCCGTCCCAGCGCAAGGCCGTGTAGGCATGCCCGCATTCAGGACTGATAACGGTCTTGACCTTGAGTCGTTCCGCGCCTTCGACAATGCGATTGACAATGACCTTAGCCAGATCCGATGAACCAATCTGAATGCCTGAATTGGTCGCCTCGAAGGCTGTGGAGCAGAGTGTCCAGGTTTTGCCGGCCTGCTTCATGATCTTGGCAATGGCGCCCAGATATTCCGGGAAGTTCATGATCTCCATCGAGGACAGCAACACCATGTATTCGGCGCCTTCCTGATCCATGGGGATTTCGATGCCGACATCCTTATGCACATGCTTCATCTGCGCCTGTACCGCCGGCAGCTTCACACCCATCGGGCTACCGATCTCAATGGCACGCGTGGTGGCGCCGATCAAGCCTTCCGGCGCATGCCCGGACACGGCCATGCCTTCGCGGAATTTTCGCACCATGTAGACAATATCGTTGCCGACCGGACAGACCAGGGAACAACGCGCGCAAAGTGTGCAGCTGTTGTAGACCAGTTCCTTCCACTCCTCCAACTCGTTATCGGTGACCGGCTTGGAGAGCCCGACCATCTTGGCCAGCTTGCCTAACAAGGTGTATTCCTGCTCGTAGATACGACGCAGCGGCTCCAGTTTATGGATCGGCGTGTACTTGGGATCACCGGTCTCGGTATAGAACAGACAGGCCTCGGCACACAGGCCGCAGTGCACGCAGCTGTTGAAATAACTCGCGATGGGCGCGTCGATCATTTCCTTCAGAACGGCGACGCCTTTCTCCAGTGACGCACTCATACCGGCACCCCTTTGTGAGCATTCGCATTACCGTTGTACCAGCGTGAAGCGAACAGCGTGAACACGTGAAACAGTTTGGTGAAGGGCAATACCACCAGCAGAATCTCGACGCTGAGGATATGCAACGCAAGCATGGTGGTATAGGGCAACAGCAGATGTTGCACCGCAAGATACCCGGTCAATACCGGCAGGAAGGTCACCGCCCAGGTGAAATAATCTTCGAAGGTCGAGAGAAATCGTTTGACGGGTTTATTAATACGGTCGACCAATACCAGCACCATCGCCGCCATGGTCACGACAGCCGCCAGATCCACCACCTGCGACGGTAAGGCCGGCCAGGACAGTCCGATAAGGTTTTCGATCAACACGATGTGCGGCGCGAACAGGAACACCACAATCGCCAACCCGATATGAAAGGCATAGCCACCGATATAACTGACCGGCGAACGTTTGAGCATGCCGGGTGGTGGCATGGAGCGCCGCACGACGGTATGCCAACCCGAGGCGCCCGCCGCATTCCGTGGCGCCGAGAGATCCTGCTTGCGACCCAGACTGTAGATCTCGAACAGGCGCCAGATCGTGCCCAGCAGAAAAACGGCAACTGCGATATTCAAGCCCGGTCCGCGAACCCAGTTGAGCAGTTCCATTTCGTTCATGTCATTTCTCCAGGTCTTTGAGTGTTGCCGTTTCGTGCGCCGCTTTGGCGGAACTCTTCTTGGCACGATTCATAAAGGACATGCCAACACCGACCGCCGCACCGGCAACAGCGGCACCGGCGGCAAAGCTGAGCGGATCGGCGGGTGCGGACAGCGCCTTGTAGAAGCTGCCGGCATCCCAGAAGTTCGGCTCCGAACAACCTATGCAGCCATGTCCGGACTCAATCGGGAAGCTGGTGCCGTCGTTCCACTTGGTGGTGGCACAGGCGTTATGCGTGGTCGGACCCTTACAACCGAGTTCGAACAGACACCAGCCTTTGCGCGCGCCTTCATCATCGAAAGTCTTGGCAAACTTGCCCTGATCATAGAAAGGTCTGCGATAGCAGCGGTCATGGATGCTGTCACCGTAGAAATTGAGCGGCCGACCCAGCGCATCCAGCGGCGGTATGGCGCCAAAGGTCAGATAGTGCGCCAGCACGCCGGTGATCACCGCCGGGATGGGCGGGCAACCAGGGACATTGATGACGGGTTTGCGTGCGATCAGACCTTGATCCATCAGGGCCTGCACACCCGCGGCGCCGGTCGGATTCGGGTTGGCCATCGGGATACCACCGAAGGCGGCACAGGTGCCGATGCTGACGACCGCGGCGGCGTTCTCGACCGTGTCCTTCAGCATCTGCAGATTGCTGATACCGGCGATGGTGGAATAGATACCGCCATCCTTGATGGGGATCGAACCATCCACCAGCACCAGGTAACCCGGCTCTTTCATGGCCTCTTCGCGCGCATGCTCGGCGGCCTCGCCGGATGCGGCCTGCAAGGTGTGATGGTAGTCCAGCGAGATCATGTCGAAAATCAGACTTTCGACCGTCGGCGAGTGCGAACGCGTCAGCGATTCCGTACACCCCGTGCATTCCTGGAACGATAGCCAGATCACCGAAGGTCGGCGGATCTTGCCCAAGGCCTCGGCAATCGCCGGCGCCATGCCCGGCGGTAATGCCATCAGCGACGCAGTGGCCGCACAGAATTTCAGGAAGGCGCGCCGACTGATGCCCTGGCGGGCCAGCTGTTCGGCTATGGTTGGACGTCGGTTCATAAAATTGCTCCTTTCCCTCAACTGTGGTTATCACCTGCCAAGAGTGCCGCGAGTGTTTCGAGACTTTCCCGAACATCGTCGCGTTGTGCGCGAATGATGTCCGGGCAGAAACTCACTTCCAGAAATTCCGCCATGACATTGTCGATAGCGTTGCGGTGCGTGACCCACCACACGCCGCGGATGGCCGTTTCGATCACAGTGCTGTGGCCAAGCGCATTGACATCGACCTGGACCTCTCCCTTGCCCAGACGCTCGCGGAGATAATCGAGCTCTCCCGGCAGCAAGGGCAGGCTGCGCAGGTCAATGCTGTGTTCCTTGCCGGATGTCAGCAATGTCTGAAGACTGGTTTCAAGCTCAGCGAGTATTGCCCCGGTATTGCCGGAACCAAACGGCATGGCAGGCGCTTCGACGTTGACAGGTATGTTGTCCAAGCCACTCATTGATGCCAGGCCTCGATGAGATCCAGGATCTGCCGGCCCGCAGTCGGTATCGCATCGGCAACTTTTTGCGTTGGTTGATCGCCCCAATCAACACTCGCTGGCTGAATTCCAACCAACGCGCGACGCTTGGGCAAGCGTTCGGTGAGATAGGCAACGGCCAGCAGGTCGATAAGACTGACCTCATGCACACTGCGCTTGCGATTGCCGCCGACGAAGTCATCCATCGCTTTGTCCTGGTAGCAGCGCACGACACCTGCTTCAGTACCCAGCTCCGCGGCATCCACAACAATCAGCGCGTCGGCATTCTCGATGGGTTCGGAAAGGGTGAAACTCAGCGTGCCGCCATCGAGATATTCAACATTAGGACGATCGGGGAACTGTTCTTGAAGATAGCGGATAACATGAATGCCGGCACCTTCGTCGCTGAGCAACGTGTTACCCAAGCCAAGCACCAGTACATTCTGTTTCACCGCGCTCTCCTTCGTTGTTGGAGTGTTCTTCTTATTGCAGCCCTAGTATCGCCCGCATGATGGCAACGTCAACTGCGGCGCTTGATCTGTATCAAGGATCGCTAATGTTCGAATACGCTAGCGATACACCGCTCATTGCAGGGAACTGAATAACCTTTGCAATACTATGCACGACGTTATTCCGACGCGGGCCCATGGGGCCAAACCAACCCCGGACGTACAATGACAGGATTTCGTAGGCGTTGTCAGGTCATTGCCGCTTGCACAGCGCGCGTATCTAAGCTTAGATGATCTACATCAAGTTTCCTCGGCAGACCGTACCAGACACCCCTGGACTTTACCTGCCGTTGAGTTTGGAATGGAGTCATAAGCTCTTGGCGCCCAGACAACCCGTTTTCTAGCAGAGGATTACCATCATGTGCCTGGCGATACCCATGCAGGTCCGCGATATCGACGGCTTCCTGGCGCGTTGCGAGGCCAAAGGCGTGTCGCGTGAGGTCAATCTGTTCCTGTTACAGGATGAAACCCTGCAAGCCGGCGATTTCGTCATGGTGCATGTCGGGTATGCGATTCAGAAAATGACCGAACAGGAAGCGCGCTCGGCCTGGGAAGTGTATGACGAAATGCTTGAAAAACTGGACCCGGCCCATGCATGAACTGTCGGTCTGTCAGGCCTTGGTTCAGCAACTGAAAGACATCGCCGTGCGCGAGGATGCGGCGCGCATCACCAGAGTGGTGGTGCAGATAGGCCCCTTATCGGGCGTCGAGGCACAGCTTTTGCGCCACGCCTATCCGGTCGCGAGTGCCGGTACGGTCGCCGACACCGCCGAACTGATTTTGGAAAGCCTGCCGATCCGTGTGCGCTGTGAGAGCTGTGGTGCCGAATCCGATGCCAGCACCAATCGGCTGGTCTGCGGTGTCTGCGGTGATTACCACACGCAGATGTTGAGTGGCGATGAGTTACTGCTGGCACAGGTTGAGTTCGAACGCGCGGATGAAAGCGGGACTGTGCATTGAATATGTAAATGTAGGGTGGGTTAGCGATGTTGCGTAACCCACCAAGCGTTGCGAAGCAACACGAAACATTTTTCATGTAGTGCCTAACGGCACGTTTGGTGGGTTACGGCGCAAACGACACGCCTAACCCACCCTACATCTGATATGCGCATCATATTTGGAGATTGGTTATGTGCGACACCTGCGGCTGCAACATCACACCGGGCAACCGACATCTGCTCCAGCCCAACGGCCGCCTGGAAAAGACCCCCGATGGTCGTGAAGCCATCACCGTTCTCAAGGGACTGCTATCCGAAAATGATCGGCAGGCCGAACACAACCGCACGCATTTCGATCGGCATGGCGTCTTGGCCATCAATCTCATGTCATCACCCGGCTCCGGCAAGACCGCCTTGCTCGAAGCCACTATCGAGGCGCTGGGCAATGAGCTGCGCATTGCCGTGGTCGAAGGTGATCTGGAAACCGAAAACGACGCCGAGCGCATCCGCGCCAAGGGCGTTCCCGCGATTCAGATCGCGACCGGCACCGCCTGCCATCTGGATGCGCATATGGTGCACGATGCTTTGCACCAATTGGATCTCGATAACATCGATATCCTGTTCATCGAAAACGTCGGCAATCTGGTCTGCCCCGCCAGCTTCGATCTGGGCCATCATCGCAATGTGACGCTGCTATCCGTGACGGAGGGCGATGATAAGCCGGCCAAGTATCCGGTCATGTTCCGCGCCGCGGATCTGATGCTGATTTCCAAAACCGACCTGCTCGCCGTGCTGGATGACTTCGATCCAGCCGCAGCGGAACGCCATTTGCGCAATCTCGCCAGCCGCGCGCCGGTATTGCAGGTTGCCGCGCGTAAGCAACGCGCGATCGATCCCTGGTTGGACTGGTTGCGAATGGAAGTTGCTGCGCAGCGGGAACGGGTGGCGCACGATGAAACCCTGCGTCCGGCCGTGCAGCTCGATGGCCAGCATCTACATGTCGGGGCGAAGCTGCGACCGCTGCACAATTTTGTCAGACTGCCCTGAGATTTTGTAGGGTTCGGTGAGCGGAGCGAACCGCACCCTGCCCAAGCTAGTCCAACAGATTTGGTGCGGTTCGCTCCGCTCACCACACCCTATGGTTGATAGTATCTTCGGAGCTATTCATGAGCACATCCGCAAAAACCTGGCTGGAACGCATTCACGCCCTGCCGATCAAAAACAAACTACGCATAATGAATGTCTGTGGCGGACATGAACGCTCCATCACCATGGCCGGGTTGCGTGGCGCGTTACCGAAACAGATCGAGCTGATCCCCGGCCCCGGCTGTCCGGTATGCGTGTGTCCCGAGGAAGATGTCTATCAGGCCATTCAACTCGCGCTGCATGAGAACATCATCCTGGTCGCCTTCGGCGACATGCTGCGCGTGCCGGTCAATGTCGGCAAGGCCGACATCCGTTCTCTGGAACAGGCCAAGGCCAGCGGGGCGGATATCCGCCCTATCGCCTCACCCAGCGAAGCCGTGCGCATTGCACGCGAACATCCGGATCGCGATGTGGTGTTCTTCGCCGCCGGTTTTGAAACCACCACCGCACCGGTCGCCGCCATGCTGGCCGAAGGCGTACCGCATAATCTGGCCTTGCTGTTGTCGGGCCGACTCACCTGGCCGGCAGTGTCCATGCTGCTGAACTCGGATACACCCGGCTTCGATTGCCTGATCGCGCCCGGGCATGTGAGCACGGTGATGGGGCCGGAGGAATGGGCGTTCGTGGTAAAGGATCACGGACTGCCCGCCGCTGTTGCCGGCTTCACCTCCGAGTCATTGCTTGCAGCCATGTACTCCGTACTGCGACAACACCTGGAACAACGCCCGTTCCTGGACAACTGCTATCCGGAAATCGTGCGCCCCGGCGGCAACACCGCCGCGCAACGCGTTATGCAGCAGACGCTTCAGGTCGTCGATGCCAATTGGCGCGGTGTCGGCGTCATTCCCGCCTCGGGTTATGGCCTGGCACCCGAGTATGCACATCTCGATGTGCGCGCCCGCTTCCCCGACTACACCGACACCGCGCGCAAACGCGCCGGCCAGATGCCGCCCGGCTGCGATTGCGCCAAGGTTGTACTCGGCAAGATTTACCCGAACGCATGCCGCCTGTACGGCCGCGCCTGCACACCGCGCAATCCCATCGGACCCTGCATGGTCTCCGACGAAGGCGCCTGCCGGATCTGGTGGAGCGGCGGGGTTCGGGAATCGACGGCGGCGGCAATAGAGGTTTAACCGGGGTCAGAAAATTAACCGTAGCTCATTCTGACCCATGCGCCTCGCCCATGCGTAACATTCGCACCGTCTTGCCAATAACCAAATATAACCCTATTCTATAACCATGCCATGGACGGTAATCATTCATCGTGCGGCGCGTAACGCCCTTATGCGCCTGGATCGACCACTGCGACAACGCATCGCGGAGAAGATACAGGCGTTGGGTGATGATCCGGACGATCCGAGATTGGATATCAAACCGCTCTCGGGCCGACTTGGTTTTCGATTGCGTGTCGGCGGCTGGCGGGTGTTGTTCACGCGCGAGGAAATTGTTCGCGTGATCGCCATTGAGCAGATCAAACCCCGTGGGGACGCTTACAAATGAGCACTGCATTGAACAAGATTCAGGTCATCCATTCGCTGGATGGCGAACCCGAGTACGTGTTACTGCCCTATACGCTTTATCAGGCCTTGCAGGGTGAATTCAAACACAAGCTTGTCTCGCGAACAGCGGGGTCAAAAGCTGATTATGTCAGCTTCGATATCAAGGATTATGTCGATAACCCAGTAGCCTTGGCTCGCATCAAGGCTCGCATGTCGCAATCGGAGTTGGCGCGACGCATGGACGTGAGTCAGGCGTATATCAGTAAGATTGAGCGGCAGGATCAAGTAACAGCCAAACTGTTACAACGGGTGATGAGTGCATTGAACAAAAAGAAACTCTAGGGGGGGGTGTGCAGTATGCGCAGTACAGTAAAGGGGACAGACCAGAAGGTACTTACTTACGTTAAATGTAGGTCGGGTTAGCGTTGTTTGCGTAACCCGACAGGCGTTGCGAAGCCACACAACGCCAAGGTGTGCCTGACGGCACGCTTGGCGGGTTACGGCGCAAATAACGCGCATAACCCGCCCTACATCGGATATGAATCCGCTTCAGTAACTGCCCTTCGGGACAGGCCAAGGCTTTAAGAGATTTTAGTTGAGGAAACCGTGGCTTGTCCCCCGCCCGGTTTCTCATACCACCCGCGTGTCGCATTGGCGATGCGCACCACCGACAGCATCACCGGCACTTCCACCAGGACACCGACCACCGTGGCCAAGGCTGCCCCGGATTCAAAACCAAACAGGCTGATTGCCGCCGCGACGGCCAGTTCGAAGAAGTTGCTGGCACCAATCAGCGCCGAGGGCGCGGCGACGCAGTGCGCGACACCGAATTTTCGGTTGAGTAGATAGGCAAGTCCCGAGTTGAAATACACCTGGATCAGGATTGGTATGGCGAGCAACACAATGATGAGTGGCTGCGCCAGTATCTGTTCCCCTTGGAAACCGAACAGCAATACCAGCGTCGCCAGGAGCGCGGTCAATGAGAGGGGTTGCAATGCCTTGATAGTGCGGGCCAGTCGCGCAACACCTTGGGCACGCTTCAACAATGCACGCCGCCAGATCTGCGCGAACAATACCGGTATAACGATATACAGCAGCACCGACAGGAACAGCGTATCCCAGGGTACGCTGATCGCCGCCAAACCAAGCAGCAGTCCAACGATGGGTGCGAAGGCGAAGATCATGATCACATCGTTGAGGGCAACCTGGGTGAGCGTGAAATGCGGCTCGCCGTCGGTAAGGTGGCTCCAGACGAACACCATCGCCGTACAGGGCGCGGCGGCAAGCAGTATCAGGCCGGCGATGTAACTGTCGATCTGGTCGGCCGGCAGCCAGGGCGCGAACAGGCCACGGATGAAAATCCAACCCAGCAGCGCCATGGAAAAGGGTTTGACGGCCCAGTTGATGAACAGCGTGACACCCACGCCTTTCCAGTGTTCACGCACATGATGCAGGGCCGCGAAGTCGATCTTCAGCAGCATGGGGATGATCATCAGCCAGATCAGCACCGCGACGGGTAGATTGACCTGGGCGAATTCCATGCGTCCGATGGCCTGGAAAGGTGCGGGAAAATAATGCCCCAGTGCGATACCAATAACGATGCAGAGAAACACCCATAGCGTCAGATAACGCTCAAAAAACCCTAACTGCGCCCCGCTTGCGCGCTTGGCTGTCACTTCGCACTGCGCCGTCATGCGCGGGCTCCGGCTTCTGTACGCAAACGTTCCAGCAGTTCGTTGACACGGCTGCGGACCTCGTCGCGGGTGGCGCGGAAGGTTGCCATGATCTCATCCTCTGTACCGGTTGCCTTGGCGGGATCGCTCAACGGCCAGTGTTCCTTGCGCACGCCCGGTGGCGGCACGGGGCAATGCTCGTCGGCATGCCCGCACACAGTCACCAGGTAATCCGCTTCCGTCAGCATCGCATCCGTGAGTTTGGTCGATTCCTGATTCGAGATATCGATGCCCGCCTCCTGCATCACTGCGATAGCGCGCGGGTTCTTGCCATGCGCCTCGATGCCGGCGGACTGCACCGTGACACCCTCACCGGCCAAAGCACGTGCCCAACCTTCCGCCATCTGCGAGCGACAGGAATTGCCGGTACAGAGAAACAGTAAGTTCATCTGTTCACCTCAGCAACAGGCAGACGCGGATGGTGCGCAACAGCTATTTTCGCTGGCAGCTGCGTCCGCATCGCTATCATTGAACGTCGGCGCGGACGCCAGCGTATGGAAGGTCTCCCAGGGAATCCCCTGCGGATCCATCGTCCAGTATTTATCCGATTTGGCATAGCAGCAGGTGCCACCCTTCTGTTCCATACCCGCAATCCCGGCAGCCTTCAGCCGTTGCTCGATCGCAACCTGTTCGTCTGCGTTATCACTTTGAATGCCGATGTGATCGACGCCGGCCTTCTTACCACGCGTAGAGATGGCGAAGTTCACTTTGGGATCGTCCAGCATCCATTTGGCATAGTCGTTCTTGGTGATGCTGGGCTCGGTACCGAACAACGTCGAATAGAATTCGATATTGCGGGACAGATCTTCCACTGCGATGTGAATGTGCATGCGTGACATGGGCATACTCCTTCATTAGGTTTTGAAAATGGGTCAGGTACAACAGGACGTGCCGGGGCGATTGGACATGCTCGCGAGCATGTTCCGATCCCCCGCGAACAACGCTTCTTCCGCGATACCGCGCGCGGTGTCACGCAGTACGGATTTGGCCCAGGACGGCAGCTCAGGATGCAGCCGGTAATACACCCACTGTCCCTGTTTCTGATCCTGCACAATACCGGCGTCCCGCAGCAGTGCGAGATGACGGGAGATCTTGGGCTGGATCATATCGAGCGCGTGAGTCAGTTCACACACGCAAAGTGTGCGTTCGCTGGCCAACAACATCAGGCAACGCAACCGCGTCGGGTCCGATAGGGCTTTGAAGAATATTTCCGGTTCGAGATACATGGCGCTATATATATGCCATTCCGTATATATGGTCAAGCATATATTTATGCACCGACTACCAGAACGCTGTCTAGACTGCATCGCCTCTATATAAACGGATGCTAATGCTTAGGGACCTTTGATTAATGCGTCATTGCGAGGCGCGCAGCGATGCGGCACAAGCGAGCTTGCGAGCGCAGAACGCCCGCAGGGCGACTCCGAAGGGGTGCGCGTAACGAATAATCTCCAAGTGATCGAACTACCGTTGTGGGAGATTGCTTCGCTCCGCTCGCAATAACGATTCAAGAAAAGTGTCAGATGTAAGCATTCTTCTGCAACTGGTCGGTTAGATTAAACGCTGCCGCAGAGTTAACAGGAGACTTCAATCGTTTGATTCTCCGAGTAATTTATTAATAGAAATAGACACTATAGGCCGACAGCGTGCACTGAAGACTATATAAAGGTTATAGTCGTACCGGACTTGCCGATGGTGGCTACCAATAATGACAACTACACCATGACACGTATCACTCGACTCACTGCCGCTGTTATACCGTTGATCGGCCTGCTCTTTTCCCAGCCGCTTTATGCTGAGACGGATGCCCTGCTCGATCAAATTAAACATGCCTGGTCAACACAGGGCGCCGAAGGTTATCGCCGTGTTGCGAAATCCCTCGGCCACGCCGTTCGTGAAGAACAAGGCAAGGTCATGGTGCCGGTGATCGTCAAGCGCGACATCAGTCGCGGATCAAACTTCATACCCCGATTACGTTTGGCTGGCGCGCGCCTGGATGCCGTGTCTCGCTCCTACGCTCGCATCCTGGTTCCTATCGATCGCCTTGACCACTTAAGCAACCAGTTTCCGGCAGACCAGCTTCGCGCGCCCTACCCGGTCTACCCGGCCTCTTTCGGTATGGGATCTATTATTTCGGAAAGCACAGCGTTGACTGATGCCGATGGTTATCAAGTCGGAAATCTTACCGGTAGCAACGTGAAAGTTGCCGTGGTGGACTTGGGATTCTCTGGTTTGACCAATGCGAAGAATCAGGGTGAACTTCCTGCAAACACTGTTGGTATTGATTACACCGGAACTGGACTAGAAACAGGAACTAAACATGGCGTGGGAGTTGCGGAACATGTGATGGACATGGCGCCAGGTGCAACCTTGTATTGCATCAAGGTCGATGATTCTGTCTCTTTGCAGAACGCCGCTGACTACATCAAGACCAACAACATTAAGATTGCCAATCATTCGGTTGCCTGGGTACTGGCCAGTTATTACGACGACACCGGGTATATTAACGACATCATTAACGAGTCGCATGATATTGATGGGGTATTCTGGGCCATATCCTCCGGCAACCAGGCCCGACAACATTGGCGCGGCACCTGGACCGATAGCGATGGCGACGATGATCTGGAATTTGCAGCGAATGATGAACTGCTGGCCTTGTCCGGGACAGCCTCAACGGTTTCGGTTTATCTGAACTGGAATCAATATGGCGTCAATAACAAAACCAATCTGAACCTGTACGTACTAAACAACGTTGGTGCAATCACGGCTTCCAGCACGATCACGCAATCACGCTTCAATGATCCCTATGAAGCGGTTAGCTTTACCTACGTCTCAAGCCAGGCACCCTATAGCGTGAGAGTCACCCATGCCGGCGGTGCTAGTGCAACCGGACTGGACATCACCTTGTTCAGCTTCAGCCACAATTTCGAACACTTTACCTTGGCCTCCAGCATTTTGGACCCGGCCAGCGCGCATGGCGCCTTTACCGTCGGCGCAGTCAATCAATCCAACTGGTTACAAACCACACCACCACTCGAATCCTATTCCAGCCGAGGACCCACAACAGACGGTCGCCAGAAACCAGACTTGATAGCACCGGATGGCACCAGCAGCCTGGCCTACGGCACGCGCGCATCCTTCGGCACATCGTTCAGCTCACCGACCGTAGCTGGGGCCGCTGCATTGCTGAAACAGGAAAATATCAGCCGCACGGCTGCGACACTCGCCAGTCTGCTGAGATCGTCAGCCACGGATATTGGTGCGGTCGGTGCCGACCCCTTGTATGGCTATGGTAAACTGCAATTGCCGCTCATCGACAGCGATGCCGACCAGCTCAGTAATAAACAGGAAATCGGTCTCGGTACCAATGCCCTTTTGGCGGATACGGATAGCGATGGCTTAACGGATTACGAAGAAGTCACAACTTACCTTACCAATCCATTGCTGACAGACACGGATGGCGAAGGGTTATCCGATTATGCTGAAGTCGTTACCTATAACACCAATCCCCTTCTTGCAGATTCGGATAGCGATGGTCTATCGGACTACGCCGAAGTCATCACCTACCTGACCAACCCCTTGCTCGCTGACACCGATGGCGATGGCTTATCCGATCAAGCCGAGGTGATGACCCATAGCACCAACCCGCTCTTGGCGGATACGGATGGCGAAGGACTAACGGACTATCAAGAAATTATTACCTATCTCACCAATCCAAACCAAAGCGATACCGACGGTGACGGACTGAATGACCACTTCGAGATTATCACCTACAACACCAATCCGCTTGTCTCCAACCGCGGAGATCTGGCACCACGCGGTCAACCCGATGGCCAGGTCAATGCCGGCGATGCCGTGGTGATGTCGCGGCTGGCGACCGGTGAGATATCAGCAACGGCAGCGGAATTGAGCTTGGGTGATCTGAATTACAACAGCGCATTGGATGCGGGTGACATGGTGGTGCTGATGCGCGTGATTCAGGGGCTGGCCACGCTGCCCTGACAGTTTGTTTGTGTAGCAGCGGCCGACGCCGCGAAGGCAGTGTTTGATAACTTGTCATACTGGCGAATGCCAGTATCCAGTGTATATAAATAAAACATGGATTCCGGCATTCGCCGGAATGACGGATTAAGCTAATTGGCGTTTAAGCCGGCAGGAAATCAATCGGATAAGTAATCGTTACAACCTCGACATCCTTGGTCCCGAAGTTGAACATCTTGACCCGCGACACTACCTTGGTACCGAGCGCCGCATCGGCCAGTTCACTGGAAACCACCGAACAGTCCACCACCTGACCGTCAGGCGAGATAGTCAGCTTCAACACCAGCTTACCCTGCAGCGTCGGATTGCTGCGCAACGCGCGGTTATACATGGCGTAGATCGCATTCTTGTTACGATCGAACACCATCTGGATTTCTTCAATACTGCGCGAGGCATGCCGCGCCTTGCCATTGCTGTTGGTCACACCGCCCGTGTCCGCTGCGCCGGCAACGGGACTCGCCACCTTCGTCGTACCGCGCTGCGCCAATCCGACATCACCGGTATCGCGACTCAGCCGACTGGTATCGATACCGCCCGAGGCCGCAGCTACCTTCGAGGTCAACAGCGAACGTTCGGTGCGTGCCGCGGTCTTGCCGGCATCCGCAACGCGCGCGTCTTTGCGCAAGGTATTCAGCTTGGAGTTGTCACGCAGGTCCGCAAGATCATCACTGAACGCCAGCAAGCCGGATTTCGCCGCTTTCTTGCGTGCGGCATCCGGATCCGGCTTGGGTGCCACCTGTGCTACCTGTGTCTCTGGCTTGGGTTTGGGTTTGATCGGCTGCTCAACCTTTGGCGTGACCTTGGGTTTGGGTTCCACTTTGGGAACCGGTTTGGGTTCCGGCTTTACCGCGACAACCGGCTCCGGTTTTGGTTTGGGTACCACCACAGGTTTGGGCTGCGGACGTTCCAGAATCAGTTTGGCCAGACGCGGCGGCAGCTCCTCCACGGGCTCTTCAATCACTGGAAGCGGGAGATAAGGCATTACTACACTCAGACATAAAACCAGCCCACAGACGTTCAGCAGGATACGTCGGAAGCGTCGCTCCTCATCGGGCGCCACCATCCAGGGCAGTGTCAGCGTATGCAGTGCGGCACTCATTTATTCACTCCTTGTCCGGCGCGCGCTGCAATACGGCCAGAGAGACATGGCCATAGCCCGCGTCGGTACAGGTTGCCATCACCTTTTTGAGAACCGAAAATGGCACGGTCTTATTGCCCATGATCGTGATCTCGCGCTGCTCTGGCGTACTACCGGGATCGGCGCGTAACGCTTTAGCGGACTGTTCATCCAGCGCCGATTTCAATGCCGCGACAGCGAATTCCTCAGATGTAACATCGGCAATACTGGCCACCTTGTGACCATCCAGAAGAATATCTGTATCGGTAACCATGACAACCACTGTTTCGCGAGGCTTGTCTTCGGCGACCGACTCCGGCAACTGCACCGAGCGCGTGCTCGGCAATACTTCGCCATCCGAGGAATTCACCAGCAGGAAGAACACCAGGATGGTGAAAATGTCCATCAGCGATACCAGATTTAGTGCTGTGCCACGCCCCCAACGTTTGTGGTGGCGCTGCATGCGTTCGGCACGTCCCGACATTTTCATCGCGCACCTCCGGCTGATGCTATTTTATCGTCTGCTAGCGGTGCATCACCGACGGAGATCTGCGGAAACAGTTCCACCTTGACCAGATTTCCGGCAACCACCGTATCGGCAATACGCACTGCATCCATGGTCTGTACCAGACTGTCATAGGCAATATCCGGTTCCAGCAACAGCGTCACGTCCTGTTTGTCCGGATAGCGCGATTTGATCTGCTGCAGTAATTCAGATAACTGCGCGTAATCATAACTACCATCCTGATGAGTGATACGTTTAATCAATCCACCACGACGGTCCCCAACCTCGATGCCGTCTTTGCGCAGCACCAATTCCAGTTCGAAGCTTTCCGGCGGCGGCTCTGCGCCGGCCTGACCGGCGGGCAGATTCAACTCCAGGATAGTGATGCGCGAAAACACTGCCGTGATCAGCAGAAACGGCACCAGGATCACCATCAGGTTCATGAACGCGGTGATATTGATATCACCGGGATCACTGGAGCTGGCACGACGGCGCCAACGGCGTCTCATGCGGCGCCACCACCGATCGGGGATTTCTCGGTCAGCACATTGAGGAATTTGACCGAGGCCATTTCCAGACTATCGACAAGCTCGGTCGTTTTAGACTGTAGTACGGTATAGATCAGCAGCAAGGGGATAGCGACCATCAGACCAAAGGCCGTGGTGTTCATGGCCACCGAAATACTGGCGGACAGCATATCGGCCTTATCCGCCGCATTGGCCGTTGAGACGGCGGTGAAGGCCTGAATCAGACCAATAATGGTACCGAGCAGGCCCAGCAAGGTGGCGATATTGGCGAAGGTCGCGATGTAATGGGTACGTTTCTCCAAGCGCGGCACCGTTTCCATCAAACCTTCCTGCATGGCCATTTCGACATCGTCACGCCGGCGTGCGGATGACATGCGACTGAGGCCATAACCCAGGATACGACTGATGGCCGACTTCGATTCGGCACTGACGGCGATTGCCTGCTGGTAATTACCCGCGGCCAGCAATGGCATGATCTTGCTCCAGATGCGCTTATTCGTGGAACGCGCCAGCGTTAGATACACATAACGTTCAATGGCAATCGCCATACCGAGCGCGAGCACGACGACGATCGGATACATAAACAATCCGCCGGACTGAAAAAAACCCACGATCGAGGCATAGATGTCCATACTGTTTCCCCCACAAACCAAATTGGCTGATAAGACTATATGAAGTGCGGTTAACGGATTCCGTGAACTGAATCGTAATATCGCAATTCACGCTGAAATACTTCTCGTTCCACCGGCTGCAGCGATTCATTCAACAAGCTGCCGCTGGGCAGGCCTGCGAATTCACCGATACCCGAGGCCTTCCAGGGCACAATGGTCAGGGATTTCGGTAATTCCTGATTACCTGTTACCGCCATCCCTTCGAGATCCATATCCGTTGCCGCCGATGCAACTTGCATCACACCAAGGCAGCTCAGGAAAACACCCAGTGCTAAAAACTGTCTCATGGCTTCACTCCTGAAGACTCGGCGTTGACACCCAGACGTTGCTGGAGTTCGGCAACCCAGAGCGCTGCTTCTGTATCTTGCGCACCGGCCAGTTGCGCATAAGCACGGTAATGCATCAGGGCCTGCTGCGGCTGTTGCAGATAGATATCGAGCAAGATACCGAGGTTGCGTTGCGCCAGCGCATAATCCGGATTGATCTTCAATGCCGACTCATAGGCTGCACGTGCTTCATTGAAACGGCCCGATTCACGATACAGAATGCCCAGCTGGTTATAGGCCTGTGCAGTCGGCTTGGACTGAACGGATTTCTCCAGTACCTGGATGGCGCCGCTGTTGGGATCGGCGTTGACATGCTGCACTGCTTTTTTCACCCCGGGACCCGGCGACGGAGAATCTGCAACGGCTACGGGCACCTTATCCGGCTTTGACGCACAGCCTAATTGAACCAGGCACAGCAACGAGACACATATCCAGAAGATAATCCCGTAGGGTGTGGTGAGTGCAGCGAACCGCACCGTCCTCACAACCTGATCGGAATATTGGTGCGGTTCGCTGCGCTCACCACACCCTACTCCTCTTTCATCAGCGATACTGTGCAACAGCATTCTCGCCCCGCTCCTGTTTGGCATAACGCACTGGCAATAATTTCGCGAGCTGTGCCAGACTCTGCTTCACCCACTCGTCATAGACGCCCTGCGGTATGCGAGCAACATTGGTTTCATGCACCTCGATGGCCTGCTCCTCGAAGGGATAGGCCTGCTCCTCCAGCAACAGTACATACTGTTCAAGCTCTTCGGCGGACAATCCGGCCGGACGCTCTGATTGCATCAGGGCCTGACCGAAATCACGGTAGATTTCCGCAATCCGGTAGGTTGACGCGGTCAGTACTTCGGCGACACCGTAGCTGGCGGCCTGGGTATAGGCATCAACAGCGCGTTCGAGCTGCGATTTTTTGCTCGCAAGATTTTTCTTCAACGGCGCCTTGAGTTCGATGCTCTGATAAACCAGTCGCACCGGTTCCGCGACGGCCAGGGCCGCCTTGGCCGCCAGATAGCTGGTGCGTTCGGTGCGCTCGCTGGCAACACCCGATGCTTCCTGTTTCACCAACGCAGCCAGTGTCGTCAAACGACCCGTGGCATCGCCCGCTGCACCCTGCAAATCAGCGACATGTTGCTGCGCCTCGATACAGGACTCCAAGGGACGCGGGAAACGCCGTGCATAATCACTCCAGGCCTGAATCGCCTGTGGCGTTTGTTGCGACTGTTCGTAAAGCTCCGCGGCCTGACCCAAGGCTTCGCGTTGCAGTTTCGGGTCCGTGGCCTCCTGCGCGATGCGTGCGTATTCGCTGGCGGCCTGTTGCGTCTGTCCGCCTTGCAGATAGGCAACGGCCAGCTTGCGGGTAACCTCGGCCTGCAATTCATGACCAGGGAACTGTGTACGGAAACCTTCCAACTGGACGACGGCCTGCGGCCAATCCTGTAATTCCAACAAGGCCGCAGCGGCATCGTAATTGGCCGTGGCGACAATCGAGGCGGACGGTGCGTTACGCGAGACACGCGCGAAATGTCCCGCCGCCGCACGCAGATCGCCCGCGCTGCGCTGTTGCTCACCCTGCCGGTAGATGGATGCCGCTAAGCGCTCGACCAGATCCTTGCGGCTGGCATCCTGATCAGGCATCAGACTCAATGTCTGCTGGTAGGCAGACTCAGCGCGCTGATAATCGGCCAGATCGAAACTGGCATGTGCAACGACCGTCGAAGCCGTGCGGCGTAATTCTGTTGTCGCAGTAGGTGTCGCGGCCACTTGCTGCCCAGCCTGAACGGCCGCGGCAAATTCGCCGCGCTTGAACAGAGCCTCGGCGGCCTTGGTCAATACCGTCATCGCCTGCGGATGCTCGGCGTAGGTTTGCGCGAAACGTAATGAACTCTCGATACTCCGTTGTTCCCAGGCGCCGCGTTGATCGATCTTGATTAGAGCAATCTGTTTGTCATAGGCCAGCAAGGCGGCATAACCGGCCTCAGCTGACTGCGCATGACGTGGGTAGGCATAGGCCGTCTTCTCATACTCTTGCGCGGCATTCGCGAAATCCTTGCTTTCGAAATAGATCTCGGCGAGCAGGAAGTTCATGCGCGGGGTTTCCTGCGCCTGCGGGAACGAGGCGATGAAGGCCTGATACCAACGCGCCGCCGCAACATAATCCTGCGGCTGCTTGGATATCTGGGCGATGGCGTGATAATGCTGGGCCAGATCCTGCAGATTGGCCTTCAATGCAACCACAACCTCCGGCGCGTCATCCTGAGTCCGTGTTGACCAATAGGGGCCGGTCAGTGCGTAGCGCTCAACGAAATCCTGTTTGGCCTCCAGCACCAGGCTGGGGAAACCGCCGCGCTGATAGGCATCGATCACGCGCATCTGAAAGGCCGGCGCCTGCCGCTGCTGGGCATGGCGTTCGACATAGGCATGAAAGGCATCTGCGGCATCCGAATAGCGCTCTTTGCTCAGATAGAGCTCACCCAGATTGGCGTAGATCAAATCTTCATAGCCTCGTTCACCACGGCGCTGAAAATACTCGTTCAGCGACTGCGCACCCTCCTGATAGGAGACGCTGAGACTGATGACCCGCAGCGAATCCTCCAGCAACTCGCGCTCCGCACGGCTCATGCCTTCAGTCGTGCCGGCGCCCTTTGCCAGTCGTCTATCCAGCAAGGTCATAAAGGCGTCCATGGCCTCGTCATAGAAATTCTGTTTGAAGCGCGCCCAGCCCTGTTTATAAAGAGCCCGTTCATAGAAATCCGAACTATCACCACGGTCGAGCACAGCCTGATAAGCAGCCTCCGCCTCGCGATACTGAGTCTTTACGAACAGGGATTCGCCGCGGCGGAATTCGGCCTCGGCGCGCAACGGGGTATCGGGATGTTCCTGCACCAACCAATCCAGCGTCGCCAGGGCCACATCGTTCTGGCCGGCGTCATCATAGGCTCGGGCTAATTGATACAGGGCCTTGTCCTGATGCGCATACTCCGGGTAGTCGCGCAGCAGGGTTTCATAGAGTGCGACCGAATCGGCCAGTTGTGATGAATTTGGATTGACTGAAGCGCTATCCGGAAGTTCGGCTAGGCGCTGCTCATTTTTTTGCACTTGCAGATCCGCGAGACGACGCATCGCCTCAGGGCGCAGTTTCTCATCCGCATCGGCACCGAGGAATTCCCGATAGTTGGCCATGGCACGATCCTGGGTATCACCCGTGACCGGCGCCTGCGCCACATCGACACGTCGACCTTTCAGATCAGCAAGGGTTTCCGGATCATTCCAGCTCACCAGGCTGCAGCCGGTCAGTAATGGAAACATACAGAGCCACAGTAGTCTGCGTTGCGTCATGGTGCAGCTCCTGCTGGCAGACCGGCCTTGTCATAGGTCTGTGCCAAGGCAAAACGCGCCTGTACCAGATACGCATCCACACGCTGTTTGCGCAATGTCAGATCGGCCTGCGCCAGACGCGTGATCCACGCGCCCTGCGCGGCAAGGGTGCTATCTACTTTCGTCTGGCTGTTGCGCACGCGCTCGCGCATCTCGACAATGCGCTGATCAAAGCCTTCAAAGGCAGCGGGTGCCGTTGCAAAAGCGGATTGCGCGCGTGCTGCCAGCGAGTTGGCTTCGCGCAGCGGTGCTTCGGTTTCCCGCAGATTCTTCTTTGCCATGCGCAAACGCGCCTTGTAATCGGCTTCGACTTCCCACAACAACAGCCCACGCAGACGCGCCTGTTTATCACGCAGATCGCGGACTTGTTGCGAGTCCGGCAATCTCGCCAGACGCGCGGAGATAAATTCCAACTGTGCCCAGGTCAACCGCTCCTGCGATGTCATCAAGCCATTCGCATCATTATTCGCGGTGATCTGTTGCAGTTCAGTCCCCAGTGACTCGTGCCGTGCCGTCAGGGTATCGACATCCAGACGTTGCAGATCATCATGCAAGCGCGGTGCGGCGGCGGCATAACGCAAGCGGCGCGTCTCGACCATGTGTTCAAAGGTTTCGGTTTTATCGGCCCACACCTGCAGACGATTGCGCAGATCTTGCAGATCGCGCAGATTCTTGACGGCCTCTTGAAAACGGTGACCGGCCAGCATATCGATCAGGTAGCGCGTCTCCGGCGTGGTTGGCAGCTGCGCCACCTGCCAGAACCAGCTGCGGCCGCTGCCTTCGGCCGTAAGCAGTGTCTCGATCAAGCGTCCCTGATCGAGCGCAGCGATGGCCTGATCCAATGCGCGTGCTTCATCACTGAAGGCCATGATTGCGGCCTGATATAACTCGACAGCACGGGCCTCCGCACCGAGTTGCGCATAGGCATAGGGAACGGCCAGCCAGGATTCCTGCGTGGCCAAGTCGCGACTGTCGCGACCATGCAGTTCCAGCCAGGGGATCAGCGCCTGTTTGAATTGCTCCTGCTCGGCATCCGCCCAGCCCGCACCTAGCAGCGCGCGGGAAGACAACGGGCCTTGCAGACGTACCCGATCGAAATAGGGTCTGGCCTGCGCGGCCTTGCCCGCCTGTAACAACCGGTAACCCAACGCCAAGTTGGTCTTGTCGCGCAACGCATACTGCTCATCGTTGTCCGCGGGACGCTCGCCAAGCTTATCGAGTTGTTTCAGACCGGCATCGACCTGCCCACTCTCCAGCATGGCGATACCCAGATTGTAATCCGCATAATCACGCTCGTCCGCCGGACCCTTCCAGTCACTGAAGGCCTGCACTGCGGCAGCGGCATTGCCCTGCGCCAACTGGACATGGCCGAACAGCATGCGTTGTTCGGCACGCTGCTTGCGCAATGCGCGACTGTCATCCTGCAGATCGATGTGTGCAAGCGCGGCAGCCGCATCCGCCGGCCGACCTTTCTGAAAGGCCATACGTCCCAGGTAATACCAGGCGCGGTCACGCACCTCGGGACGTACTGTTTCATTCAACAGGGCATTGAAGCGCTGCGTGGCGTCGCGATCAAGGCCATAGGCGAGACTCATACCGCCGAGCAGCAGCTCGGATTCCTTGGCATGATAGTTCAGTTCCCCCTGGGCCTGCGCCTGTTGCAAGCGGCTGATAGCGTCGAAATAATTTTCCTGATAGAAATCGAACAACACCTCGCCATAGGCAAGATCCTGTACCTCGCCAGGCATGTCGTTCGGCTTTTGACTGGCAGAATCAACCTGTGCGCAGATACTGGCCAATGCGCCATAGAGGGCGGCGGCCAGACACAGGCTATGTAGCGGGCTCGCAAAGATTCCTTTGGCTGTACGTTGGTGCGGCATGGTCAGGCAGCGCTCCTGTGCGCCTTATTCCCATTCCTTGATGACAAACTCCGGCTGGTGCTTACTGGCCTTGTCGGTGATCTTCAATTCAAGAAAGGCTGGGCCGAGGCCTTTGTCCACGACCAGATTGGCACCGCGGCGATAATCCCGTCCTTCCGGGCCACGGCCGACGAACAGCGCGACAACCTCGTGTTTGCCGGCCTTGAGATTACCCATGTGCAGACGTTGCACCCCACCGCGTTTGAAGGCAGCCAGTTCACGCTCGGTATAGAGGTAATGCGTAACGACCTTGTCATCGATCTTGAGTTCGACAGAGTCCAGTGCAAAGGTGCCACCGACATCCAGGGATAGAAACACTGATATCTGGGTATTGGCGGGAAACAGCAGCTCTTCTTCGAGGGCAAAGAGTTCGCGATTGAGCTTCAGGACCTCCTGCTTGAGATCCTGGATCTGACCATCCAGCGCCTGCGGCGATTGCGGCGCTTCCGTCGCGTGCACCGAACAGGATAGGCACAGCAACATGGCTATCGCGACGCCGCGCCATGCTTGCGTAAGGCATCTGTAGCGCTGTGTAGGTTTAGTCGTCATTTTTATCGCTTCACTCAGCTGCGTTTTGCATAGGCATCCGCTGGCATACACTGCCAGACCTGACTCTTTATAACGTCCCTGATCTGAATCACTGAGTGATCGATGTCACAAACGTTGGGATGTCATGGAAACAAATGTGGAATAGGTGAAGCGGTTAACACAATTGCGGTCTTGTTGAATTGTCGTACGTGGCCTTCGGCCTGAATCCGACCTACTAAATAAACGTCATTCCGGCGCATGCCGGAATGACGTTGAAGCCACGACTTGTCTAAGAATCTAATGCAGGTCGGATTCAGGCCGAAGGCCGTGTCCGACATAACTGTCTCTAAAACCAGACTGACATATACAACCGAATCACGTCGGCTGAGAAATCGTATAGCGGCTCTTCACCCGGCGTGGCATTAACACTTAGGTTCCGGAAATCATCATAGGAAAACAGGATATGGTCATAGCCAAGGTTTAACGTGCCCCGATCTATGGCGTTCCAGCCACGCACGAATTCATAGCTGGCACCGATACCGATACTGTGCGAGTTGAAAGTGCTCAATTCCTTGTCGCGTGCCAGAAAATTCTGTGCCTGGGCACGCGGAAACAGATCGCTGTAGAAATCGGCCTTGGTCTGGGTGTAGTAGCGGTATTTCAGATCTATCATCCAACGATCCTTCCAGGGATGCGTATAACCCAGCCCCAGGGTATGCGCATCGATACCCCAGGTATCATTGAAATAGCGATACTCGCCACTGAAGGCAGCGCGATAAGGCAGATAGTATTTACTGCGGATCGACACCGCATTGCTGGTGCGCGTGAAGGGATACTGCTCCGCTTCGTAGCTGTAGCCTTTCGGTGATGTCGGGTCCAGATAGCGCACTGAACGATAGGGGTTATTCAGAAAGCCTTCGTCGGTGATGGCTTCGTAACCCAGATCCACAATCCAGTCCCGGGTCAGGATCTGCGAGAGACTGATGCGGAACTGCTGACGGTCGGCATCTTCAGAGAAATCGGCTTGACCGGTCTTGCCGACCTCATCCCAACCGTATGAATAACCCAATGTGACCGTACTCAGATCACCGAACATGCTCTGGCTGATATTGAAATGCGCCGAGTTTGCATCGTAATCGTTTTCTGAACTGTGGGTATAGCCACTACTCAAAGTGGATTTCCCCGCAAGATATTGCAGACCCACTGACTGTTCGGTGCGATCTTCACTGTAGGGGCTGGCCGTGGTCACCACATCGATCGAGGCACTGGTTACGGCATCGACATAATAATTACCGCTCACCGCCGCGCTTTGACCAAGCTGCTTCAATATCATCAGCGAGGGTCCGTTAACCTCGACGCCACCACCGTCATAGGCGTGGTACATAAGATCGGCGCGATCATCGGGTAGCACGGCAGCGAATAACGGCAATACAAATACAGCCGTCCCGGCCACCAGCAAACGGGTACCATTTTTCAGTTGACGATTAATTACAGCCACAACCGCCACCCTGCCCGCCTTCCGCACCACGCGCGCCTTCGCGAGCCTGATAGACATGATTGAGATAGGCCGAGGAAACCGGATCACGTTCGAAGCTCATGATCGGATCTGCCAGATGCGCGCGCTCATAGGGTTTCACCCAGGGCTCAGGCATGGCGCAACCACTCAACAACAGCAATGCACCGATCGCGACCAAACGCAGCGTCATGTTCATTCCTTGATCAGGGTTCGGATCTGTTCCTGGTACTGCTGCTCCAGGCCGGGCTGATAGCCCTTGTGCAGATAACGCATATTGCCATCGCGATCGACCAGCACGGTGCTGGGCATAGCGGCGACCTGATATAACCGGCTCACCTCGTTTTGATCATCGAACAGCACCGGGAAACTCACCGACAGATCCTTGAGCAGGGCCTTGGCCTTGCTATTGTCTTCCTCGATATTCACACCGAGGACGGTAAAGCCCAGCGGTTTGTAACGCGCGTAGAGCTCTTCCAGTTTGGGCATTTCCTGACGGCAGGGGCCGCACCAAGAAGCCCAGAAATTGATCATCACCACTTCACCACGCAGTTCGCTGAGCTTGAGGTTGTCACCGGCCTGACTTTTGAGGGTGAAATCCGGCGCCGGTCCCTGACCGATATCAGCACGAAGCGGTCCACTGGCAAGCAGTGCGCTGATCACCAGTACAGATGAATACAATGTTTTACCGAGCAGTCTACGCATCGTTATCCCCTTCAGAAGAACAGTGTCGCGCCGGCATGCGCTTCCAGATTGTGGGTGTTCTTGTTCTCACCCAGCAGATCCAATTCGAACATGTGATCGCGCGCGTCAATGTGCAAGGCAATGGAGTCGGTCACCAGGAAACGATAGCCGGCACCGAAATTGATGGTGAAATGACTGCTCCCCGCAAAGTCGGTGCTACCGACGCCGGCAATCACATACAACGCTGTGTTATAGGCACGGTTTCGGCCGATGAAGGCCTCGCCCGGTAGCAGGTTGTAACCCACCGACAGGTTGTAATAGGAATACTCTCGCTGGTCATCGGTGAGCAACTGTGCCGCACCGCTCAAGGTTTCAAAGCTGGTCTTTTCGGTATCGGTTCGTCCATAGGCGGCTTCGAGGAAGAAATCCTCGGTGATGTGATAAGCACCGCGCACGCCGTAAACCGGATTGCTGCCGAAATCCTCGACGCTCATGATCCCGGCAAACACACCGACTTCGAAGTCTTCGGTGTCGATATCCGCTTCGGTATACACACGCCGATCCAGTTCCGGCTGGATGACCTGTTCCTGCGGTGTATCCGCAGCCTGTATCGGCGCAACCAGGCTCAGCAGGCATGCCGAGCCTAGAAGAATACTGAGAAGCCTGCTTTCCATTCCTGTATTTCCTCATTATCGTCGCGACTGGTGAAGATGACGTAGCTCTTGTATTCCGCGCGCAGCACAAAACGTCGGGTCAGATAGGCGCGGACACCCACACCCACCAACCCGACCTGATCCGTCTGATCCTCAGCCTGCACCAGGGTTACGCGCGGATTGGTCTGGATCACTCCAGTTCCCAAGGTAAAAAACGGTGACACACGCCACGTTGGAAAAGGTTGGGCCAACACATTGATAGTCGCCATCTGGCTGTCGGAGTAAAGGCCCAGCGCCTGTGTAAACGACACTTCTGTGGACAGGTTCTCAGTAAAGGCATAACCGACATAGGCATTGAGCACGTCCGCCCCATCAAAGTCACCGCCCATAACACCCAATTCCCAGCGACGTGATGAAAAATCACCGATGCCGGGTTCATGCAGATCGGTGGCGACACCGGCCAAGGTTTGTGTGCGCTCCAATTGTTCACGCGTCACCCAGCCCTCGTGACCGTCATGACTACGCACCTTGAACCAATCGGTGCGCCGCTTGAGCACTTCCACCTGTTCAGCGCGTTCGATGACGTAATAAATCGGATATCCACGGCCCGGTCCGGTATGCAGTTCGAGATAGGGCTCGGTAATCTGCGCCTGAAAATGTCCTTCCCCCGCCGATAGCACTGCGCTGAACAGCAGACACAGCGCAGCGACAAGGGTTTTGTGGATGTCCATAGCGAGTCGGTGGCGTAGTGATCAGTTGACGGGAACGTCAAAGGGATTGTTGTAATACTGCGCACCTATATCCAGCCACTCGGCGATCAGACGTAACTCCGCAGGCTCAAGCCGGCCGGCATGGGTACCGCCGGCATCGAACTTGGAGAAAAAGCGCGGACTGGCGTTGGCACCGGCCGTCGACATGCTTGCCGAGACACCCACGGTGATCATGATCGGGATGGGATTGCCCAGGTTGTCCAGTATCTGATTGCCGTTGGCATCCGTCTCAAACAGTGGATTGCCATTGCCATCGGTTGCCTGTATCAGTCGATCTTCCAAGATACCCATGCCGACTTCCTGTTCATTGTCGTTGAATAACAGCTCGCGATAGGATTTGAAGTGCGCCGGTTGATCGGTCGAATCGCCATCGGTCAGATCCAATTGCGCATCAGGCACTTTGATATTGTTCATGGCATCGACCGGAGCATGGCAGTTGATGCAGGTAGCGGCCGCCCGGTCGCGGCTCCACAACGGATGTATGTGATTTTCGTAGTTGATCACAATTCTGCAATTTGCTGTCCAATTAGTCTGGCAATCACTTGACACCGGTGCGGGGGTTGTCAGATCTGCATACAGATAGCTGAACGGTGCGTCTGCGGGCCGGCCCGCGGCGACAGGATCGGTCCAGATATCCGCGTAAATCAGGTCCACACTCGGTTCCAGTGCAGCAGGATCGATGCGGGTACGGGTCTCGGCCATGGTCTCGCCGAAATCGGTGAATAAGGCACTTTGCGTGTTGATGAAGGGCACGCCAGTCGCGGGAGCACCGAAATAAACTGATGGAGGACCTTCGCTGCGGCCATGTGGCAAGCCGCTCGCATGCGCGTGGCAACCGACGCAATTCAAGGTCTGGCCGGCGCGTAGCTGTAACCAATTCTGATGCCGTGCGCTGGTACGACGTCCATTCTTGTCCAACACACTGATGGTCAGGGGCACATCGGCCGGCACCTTGATCTTCACTGAACCATCCGGTTCGATGGGTGCATAGGCGACAATCTCACGCATCAACTGCTGCGAACTGCGGCCATAGGCCGTGCCTGGTATGACGCGCGTATTGCGATCGGGAATACCCACGGCCTTTTCCACGCGCAGAAAGCGTGCGGCGCGCTGATCGGCTGTGGTCCGTGCGGGGTCCGCCAACGCGGTGATGCTGGGGTTGGCGGTATCGACACCGTCCATATCGTAGACACTGCGAATATTGAGAATACCCGCACCATCGGCCGCGGCATCCGCATCCAGTTCGACACCGGCCTGCTGATCGAACCGGATACTCGGCAGCAGGCGCGGCTGCGCGACCACCACTTCAGTAAAGGCCACGCCCTCGATCGGGCGCACGATCGGCAACTGCGTGCCTCTTTCCAGATCGTAGAGATAAATACCGTACAGCGGCGGCGCCTCCTCCACGTCCGTTGCCGCCAGACGGTCCGAGGTGCAGGGCACGATGCGTTCATCTTCCAGCAACCGGCATTCATTCCAGGTCACCAATGCGCGATCCGTGCCATCCCACAGGGGATACACGCTACCGAAGCGTCCGCCCGGTGAGGGTAAGGTATCGGTGCGCACCGCATTGGCGGTCGCCGGTTGCTGCGCGGGTCCGGTCGCGCCACGATTGGCCCAGGTCGGCTGGGTGTTGTCGATAAAATTTTCGGTGTCGATAGTGATGATGTCGCCACCCAGAACTGTACCGGTCAGCGGCTTCAAGACCGCCATGATCCGGTCATCCGGAAGTAAGCGCGGCTGCAGAAACTGGACAATGGCATTGTCGGTCCCGGTTGCATGGCTGTGCGCGCCATACAGAATCTGCAAATCTGTCCCGTCCGGATTCATGCGATAGAGATTAATGGCATTCTGGCTGCCCATATTGTCCCAGCGACTGAACACCACCTGTCCATTGCTGAGCACAGTCGGGTCCAGATCGTGACTCTGGTTGAACGACACCTGATGGATATCGCTGCCATCGCGGTTCATCACATGCAGAACCAGGGCGTGGTTGATTCGATCTTCGTCCAATGCGGAAAACTGCGGCTTGCCTTCATCGAGCAGGGTCGCCTTGGATTGCCGTTGCCGGGTTGAACTGAAAATGATGCGGCCATCGGGAAGATAATGCGGTGCCAGATCCTGCCCTGCCTCTGCCGTGTTATCCGAAGCGATGACCCGCGTCAGTGCATCAGAAGCAATATCGTATTCCCAGATATTCCAGGTCGGCTGATCCTCGGGGGCGGCGCCTTCGATCTCCGGTGCGCGCATCGAAAACACCAGTCGCTCGCCATCGTATGAGACTTCGACGTCGCGGACATCGCCCAAACCTCCAGTGAAACGGCCACTCACGGGACGTTCGGTCGCACTGGGTGAGGCCAGATTGCGGTAATACAGGTCACCACCTTCATGAAAACCCTGCACATCCAGCACCGATGCCTGATCAGTATCCGTCACTGCGCGCTTGATATAGGCAATCCCATAATCCTGGACCACCGGATCCTGGTTCTGCGCAAAGCTCTGCGGCGACTCTCCCTGAGTGAGACAACCTTGCAGCATCGTCAAGGCGACCGCGCCAACGGCCGCGGTCATGACACGCCAAGCCGGTGCTTTTTCATAACGATGATCGCTGGTCGCGCTTATGTTCACTCGGCTTCGCCTTAATCAGGTTGCATGCATCACAGATATACGCATAACTCGGCGCGTGATCATTATTAATCAATGCAACATTGCGAAACTGAGTGTGGAATCACAAAACAATTCGTGAATATGCGCGAAATTTCACGCACGGAAGATCGGCATGAAGATATAAATTAACTCAACAACACAGCTGAATCATGCACTGAGTGCGGCGATTGTAGATAAACCGATTAATAGGACATCACCATGAACTGTGATCTGGCTCACATCGGAATCCGTTCAAAGCACAGAGTTACAACTATGCACAATACACAAACCAGCGTAACCGGTTCAGATAGAACCAAGCCGAGAATACCGCATCGCCTTATAGGGCTAACGCTACTTGGTTGTCTATTGAGCGCACAAGCCATCCCCACCGTTGCGGGCGATCTGGAACGCCGTCAGGCCAAGCGGATTCATGACCGGATCGCAGGTATACCGCCCAGTGATGCCGTGTTGAATGCCATGGAGCTGGACATTATCAACAACAATCCCTTCGCCGCTGCACAGAAGGCGATGGACAGCAGCGCTTTCTACAATGTGACATTGAAGAATTTCGCCGCACCCTGGACCAATCGCGATCAATCCGTCTTCGTACCATTGAACGATTACACCGCGACGGTCATCGGCATGGTTCGCGATCAGACCCCGTTCAACACGGTTCTGTCGGCGGATCTCGTTTATGTAGGCGCGTCCAATCTGGGGCTGCCGGCCTACTCCATGTCGAACAATAATCATTACGAGGCGCTGGAGACTCAGGGAGAAGACCTGAAAACCGCACTGGTCGCCACCGCGCAATCCAGCGTGACCAGCCTGCCCGCGTCGGCAACCGCCGGCGTTATGACCACGCGTGCCGCCTCTGAGGCGTTTTTCAAGGCCGGCACCAATCGCGCGATGTTCCGCTTCACGCTGATGAATCACTTATGCAATGACCTGGAACAGGTCAAAGACATAACTCGCGCACCGGACCGTATACGCCAGGATGTCTCACGCAGCCCGGGTGGCGACAGCCGTATTTTCATGAATTCCTGTGTCGGCTGTCATAGCGGCATGGACCCGATGGCACAGGCCTTCGCCTATTACAACTTCGACGAGTCGCTCGGTCGTCTCACCTACAACAGCCCAGGCATGATCGATCCGGTCACAGGCACACGCGTGCAGGAAAAATATCATATCAACGCCGATGTCTTTCAATATGGCTTCAGCACTCCGGACGACCGCTGGGACAACTATTGGCGGGTAGGTCAAAACGCATTACTGGGCTGGAACAGCGCACTTCCCGATGGAGGAAATGGCGCGAAATCCCTGGGCATGGAATTGGAGAACAGCGAGGCCTTTGCCCAGTGTCAGGTCAAAAAGGTATTCAAGGCTGTTTGTCTGCGCAGCCCCGGCGATGCCACTGATCGCACTCAGATAGATCTGATGACCGCCTCTTTCAAGGCCAACAACTACAACATGAAACAGGTGTTCGCCGATGCGGCTGTGTTCTGCATGGGTGATTAAATTTTATGGCCGGTTTGCAGCACTCACCACAGCCTAGGTTATGACTGGAGAGCATCGATGAATACCCATATCTCCCGCCTCGCCCGCTCCGCGCGCCGATTCTTCCGGCATGCGCTGTTGATATTGACGGTTGCAGCCGTCTCGGGTTGCGGTGGTGGCGCTTCCACTGTGGAAAACCCAGTCACCTCCGGGACAGCCGCACCCAATTACACGGGGCCGGCACCGGCAACGGCGGATGTGCAATCCTTTAAACTCAACGTCTGGGACAATCTCAAGGCTAATAATCGCTGCGGCGCCTGTCATGGCACGGGAGGACAGACGCCGAATTTCGTCCGTCTTGACGACGTCAATCTCGCCTATGCCGCAGCCAACACCATTGTCACCCTGTCATCACCGCAAGACTCACGCATGGTCAGCAAGGTCGCCGGTGGACACAATTGCTGGCTCGCCAGTGACAGTGCCTGTGGCGACATCATTACTGCTTATATCTCCGCTTGGGCGGGTGGATCGGTCAGTGCAGCCGGACGACAGATCCAGTTGACACCGCCACCGATCAGAGATCCCGGCGCGAGCAAGAGTTTCCCGGCCGATGCGACGCTATTCTCCAACACCGTGCATCCGGTGCTGACGACTTATTGCGCCGCCTGCCATCGCGATTCGAGTCAAACACCCCAGGCACCCTTCTTCGCCAACAGCGACGCCGCCTCGGCCTATGAAGCCGCCAAAGCCAAAATGGATCTGGATACCCCGGCGAACTCGCGCTTTGTTTTGCGCCTGAATCAGGAATTCCATAACTGCTGGGATGACTGCGCCGATAACGCCGCCGAAATGCAGGCCGCGATTCAGGCCTTCGCCGATCAGATACCGACTACGCAAGTCGATCCGCAACTGGTACCCAGTAAAGCGCTCGGACTCGGTGACGGCGTGGTCGCCGCCGGCGGTAATCGCCATGAGGCCGACACCATTGCACTGTATGAATTCAAAACCGGCGCCGGCACCATTGCCTATGACACCAGTGGCGTGGAGCCCGGACTCAATCTCAATCTGAGTGGCCAGGTGAACTGGGTCGGTGGTTACGGCCTGGAGTTCACGGGTGGCAAGGCACAGGGATCGACGACCAACAGCAAGAAGCTGGCGGACATGATCCGTGCCACTGGCGAATATTCCATTGAAGCCTGGGTGGTCCCGGCGAATGTCACGCAGGAAGGTCCGGCACGTATTATCAGTTACTCCGGCGGTACCTCGGCACGCAACTTCACGCTCGGTCAGACCAAATACAATTACGATTTCCTGCACCGTTCCAGCACCACCGACGGCAACGGTCAGCCGGGTCTGTCCACCGCGGATGCCGCTGAACGTCTGCAGGCCACCCAGCAGCATGTTGTTGTCACCTATGATCCCGCCAATGGCCGACGCATCTATGTCAATGGTGTCCATACCGGTGATCTGGATGGTGTAGCCGGCGGCACGCTCGCCGACTGGGATGACAGTTTCGCCTTTGTGCTCGGCAACGAGGTCAGCAGCGATCGTACCTGGATGGGCAAGCTGCGACTGGTCGCCATTCATAACCGCGCACTGACCACCGGGCAGATTGTGCAGAATTTCGAGGCCGGCGTCGGCGAGAAATTCTATCTGCTGTTCAGCGTCAGTCATCTGGTCAACGTACCGCAAAGCTACATCATGTTCGAAGTCAGCCAATTCGACAGCTATAGCTATCTGTTCTACCGCCCCACCTTCATCAGTCTGGATGCCAATGCCCAACCGGATGGCATCCAGATACAGGGCCTGCGCATCGGTATCAACGGCAAAGAGGCTACCGTCGGCCAGGCATACCGGTTTATGGATACCACGGTGAGCAGCGCACAGTACGGCGCCAGTGGCCAGCGTCTGTCAGAACTCGGCACGCTGATCGCCTTGGAAAAAGGCGTGTCCAGTGACGAGTTCTTCCTCACCTTCGAACGCATCGACACCCACACCCATGTCGTGACCGAACCGGCACCCTTACAACCGGCGCCTCCGGCGGACAGTGACCCGGTATCGGATATCGGCCTGCGCACGTTCGATGAGATCAATGCCTCTATGGCGGCCATGAGCCAGGTCAATGCCAACACCGCCGCTGTCGTCGCCACCTACACGACCATCAAACAGCAGCTGCCGACGGCCGAAGGTATCGAAGGCTTCCTGTCCGCGCATCAGATTGCAGTCTCACAACTTGCCATCGAATACTGCAATGCCCTGGTCGGAAATACGACATTACGCGCCAGTTACTTCCCCGGCTTCGCCTTTGGTGCCTCCGCGGCAACCGCCTTCGATACGCCGACAAAACGCGATCAGCTGATCGACCCGTTACTGAACAATATGTATGGCATCGGCCTGACCACACAGCCCGACCCGGTTGCCGTGAAGACTGAACTCAATGATCTGATCGACAGATTAACGGCCTGCGGTGGTGGTTGCGCCGCGGATCGCACTGAGACGGTCGCAAAGGCAGCCTGCGCCGCGACCCTGGGCAGCGCGGCGATGCTGTTGCAATAAGAGATTTCCCTGGAGAACGAACATGGCCAAACACAGACATTTCACACCGGACGAACCGCTACGCCATCCGGATCATAAGCGGCCGGTGACACGTCGCGATTTTCTCGCTCAAAGTTTTATGGCCGGACTCGGAACGGTGACGGCACCGACGCTGTTCAGTCTGTTCGCCAACCCGCGCGCCGCGCAGGCAGCACTGTCGGCGGATATCCAGGCCCTTAAGACCAGTTGCGGCATCGCCGTGCAAGGCGCGGGGAAAATCCCCTTTCTCTGTTTCGATCTCGCCGGTGGCGCGAATATCGCCGGCTCGAATGTGTTAGTCGGCAAACAGAACGGGCAATTGGATTTTCTGAGCACCGCCGGTTACAGCAAACTCGGGCTTCCCGGCGACATGATCCCACCGGTCCTGGATACGGTTAACGGCGGCGATCACATTGATACCACGCTTGGCCTGGCCTTCCATAAGGACAGCGCCTTCTTACGCGGCATTCTGGAAAAGATCTCGCCGGCCACAGCGGCGAACATCAACGGCGCGGTGATTCCCGGCCGTTCCGAAAACGATACCGGCAACAACCCACATAATCCGATGTACGGCATCAATCGCGCCGGTGCGGATGGCGAGCTGCTCACACTGATCGGATCGCAGAGTTCGGATTCCGGCGGAAACTCCATGGCACCGGCCGCCATGATCGATGTCTCGGTGCGTCCCACCAAAGTCGACCGTCCCAGTGATGTCACCGGTCTGGTCGACACCGGAAAACTGGTTGGTCTGCTGAGCCAGGGCGATGCCGTAGCGGTCATGGAATCCATTGAGCGCATCAGCAATATGAAACTGGGCCGCGTCGACACCAAGGTGGCAAATGATGCATTGATCAAGGATCTGCTGCGCTGCGGTTATGTGAAGAGTGCCGATCTGGTCGACCGTTACGGTGATCCCACCGCTCTCAATCCCGCGATTGATCCGAATATTATCGGACCCATTTTCAGTCAGACCGAATTCAATGCTGAAAGTGAATTCAGAAAAACCTCCGCCGTCATGAAGCTGGTCATGAATGGTTTCGCCGGCGCCGGCACGATCAGCATGGGTGGTTTTGATTATCACACCGGTGATAGGTCCACCGGTGAATTGCGTGATCTGCGTGCCGGTCGCTGCATGGGAGCTTGTCTGGAATATGCCGCGCGTCTTGGCGTACCACTGATGCTGTATGTGTTCAGTGATGGCTCAGTGGCCAGCAACGGTATGGCCGACAACTCTCTCAACGGTCGCGGCAAAGGGGTTTGGACCGGCGACAACTCATCGACCGCTGCATCATTCTTCCTGGTCTACAACCCCAACGGTCGCCCTGTGCTGCAAGGCGGCAGTGTCGATGTTCAGGCGCGTCATCAACAGATCGGCTGGTTCCGTGCCGACGGCTCGGTGGAAACGGCATCGAGCCCGGCCGCCAACAATGTCAACCTGATGGTTGAGACAGTGATACTCAATTACTTGGCGCTCCATGGCGAGCAGGCCAATTTCCCCGCCCTGTTTACAGGCCATGGATTGGGTAACAGCACATTGCGTGACAGTCTTGTCGCCTTCAATCCAATCGTGAGTGGAACAATTTGATATCGCCAAACCTTAAGGCAGAAATTATATTTATAGGCATATAGTTATGTATATAGAGATAATTCGGCCCAAAACCCGCCTGCAGACACTCCGAAAATGTCGCGATTTCGCATAAGCATTTTCTTACAAGCCGCCCATTCCAGCCTCTACCGATACATGCAACTAACGAGTCATACCTTTGATTCAAAAGCGCTTGGTATCATGCATGTAAGCACCTATTGCCACGATCCGTTCCCTGAAAATACCTGCGAAATCAGCCCTAGATATTGTTCATTGGTAGGGTTGTGAAACAATGCCCTTAGAGCCCAATCTCAAGGTTCGGGCGAGAGCAAATACAACAGCATCCTGATATTGACGCCCCACCCCACTGAACAAGCGAAACGGGCGATTGATAATCAGGCGTGCGGGAGCCGCGATAAGCGACAACTGCGCGGCATCAGCGTAGATGGGTGCATAACTGAATTATTAGAACACGGAAGTGCCCAGGCATGATTTCAATCAACAACAACGACCAGCCTATGACCCCAGACCCAGGCATCAGCATGGACTATGACGTCCGCCATGCGGATCAACCCATTCGTATTCACACGCTCGGTCGTTTTGGCATCCAGATAGATGGCCAAGCATTATCGCCCAAGAAACTTCGCCAGCAAAAACCGGTCGAGATGCTGCAATGCCTCATTGCACAGGGCGGACGAGGCATCAACAAAGAATTTTTGAGTAACGCCGTGTGGCCAGAGGCGGAAGGTGATGATGCGGCCAACAGTTACGACGTTACGCTATATAGATTACGAAAAATCCTAAAACACAAAGATGCACTAGTAGCCTTCGACAGCAGGTTGACCATCAACAATGAAACCATCTGGGTCGATGCCTGGACATTCGAGAGGCTATTGAATCAGGTTGATCAGTTAATGCGACTTACCGAGAACAAGACTATCGACTCGACGGTAATCAACATTCTGGATCAGGCAATGAACCTCTATCAGGGCGGATTTCTCATCCACGAATCGCTCCGGCCCTGGGGTTTGTCCATGCAGGAACGTTTACGATCCAAACTCATGCGCAGCATTATCCAGGTCGGCGGCCAAGCTGAAGCGCTGGGTCAATGGCAAGTCGCCACTCACTGCTACCAAACCGGTCTGGAAATCGACCCACTCTATGAGTTGTTCTACCAGCGACTGATGATTTGCTATCGCGATACCCAAAGAAAAGCTGAAGCATTGTCCGTGTACCAGCGTTGTCGGGCGAACCTGTTTACAGGCTTGGGCGTTACCCCCTCATTAAACACAGAGACAATACGCGCTTCGCTTTAACAGTGGCTTACCTCGGATACGTCATTTCGGCGCACTCCATATAATCAACTCCATTCACCCCTTTCAATGCAGCTGATGCAGATTGATTGAGAGGCTAATCGCCCTATTTCCACAAATCTATCTCACCACAACACAATATCCGCCATCATAAGGCCACCCTTCCACCGTTATAATCCATCACCGCCTCGGGCCATTTATTAATTCTTGACCCTGTCTGAGCATAGCCCTAGCCTTACAGCTATCAAGGTTTTGGCCATATCAGGCCATGTGCCCCACCAGCGCATAGGCCATGACTGCAAAGGGAAGGTGCATTCATGTCGGCACGCATACTTGTGGTGGAAGATGAGCCTCTGATGGCTCAGGATATCCGCCTTAAGTTAGAAGAGACGGGTTACAAAATCATAGGCACCTGCGCAAGCGGAGCGCAGGCGGTGGAGTTGGCTGCCACAAACCACCCCGATCTGATATTGATGGACATAGTTCTTGAAGGAACTATGACCGGTATCGAGGCCGCCCGCCTGATTAGAGAGAAGAATGACATCCCCATCATTTATCTCACTGCTTATGCCGATGACAAACTCATCGAGCAGGCCAAAATCACCGATCCTTTTGGCTACATATTAAAACCCCCCGTAGCACGTGAACTCCATGCCGTTATAACTCTGGCGCTCTACCGTGCCGAGGCGAACAGAAAACTTCAGATGGCAGCCTGGACTTCAGCGGCCTTGATGTCGATCTGCGATGCGGTGATCATTTTCGACCAGCAGGGACTGGTCACCGATATCAATCTCGCGGCCATAGCACTGCTGCGCACTCCCCGCGAGCAGGCACTCGGCCAGCCAATAACCACTCTAGTGCGAATGAATGGTCATAATGGTCATGGCACATTAAGCGACCTCATAGCCCGTACCATTAGGGACGGCAAGGTATACGTCTGCGAAGACGACACGAACTTTATCGTGGCCGATGACAAAACAATCCCCGTCCACTTCAGTATCAGCCCGGTGCATGATCAAGCAGGACGTGCACTTGGTGCAGCGCTGGTAGTCTATCAGGACTATGAACGACGCAAGGCAGCACATGCGTTACAGGCCAGCAAGCAACGGCTTGATGCCGTCATGGATAACACCACTGCCCTCGTCTGCATCAAGGACATTAATGGCCACTATCTTCTGGCCAATTCTCAGTATGAGCAGATTATTGGCTTGCGCAGGGAAGAGATCATTGGCAAGACCGATTTTGATCTATTCCCAACCGAAATCGCTACCGAGTTACGTACCAACGATCAGCATGTTCTCAAGGAACGCCGCCCGATGACCTATGAAGAACATGTCATACAGAAGGATGGGCCGCGCGATTATATTTCGGCTAAGGTGCCCCTCTACGACGCCTTTGGGAGGAGCCAGGCAATCTGCAGTATATCCACTGACATTTCCAACCAAAAACGCCGTCAGCGCGGTTATAAGCTACTGAACAGTTGGACCCAAACCCTGACTGATCAGCTCAGTCACCCCAGCATCGAAGAGCAGGCGTTTTATCTGAATGTGTGTAATGGCGCCAGGGAATTGGTTAATGCCGACATAGGTGCACTGCCCTACCTGGATGAGACCAAAACGCAATTTACCTACCTCGCGGCAGCTGGCCCACACGCGGAATTGCTACAGGGTACTTCCATGCCCGTGAAAAGCGGCGGTCTGTGTGGCTGGGTTGCGCAGCATGGTGATACTCTCTGTGTCGGTGACCTCAGCAAGGATAGCCGCGTCATCCCGGAACTGGCGGCCGCTTTGAATGTGACAGCCGCACTCGTCGTACCGCTGCTGCGGAACCAGCAGGTCATTGGCGGTCTATCGACATTCCGTAACGGTGCACCCTTCGATACACTTGATCAGGAGTTACTCACGCTTTTCAGCCAGGATGTCGGTATCGCCCTGGACAACCTGCACCTACGGCAATCCCTTGAATACCGGGTCTCCGAACGCACGGCGCAGCTGTCCGCCAGCAATGATGAGCTCAAGGCATTTTCTTATTCAGTGTCACACGACCTGCGCGCACCGTTGCGCAGAATCGTGGGTTTCAGCAATGTTTTGCTTGAAGAGTACACAAACCAACTCGACAGCCAGGGGCAGGACTATCTGCGCCGCGTCGGCGGTTCGGCCGAACGCATGAGTGAGTTGATCGATGATCTTCTGGCCTTGTCGCGGGTAGCACAGTTCGACATGCAGCCCACTCACGTTGATCTGAGTGCTTTGGCTGAACAGATAGCGCTGGAACTGCAGAACACTGAACCGAAGCGTAACGTGGAGTTTCTGATTGCACCCGATATTCAGGTACAAGGCGACTCGGGGCTGCTGCATATCGCGCTGGATAACCTATTCAGCAATGCCTGGAAGTTCACTCGAAAAAAGGCCGCCGCCCGAATCGAGTTTGGCCACCAGGATCAGAAAGGTGAAGAAATCTATTTCGTGCGCGACAACGGCGCCGGGTTTGATATGGCCTATGTGGACAAATTATTCACCGCCTTTCAGCGACTACATGACACCTCTGACTTTGAAGGTACGGGCATTGGTCTGGCCACTGTCCGGCGAATCGTGCGTCGCCATAATGGGCGCGTATGGGTAGAGGGCAGTCCCGGTCATGGGGCCACGTTCTACTTTACCTTGGGCCAATAAGGCTGCTCTACTCGTCTCGCAGTGCCGGATCGATATAGTCCCAGGGCTGCCCCGTCTTGCTAAATACAAGTTTCTGCGGTTTGAATTGAGTCGGGTCGTCCAGGCTGGCCGCCGTGATGAGCACAATGTCCGGATGACCCGTCGTATTACCCAGCATAGGACTCCCGCAGCGCGGACAGAAACCGCGACTCACTGTCGCTCCGTCGTCGGCGGTCTGGTCGTAGTAGGTCAGATCGCCGGTCACTGACACGGCCACCTTCGGCACAATGAATAAGGAAGCATGCCCGGTTCCTGTGGCACGCTGACACTGCCGACACTGGCAATGAAAGGAAAATGTCGGTTCAGCATCAATGCTATAGCGGACTGCGCCACAGGCACACCCACCGGTCAATCGGCTCATGGGAACTCCTTGGTAGCACCCGGCCTAACCAATGTCAGTCCATACAAAGGAGGCTTATCGGGCATAATCTATAGCGCAGTCTCGCGGGATCTGCAGCAAGTGTCAGTTTTACGGCTCCTACGATTTGGATCAACATACGCACATAAGCCCTTGCGGAGCTTGCATAGGTCCTAGAATCCGCTCATCCTGTGTGTCCTGGAAATCCAACTATAGAGGGAGCGTCCTGCTGTGCACAGTGTGATTGTGATGAACGCCAAGGGTGGTTGTGGCAAGACCACGGTAGCCACCAACCTGGCCAGCTATTTCGCCAACAAAGGCTATGGCACATCACTGTTCGATTTCGATCCGCAGGGTTCCAGCAGCCGCTGGTTGCGCGAGCGCCCTGAACAGCACGCCCATATACACGGCATTGAGGCCTTCCGTCAGCCACCTGCGGGAATGACCCGTAGTTGGCAGATGCGGCTGCCCCAGGACACCGACTTCCTCGTCATCGATACACCTGCGGGATTTTCCGGGTACGACTTTGAGGATCGTGTCGCCAAAGCCGACATCATTCTGGTCCCGGTGTTGCCATCTTCCATCGACATGCACTCCACGGCCGATTTCGTGCGCGATCTATTGCTGCTCGGCAAGGTACGGTCGTTGAACAAACAGGTCGGCATTATCGCCAACCGGATCAGATCCCGTACCGAATCCGAACACAAACTCGAACGCTTCCTGGATAAACTCGATATCCCCGTGGTCGCGCGCCTCCGCGATACTCAGAACTACGTCCGCGCCGCTGAACGCGGGCTCGGCGTGCATGAGCTCGATCAGCGAGACCTTGCGCAAGACATCGCCGCCTGGGACCAGATCAACAACTGGGTCGAGCAAATCGATCAGCAGCGCATCATAACCGGCATGCCCGAAGCGCGGTTTGCCACCAGTAGCTGGTAAACCTGCCGCGTAACTCCCAGCACCACCAGTTAAACCTCAGACCGGATGCCACATCAACAGGCTTCCCGAACCGCACACCGTTTACGCGCTATCCTGCACCACTCATGGCAACTATTACTGGGCAAATACTGTCTTTAAAAAGGCCTGCATGCGCTTCCAGGACGCCGCATCCGCCTGTGCGTTATAAGCCACTGGCATTTTGAAGCGCTCTGCAGCAGCATCGGCAGCCGGGTTGGTAAAGCCGTGTGTAACGCCGGCATAGCTCACTAACTCGTACATCGCATTGGCGGCGGACATCTCCTGTTCGAAAGCCTGTACCTGTTCCGGTGGTACCATGGGATCATCTGCCCCCGTGAAGACCAGCACACGTGCTTTGACGTCACCTGGCTGTGCCGCGGTTTTTGTTCCCAAACTACCGTGAAAGCTCACCACGCCATCCAGATCCATACCTACCCGCGCCATATGCAGCACCATGCCACCGCCGAAGCAGTAGCCAATGGCGGCGATATGCTGCTTATCAACCGTCGGTTGTAATTCCAATAGCGTACGCGCAGCAACGAAGCGACGCTCGGCTATGGGCATATTACTGATCACGGTCTGCACAAAGCTCTTGGCTGTATCCGGGTGATCGGCAACTTTACCCTCACCATACATATCCAGTGCAAAGGCGGTATACCCCAACGCGGCTAATTGCTCGGCACGTTTGCGCACATAGTCGTTCTGACCCCACCATTCATGGACCACCAACACGCCTGGGCGCGGCCCACTCAGCGCATCGTCGTAGGCCAGATAACCAGTCATGGTAGTACCGTCGACTGTGTAGCTCAGCGTCTCGGTTTTGATCTCCGCATCGACCGCGGCGGTTGATAACATCAGCAGCAGGCAACTCAATATACGTGGCATGGCCATCTCCTTAGCGTGGGTTGAAACATCATTGTCATAAAATATCAACCGGATTTACTCTATGCGAGTACCTTGTATTTGACAAATCACCTCAGGCCATGCGCCAATGGCAGGCACCCCGCACAGCCTATACAGCTGCACCTGCCTTTCACATCGGGACGCACGTATCGTGAGTAAAGCCAGCATATTGATCGTGGAAGACGATCCTCATACTGCGGAATTCATACGGGTGCATATTCATGCCTCAGGCTATACCACGGTTGGTATAGTTTCCACTGCCGCCGATGCCATCGATTTGGCACGCAGCAAATCCCCCGATCTGATCCTGATGGACATTATCCTGTCCGGCGACATGGATGGCATAGAAACAGCTCGCATCATCAACAGCACGCAGAATATTCCCGTGCTGTACCTCACTGCACAAACCGATGATGCCTTTTTCGAACGCGCCAAGGTAACCGAGCCCTTCGCCTACCTTCTGAAACCTCTCAATGAACGGGAATTGAACCTGACGATCGGGATGGCACTGTACCGGCATCAGCTGGAATCCAAACTCAAACTCAGCGAGAAGCATCTTGCCGAGGCACAGCGCATTGGACATCTGGGCAGCTGGTCCATGGATTTTGCAACGGGGAGCATCCACTGGTCGGATGAGATCTTCCGGATATTCGGCAGATCGGTTGCACAGGGAGATATCGATTATGAAAAATTCATGGCTCAGGTTCATCCTGAAGATCAGCAATTAGTCAGTGCCGCAATCCAGAATGCCCGGGAACAGGGGAACCACTACAGCATCCACCACCGCATCATTCAAGCCGATGGATTGGCGGAACGTATCGTGCATCACACTGGCGAAATCACGCTCAGCGAATCCGGAAAGCCGCAGCACATGACAGGAACGCTTCAGGACGTTACTGAACATAAATCCACAGAAGCCAGGCTCTGGCACATGGCACATCATGATCCGCTGTGTGGCCTGCCCAACCGCATGCTCATGTACGATCGGCTCAGCCACGCCATTGTCCAATCGCATCGCAACAAGGCAAAGGTGGCATTGATGTTGTTCGATCTGGATGACTTCAAGAGGATTAATGATAGCTTCGGTCATCAGGCGGGTGACGCTTTACTGGTCGAGATCAGTGATCGGCTGCGCCGTAGTGCACGCGAATGCGACACGGTTGCCCGTCTGGGCGGAGATGAATTCACCCTGATTATCGAGCAATTGAAGACCGTGGGTGATGCGGTAATGATAGTGAATAAGATCCTGACCGTGATGCAGGAACCCGTCTGTCTCGATGGGCAGAATATACAGGTCACCTGCAGCATCGGCATTGCCCTGTACCCGGACGATGCCACTACCTTGGATGGACTGCTGAAGGCTTCCGACAGCGCCATGTACGAAGCCAAGCGTGCCGGTAAGAACAACTTTCAATTCTATATCGACGTCAAACGCCAGACCCACTGAGTAGTGTTTGATGCTTATCTGCCACGCCGCGTGTAGGCCAACGCCAGATTGGCCTGCTGGCAAAAGTGCCGGAAGGCCATATAGGATTCTTCATCCAAAGCCCTGCCGCTGGTCATACGGTCAGCATAAAACAGACCGATAGAACGTCCGTTCACTTCGACAGGCATCACGAAAAACGGGGAGTTTCCCGTCACCTCGATTACCTGCGCCGTTAACAGTGGCTTGAGACGCGCGTCGCTCCCCTGCCCTACCCAGAGTGGTTCGCGCGCCTCCAGCACATGACTGAAAACACTGGCTTTAAGAGGTGAAATATCAAAAATAAATGTATCGCGAAAGTCATCCCCCCAACCCAGGGCATAACGGGCGCGCAATTTATTGCGTTCAGGATTCAGCATGGCGAACAGTGCTCGATCCATACCGATACCACGGGAGATCCCTTCCAAGACCATTTCAAGCAGCAAATTGATATCGTGCTTTCCATCCAGCATACCCGATAGTTCACGCAAAATGGTCAACTGCAGCATCGGGTCTGGTTCGGCGAAGGTTGGTTTTTGATCGTCCTCCCGCGCGACAGACGCGACCCGCTCCAGTTTTTGTTGCGACTTCGGCAGCGGGATCAAATCGGCTGCATCACCAATACCGAAATACTGTGCCGTTTTTGCCGCCTGGCTTGCATTCTCATGGATCAACTTGGTGGCATCCTGTAATGGCAGATACATTGCCTCAGCGACACGCCCGAGCAGCTGTTTAGTCTCTGGTGTTTCCCAACCTTTCTCGGCCTGCGTCGCCAATTCATTTCCGTATTCGACATTACTCACGCGTGGATCAGCATCACCTTTATGCTCCAGGACATGCTCCAAAAGCTTACCCAGGTTCCATTTACGCGTCAGCCCCAGACTCAGATCTTGCAACTCGAAACCCAGCACCTCACGTTCAGCACTCGCTCGAGTATAACCCGGGCGTTGCAGCACCTCATTCAGATTTGCCGCGACATCGCTTTTCACACTCCAGAAGGCAAGATCGCCAATTGAACTCAGTAGCGTGGCGATGAACACTTCTTCCGGCGAAGGATCACGACGCTTTTCGGCAAAGGCACGTGCTTGTATCGCGGCATGAAAGGAACGCGCCATCAGGTCGGCGACGCGCGATTTCTGCGCGTTCTTGCTCATCGAATCGATAATGGCTATGGACAGACAGAGACTGCGCACGGTATTGAAACCCAGTAACACCACCGCGCGCGATATCGTGCTGATACCCTTGCCAGCCATACTATAGACCGGGCTGTTCGCAACCCGCAGCAGACGCGCTGTCATGGCGGCATCCTGCAGAATCACCCGCGACAACTCAGCAGCAGAACTTTCACGATCCGCGGCAACGCCGGAGATATCCTTTACCGTTTTGGCGAAGGCCGGCATGCCCTTATCGCTGAGACGTTCAACCCATTCGCTGAGACTGCGCGGGTCTTTGGATACATCGCACGCGGTGTTCGTGCCACTCTCAGCTTCAGGTGCGGGGATATCGTTGCTCATTGCGCCGGCCATTCTTGGGAAAAGCTATGATAGTGGAAATATACTGCGCAGGGCTAGCGCCACTGAACCCGACCTACGCCAGATGCGCGTCGTGCCGCAGGTCGGATTCAGACTGAAGGCCGTGTCCGACAAATGCTCATAGACTAAAAATTCAATAGTCACAGCTTCCAAGAATCATTAAAACTTGGCAACGAGAACTGATGCCGCTAGGCTTGAGTTGCATCAACAGGGGTGAATTATTATGCATGTAACTCTGGTTCAGGTCAGCGTAAAACCCGCGCATATCCAGGATTTCATCGCGGCCTGTCAGGCCAACCATACTGCTTCGATCCAGGAGCCGGGTAATCTGCGCTTCGACATCCTGCAGTCGGCTGACGATCCGACACAGTTTATGCTCTACGAAGCCTATCTCAGCGCGGCCGATGCAACGGCGCACAAACAAACCGCTCACTATCTGGCCTGGCGCGATGCGGTGGCGGATTGGATGGCGGCACCACGCCGCGGCATTCCCTATAACGGGCTATTTCCGAACCAGGAATCCCGATCATGATCAACCCCTTTTCCCTGGCGCGCTTACCGCGTATCGAATTCGGCGCCGGCCGGCTAGCCCTGCTGCCGCAGCTGGTCGCACGCTACGGCACACGCGTATTACTGGTCAGCGGCGCCCGCTCACTGCAAGCCACAGCGCACTGGAATATGTTGCTTGATGGACTGCGCAAGCATGATATCGACTGGGATCTGCTGCATGTCAGCGAAGAACCTTCACCCCAGCTGGTAGACGCGGCCGTCGCGCAATTCCGTGATGGTGGTTTCGATCTGGTCATCGGCATCGGTGGTGGCAGTGTGCTGGACGCCGCCAAGGCCATCGCCGGGCTGTTACGGATCGGCGACTCGGTCATGGATTATCTGGAAGGTGTCGGTCCGGAGAAACCCTATCAAGGCCCGGCGACTCCCTTTATTGCCATACCGACCACTGCGGGTACCGGCAGTGAGGCGACCAAAAATGCCGTCCTGAGTGTGCATGGCGAACAGGGGTTCAAGAAATCCTTCCGCGACGAACAGCTGGTCCCCGACTACGCCATTGTCGATCCGGACCTGCTGACCAGTTGCCCGCCCGAGCTGATCGCCGCCAACGGCATGGACGCCCTCACGCAACTGATCGAATCCTATGTCTCATTGCGCGCCGGCAATCTCACCGACGCGCTTGCCATCAGCGGTCTGCGCGCGGCGCGCGATGGCCTGCTCTCCTGGTACGAAGGTACCGGCGATCAGGCCGCCGCGCGCAGTCGCATGGCCTATGCCGCACTGATTTCCGGCATTACCCTGGCGCAAACCGGACTGGGTTCAGTACATGGGCTTGCCGCACCCATGGGCGCCTTTTTCCCTATTCCGCACGGCGTGGTCTGCGGCACCCTGGTCGGCAGCGCGACGCGGATGAATATTGCAGCGATGCACGAGCGTGAACCGGATAACCCTGCGCTCGGGAAATATGCGCGCCTTGCTGAAATCCTCTGCGAACGGCGTATCCGGGAACCCGAGGCCGCCTATCGTGCGCTGACCGATCTGTTGGAGGACTGGACTGAACGTCTGCAGCTGCCGCGCCTGTCTCATTACCAAGTGCAGCGAGACGACTTCCCCCGCATCGCCGCCAACAGCCGCGGCAGCAGCATGAAAACCAATCCGATTGTACTCACGGATGATGAAATCATGCAGGTGCTTTCGGAACGGCTGTAGGAGCGACCTTGGCCGCCCCTACAGGTACTTGAACCCTATAAGGTCACCTATGAAACCCTTCGCTGAATCCTGTGAGCAGAACAAACAGCCGATCCTTGAAGTACTGCGCAAAGAATTCGCAAATGCACATCGTGTATTGGAAATCGGCAGCGGTACCGGGCAGCATGCCGTGTTTTTCGCAGCGGAATTTCCGCATCTCACCTGGCAAACCAGTGACGTCCCGGAATATCACCCCGGCATACTTGCCTGGCAGGCGGATTCGGGACTAAAGAATATTCAAGCACCACTGGCATTGGATGTCGCAACGGACCCTTGGCCTGAGGAACAGTACGACGCTGTGTTCAGTGCCAATACCGTGCACATCATGGGTTGGCCGGAGGTGGAAGCCATGTTCGCGGGGATAGGGTCGATACTTGAAACCAAAGGCCGCTTCTGTCTCTATGGCCCGTTCAATTATGGCGGGAAATTCACCAGCGAGAGCAACGCACGTTTCGACCAATGGTTGAAGGCGCGCGACCCGCGCAGCGGGGTGCGGAATTTCGAGGATCTGGATCGCCTGGCAAGTACTGCAGGGATGCAATTGTCGCAGGACTACGCCATGCCTGCCAATAATCGCATTTTGGTCTGGTCAAAATAATTCACCGTTGCCACATGAACGCCTTCTCCCGGTTGGAAAAGACCCTCTCTGTGTATCGCTGGGGTGAAAGGTGTGTGCCGCTGAAGAAAGTACGCACTGGAACGACGAAGAGATTAAAACAGCTGCTTAACCTTCGTTATCGGAATAGCGGACAGTATAAGCATCGCTCTCCGTCATGTGGTTTCGCCGCGCCTGCTCACGCGCAGAAGATACATGATCGCTGACAAGTATACTGATCGCCACGGCAGTCGTGATCAATACAAAACCCGCCACGATAACGCCCTCCAGGCCTTCCAACACACTGATGCTGATAAACCCAAGAACGCCGCCAATGAGTGCTAACTTTATCATATACCCTTCTTTGCATAGCTCTGATTTATGACGGCCCCATTGTCGACACTCCCACATGAATAACTGTGACCAGCGTCTCACACCGGTAGAAGACCGGGATGAAATTCGAATAACACACTGACCATCACCTGCTATCGTCAAAATTAAGTCGCCATAATGTTGTATAGCGTGATCCTCCCGCTGCATTCCTCACCGTTGCCTATGACTTTCGTTCCATAAAAAAAGGCCGCGACATTACGATGTCACGGCCTTTACTGCGCACGGTCTATTGTGCGATTAGCTATGTGTATTGAGTCACATGCTCAAGCGCTTTTGACCTGGTCCTTGCCCTGCTTGCCCTGGTAATCGGAGATCGCCGCCTTGATCGCGTCTTCGGCCAGCACCGAACAATGGATCTTCACCGGCGGCAGGGCCAGCTCTTCGGCGATCTGCGTGTTCTTGATCTGGCTCGCCTGGTCCAGGGTTTTACCCTTCACCCATTCGGTCAGCAGGCTGGAGCTGGCGATCGCGCTGCCGCAGCCATAGGTCTTGAACTTCGCATCTTCGATCACGCCCTGCGCGTTCACCTTGATCTGCAGCTTCATCACGTCGCCGCAGGCCGGCGCGCCCACCATGCCGGTCCCCACACTCGTGTCCGCCTTGTCCAGGCTACCCACGTTGCGCGGGTTCTCGTAGTGGTCCAGTACCTTATCGCTGTATGCCATGGTTGTGTCCTCACTGTCTCTGCTAACTTGATATCGAAGCGGTCTGCTGACCGCTTCGGATTCGTTTATCCGGTACCAGGTGCTAGGCTCTAGGGCCGAGGGAGGGAGCCGTATTTTACCTCGTCCCTAGCACCTAGTACCTCGGCCCTGGTATTAATGCGCCGCCCACTGCACCGTATTCAGATCGATGCCTTCCTGATGCATCTCCCACAGCGGGCTGAGTTCTCTGAGCTTCGCCACTTTGTCCTTCACCAGGGCGATGGTGTAGTCCACTTCTTCGGCGGTGCTGTACCGGCCGAGGGTGAAGCGGATCGAGCTGTGCGCCAGTTCGTCGTTGCGGCCGAGCGCTCTCAAGACATAGCTGGGCTCGAGGCTGGCGCTGGTGCAGGCGCTGCCGCTGGACACGGCCAGATCCTTCAGGGCCATGATCAGGCTTTCGCCTTCGACGAAGTTGAAGCTGATGTTCAGGTTGCCGGCCACGCGTTGGTTCAGATCACCGTTGACGTACACCTCGTCCATGTCCTGCAGGCCCGCCAGCAGGCGCTGGCGCAGGGCCAGAATGCGCGCGGTCTCTTCGGCCATTTCTGCTTTCGCGATGCGGAAGGCCTCGCCCATGCCGACGATCTGGTGGGTGGCAAGGGTCCCGGAGCGCAGGCCGCGTTCGTGGCCGCCGCCGTGCATCTGGGCTTCCAGGCGCACGCGGGGTTTACGCTGCACGTACAGGGCGCCGATGCCCTTCGGGCCGTAGATCTTGTGGGCCGAAAAACTCATCAGGTCGACGGGCAGCGTGGCCAGGTCGATCGCGACCTTGCCGGGGCTCTGCGCGGCATCGACGTGCAGCAGCACGCCCTTGGCGCGGCAGAGCTCGCCGATCTTCTGGATGTCCTGGATCACGCCGATCTCGTTGTTCACGTGCATCACCGAGGCGAGGATGGTGTCCTCGCGCAGGGCGCTCGCGAAGGTCTCCAGGTTCAGCAGGCCATCGGGCTGCGGTTCCAGGTAGGTGACTTCGAAGCCTTCGCGTTCCAGCTGGCGGCAGGTGTCGAGCACCGCCTTGTGTTCGGTCTTCACGGTGACCAGGTGCTTGCCCTTCTTCTGATAGAAGTGCGCGGCACCCTTGATGGCCAGGTTATTGGACTCGGTCGCGCCGCTGGTGAACACGATCTCCTTGGGGTCGGCGCCGACCAGGGCGGCGACGTGCTCGCGGGCGCGTTCAACGGCCGCTTCCGCGTCCCAGCCGAACGGGTGGCTGCGCGAGGCCGGGTTGCCATAGTTGCCTTCGCGGGTCAGGCAGGCGCACATCGCCTCCGCTACCCGCTCGTCCACCGGCGTCGTC
>JAHJQQ010000016.1 GCA_018819175.1 Gammaproteobacteria bacterium
CTGGCCGATGCCGAACATCATCATGGCCGGTATCCCCGGTTTCGAAAAGGTCGCCACGGGCCTGATGAAGAAGACCTTCAAGAACAAAGGCGTCGCCACGGTCGAAGAGCTGCGCGAGCTGTGCATCGAGGCCGAGGTGAAAATGTTTGCCTGCCAGATGACCGTCGATGTATTCGGCTTCAGCCATGACGAGTTCATCGGTGGCGTGGATTATGTCGGTGCCACTTACTTCCTGCCCATGGGCAAGGATGCGGACGTCTGCCTGTTTATCTAAGGCGCTGGTGTCAATAGCGGTAACAAATGCAGGGCCCGAATGGGCCCTGTTTTTTGTTCTGTGATAATTCAACTTCCGCATACCCCTGAAAAAGAAAAACCCGGCGTAGTCCACCGGGTTCGATGCCAAGTTCGAGGCTGGAAGGCAATCTGAACTCCCTCCCTGGACGGCCTTCAGGTAGTCACGAGCACTCTTCCTCCCAAAAGTGTACCCGCGCTGATCCGATGCACTGCTGTCCTTAAACTTCAGGTACCCGATGAGACCCGGGCTCGCGTGAAGCTGTTGCGATAATGGCATTATGCGGATAGGGTTTGCTGTAGGTTCATTCATAAATGATTTGTAAGTATTTACCTACTCGCCTTCACGCGAGATGACGTTGAGGACATGACATGCAGGGACTGTTTCCCGATATCGAACCCTATGTTAGACACAGTATCGATGTGAATACGACGCATACCTTGTACGTTGAAGAATCTGGCAATCCCGATGGTATACCCGTGGTGTTTCTGCACGGTGGGCCGGGTGCGGGGTGTGAGCCCTTCCAGCGTCGCTTCTTTGATCCGGTGCGCTACCGCATTGTTTTGTTCGATCAGCGCGGCTGCGGTCAGTCCACGCCGCATGCGGAACTCGCAGGCAATACAACACAGGATCTGGTCGCGGACATCGAGCAGCTGCGCGAGCATCTCAACATAGATCGATGGCTGGTATTCGGAGGCTCTTGGGGATCAACGCTGGGTCTCGTCTATGCACAGACGCATCCCGAGCGAGTCTTGGGGCTGGTGTTGCGCGGCATCTTTCTGTGCCGGCCGCGGGATATTCGCTGGTTCTACCAGGAAGGCGCGTCTTTTCTGTTCCCCGATTATTGGCAGGATTATCTGGCGCCGATTCCCGAGGCTGAACGCGCTGATCTCGTGACCGCCTATTATTCGCGTCTGACCGGAGCTGACGAGATTACCCGTATGGCCGCGGCCAAGGCCTGGTCGCTATGGGAAGGGCGCACCGCGACACTGCTGCCGCGGCAGGCGGTCATCGATCATTTCGCCAAACCCTTCACGGCGCTGAGTCTGGCGCGCATCGAATGTCATTATTTTATGCACAACAGTTTTCTGCAGCCCAATCAGATCCTCGAGCAGGCCGCGCGCCTGCGCGACATTCCGGGCGTGATCGTGCATGGCCGTTACGATGTCGTCTGTCCGGTCGAACAGGCATTTGCCTTGCATGACGCCTGGCCGCAGGCAAGGCTTGAAGTCATCGCCGATGCCGGACATTCCGCGACCGAACGCGGCACCATCGATGCCTTGGTGCGTGCGACAGATGAGTTCGCCGAACGTCTCGCATGATCGGTCTGTTGCAGCGGGTTACGGAGGCACGCGTCCGCGTCGCTGCGCAAACCATTGCCGAGATCGGACCTGGCCTGTTAGTGCTGATCGGCGTTGAGCGGCATGACACAGAGGCGCAGGCGGATAGACTGCTGGAGCGATTGCTGGGCTATCGCGTATTCGCCGATGCGAATGGCAAAATGAATCTCAGTCTGTCCGATACCGTCGGCGGACTGTTGCTGGTCCCTCAATTTACATTGCCCGCCGATACCCGCAAGGGCATGCGCCCCAGTTTTACACCCGCCGCGGACCCGGAGCAGGGCCGGCAATTGTTCGATTACCTGGTTACCCGTGCTTGCGCACAGCATGGTGAGGTCGCAACCGGGCAGTTCGGCGCCGATATGCAGGTGAGTCTCACCAATGACGGGCCGGTGACTTTCTGGTTACAGTCAGCTTCACAGCGTTGAATAGGGATGCTTGATTGAGCTGATATCGGCCTTGAATGTGATGGTCTGATGTTACTGGCGCTGACTCTGTAGTGCCGATTTCAGTTATTGGCTTTATCGCACGGCCGTTGAAAATAACAGGTCAACGCACTGGTGACGGTGGTCAGCATCCAAAACAGAAAGAACCCGATGGTATAAGCGCCGAGGCGGCTGATCTCGGCAAAGTCGGTATACATCAGCAGGTGTTGCGGATCGAAGGCGGTGAAAAACAATACGGTCGCGATACCGGAGGTCAGAAACGATGGCCAGAGGATGGCGATAATGCGCTGGATGGTCGGTATCTCTTGCATAATTAACACCCCTTGCGTGTTGTCTGCGCGGACTATCCGGCTTGTGGTTGTAGCACGGCTTGTTGTTGTTCAGGCTGTAGCAGCCGCCCGGTCATGCGCCAGTCGCCTTGGGCAGATTCCAATTGCAGATGCCAATGCCCTGACGATAACGGCACCAAGGGTGTCGACCAACGATCATCACCTTCGTGAGTCAAGCTTAGGGTGCGGTCGAGATGTTGCCGGGTAGGATGAACCATACGCAGCTGGAGATCGGTGTACTGGGTCACCGGGCCAGTCGCTGTCAGTGTCAGAATGAGTTTCTGCGTGTTGTTATCGAGACGCACCAGACCGGATAAGCCCAGTGCCGCAGCTTGCTGATCACGCGCCAATGCCTGATTGATGCCCAGACCTTCTTTGTAATAGTTGTCGGCGACGAGCCCATCCGGATTCTGGGTTGCGATTATAAGCGTGGCAAAACTCGCTACGACGGCTGTGAAGGGCAGGGCGATGATGAACCAGGGCCAGAACTGGCGATACCAGGGTGTGGGTTGGATGCTGTTCATTATTGCGCTCCTGATGGACCGATGAAGCGTCCGGTCTGGGTGGTCGTAAGGCTGGGATCATCCATAGCCTCGAGTTTAAAGTCGATGGCGTTGCTTGGGCGTTCCAGATTGATGGGATCAATGCGTACCCGTACCGGCAGATTGCGCACTTCACCGGCGGCGATGTCGATCGCATCCTGACCCAGATCCAGCTCCAGGCCTGGCAGGCCGGTGACCGTCACTTTATAACGGTGCGGATGTTCATCCATGTTGATCAACTTCAGTGTATAGACGTTTTCTACCAGCCCCATATCGGTCTCGCGATAAAGCATGTTGCGATCACGGATGATATCCAGCTCGATCGGGATGCGCTGGCTGATTGAATACACCAGACCACCAGAGAGTGCCAGCAGAAACAATGCATAGGCAATGATGCGCGGCCGCAGGACATGCGCCTTCTTGCCATCAATGGCGTTCTCTGTGGTGTAGCGGATCAATCCTTTGGGATAATCGACCTTATCCATGACGGTGTCGCACACATCCACGCAAGCGGCGCAGCCGATGCATTGATACTGTAGACCGTTGCGGATATCGATACCGGTCGGGCAAACCTGGACGCAGAGTGTGCAATCCACGCAGTCACCCATCCCGGCGGCATGGTGATCAATATCACGCTTACGGGAGCCGCGCGGCTCGCCGCGTTTTTCATCATAGGCGATGATCAGTGTGTCGCGATCGAACATGGCGCTTTGGAAGCGCGCATAGGGACACATGTAAATACAGACCTGCTCACGCATCCAGCCGGCATTGCCGTAGGTGGCAAAGCCGTAGAAGATAATCCAAAAAGTTTCCCAGGGGCCGAGTTGCAGTTGCAGCAGCGCGCGCCACAATTCCGCGATGGGTGTGAAGTAACCGACGAAGGTAAGCCCAGTCCAGGCCGAGAGGGCGATCCAAAGTGCGTGCTTGGTAGCCTTGAGACGAAACTTGCGCGCATTCATCGCGCTCTTGTCGAGTTTCATCTGCTTGCTGCGATCGCCTTCGACCTTGCGTTCGATCCACAGAAACAACTCGGTCCAGACCGTTTGTGGACAGGCATAACCACACCAGAGGCGTCCCGCCAATGCCGTAAAGAAAAACAGCGACAATGCGGCGATCACCAGCAGCCAGGCGAGATAGAAAAAATCCTGGGGCCAGAAGCTCAGCGAAAAAATATAGAATTTGCGTGCAGGCAGATCGAAGAGCACCGCCTGATGGCCGTCAAAACTCAGCCAGGGCAGCACATAATAAATTCCCAATAACAACGAGACGCCGAGCACGCGCAGTGCGGCGAACTTTCCGTGCACGGCGCGCGGATAGATTTTTTCGTGTTTGGCATACAGCACATCGTCATTGGATGCGCTGGAGGTCTGAGTGTCGGACATGGTTGATCGTTGTACCAAGATATTGCGTAGTGCGTATTAGGCGACAGGCCTAATACGCACTGCAAATTTACTGAGAAAGGCTATAGAGGTAGGCGGCCAGCAGATGTGCCTTGTCTTCACCCAGGAATTCACGATGGCTCGGCATTTGCCCGTTGCGACCCTTGGCGATGCTGTGCCGGATCACGCCCGGTGAGCCGCCGTACAGCCAGTCTGCATCGGTGAGGTTCGGCGCGCCCAGGGCAGGATTGCCGGTACCGTCAGCGGCATGGCAGGCCACACACATCATGTCGAAGCGGGCCTTGCCGGCCTCGGCCTTGACCGGATCGGCTTCACGTCCACTGATGCTAATGACATAGGCCGTAACCTCATCAACGCCCGCATCGCCCAAGGCGTCCTGCCAGGCCGGCATCATGCCTTGACGGCCATCCAGGATACTGGTCTTGATGGTGTCGGGCTCACCGCCATACAGCCAGACGTTGTCAGAGAGGTTTGGAAAGCCTGGACCCCCATGTGCGTCCGAGCCGTGACAGGTTGCGCAGTAGTTCAAGTACAAACGCTGACCGGCTTTGACCGCTTGTGCATCCTGTGCCAGTTCGGGAATGGGGCGTTGTGCATAGGCGGCAAAGATAGGATCAAAGCGTTCTTGTGCGTCTTTGATTTCCTGATCGTACTGACTCTCCTGTGTCCAATCCCAGACCCCGGTGAATTTACCCAGGCCCGGATACAGCACGATATAGATCAGACTGAAGACCAGCGTGATGTGAAACAACCACAGCCACCAGCGCGGTAGCGGATTGTTGTATTCCTGCAGACTTTCATCCCAGCTGTGGCCAGTGGTTTCACCGACGGCGCTTTCACCGGCACGCTTTTTCGACGTCCAGGCGATCAGCCACCAGCAGGCGAGGATATTGCCGAGCGTAAGTCCGATGACCCACCAGTTCCAGAACTCGCTTGAGAATTCGAAATCACTCATGGTTGGAGCCCTTTTGTATGCGTGTTTGTATCCGTGCCATCCTCGACGAAAGGCAGATTTGCAGCTTCATCGAAGGCCTGCTTGCGTTTGCTGCTCCAGGCCCAGATCCATACGCCAATGAAAGCAACGAAGACCAGTACAGTGAAAATGCTACGTAATGTGACAAGATCCATGATGATTACCTCCGCGTCTTGATCGCAGTGCCCAGGTTTTGCAGATAGGCAATCAAGGCATCCATTTCGGTATTGCCAGCGACAGCGGCCTTGGCGCCGGCGATGTCCGCATCGGTATAGGGCACGCCCAGGGTGCGCATGGTCTCGAGTTTCTTGGCCGACAATTCACCGTCCAGAACCGTCGTTTCCAGCCAAGGGAAGCCCGGCATATTCGATTCCGGTACGACATCGCGCGGATTGAGCAGGTGCACACGATGCCAATCATCCGAGTAGCGGCCACCAACACGCGCCAGATCCGGCCCGGTGCGCTTGGAGCCCCATTGGAAGGGGTGGTCATAGACGAACTCACCGGCTACCGAATAATGGCCATAACGCTCGGTCTCAGCGCGGAACGGGCGGATCATCTGCGAATGACAGACATAACAGCCTTCGCGGATATAGATATCGCGGCCTTCCAACTGTAATGCCGTGTATGGACTGAGGCCTGCGACCGGTTCTGTCGTGCTTTTCAGAAAGAACAGCGGAACGATCTCGGCCAGCCCGCCGATAGTGATGACCAGAACCACCAGTAGCGCGAGCAGGCCGACATTTTTTTCTACGACTTCATGACTCATGTCGATCTCCTCGTTAAGCGGTCTGGGGGATGGCGGCAACGGCTGGACGTTGGCCGGCGATGGTCTTGTAGACGTTGTAGGCCATGATCAACATGCCGCTCAGGAATATCGCGCCACCCAGGAAGCGGACAAAATAGAAGGGATACATACGTTCGAGTGATTCGACGAAGCTGTAGGTCAGCGTGCCGTCGTCGTTCACTGCACGCCACATCAGGCCCTGCATGACACCGGCGATCCACATGGCGGCGATATAGAGCACCACACCGATAGTGGAAACCCAGAAGTGCACATCAATAAGCTTGACGCTGTACATCTGCTCACGGCCGAACAAGCGCGGGATCAGGAAGTACATGGAGCCAATCGATACCAACGCGACCCAACCCAGCGCGCCGGAGTGCACGTGGCCGATGGTCCAATCGGTGTAATGCGACAGCGCATTCACGGTCTTGATGGCCATCATCGGACCTTCGAAGGTCGACATGCCGTAGAACGACAGCGAGACGATCAGGAATTTCAGTATCGGATCGGTACGCAACTTATGCCAGGCGCCCGACAGCGTCATCATGCCGTTGATCATGCCGCCCCAGCTGGGTGCCAGCAGGATCAGCGAGAACACCATGCCCAGTGACTGCGCCCAATCCGGCAGGGCGGTGTAATGCAGGTGATGCGGTCCGGCCCACATATAGGTGGAAATCAGTGCCCAGAAATGCACCACTGACAGCCGATAGGAATACACCGGACGGTTGGCCTGCTTGGGGATAAAGTAATACATCATGCCGAGGAAGCCGGCAGTGAGGAAAAAACCTACCGCATTGTGGCCGTACCACCACTGCACCATGGCATCGATGGCGCCCGGATAGGCCGAGTAGGATTTCATCGCCGATACCGGCAGGGCCGCACTGTTGACCAGATGCAGGACAGCAACGGTCAGGATGAAAGCACCATAGAACCAGTTGGCGACATAAATATGTTTAGTGCGGCGTTTCATGATGGTGCCGAAGAACACCACGGCATAGGCAACCCATACCAGCGTAATCAGGATATCGATCGGCCATTCCAGCTCGGCGTATTCCTTACTGGTGGTGATGCCGAGCGGTAACGTGATAGCCGCGGACAGTATCACCAGTTGCCAGCCCCAGAAGGTGAAGGCTGCCAAGCCATTCGAAAACAGTCGTGCCTGACAGGTGCGCTGCACTACGTAATAGCTGGTGGCGAACAACGCAGAACCACCAAAAGCGAAAATCACCGCATTGGTGTGCAAGGGGCGCAGGCGACTGTAGGTCAGCCAGGGAATGTCGAAGTTGAGTGCCGGCCACATCAGCTGCGCGGCGATCAACACACCGACCGACATGCCGACAATGCCCCAGACAATCGTCATGATGGAGAACTGGCGCACGACCTTATAGTTGTACGTGGATGCTGTATCCATGCCATACCTCGGAAAAAAGGGAGCGGGTCGCCCAATCCGGGCTAACCGCTCGGGGGAATGCTTCAGAATTTCGTGCCAACGCCTAACATCATCACCCAAGGATCGATCTCAACATCGAAATTGGTGTTGAAGACCGGACCTCTCAAACTGGCGTCGGTGTCGATATCCAGATACCAGACCTGGCCACTGAGGAACCAATCGCTGTTGATGTCGATATCTACGCCCGCTTCCAGCGCCAGACCCCAGGAATCATCCAGTGAAAGGTCGTGGCTTGCCAGTGCGCCTTTAGTGTCTTCTGAGAAGAAAGTAGTGTAGTTGATGCCGGCGCCGACATAGGGCCGCACGTTGCTGCTGGGTGTGAAATGCCACTGTAAAGTGACGGTCGGCGGCAGGTGCTCGATCTCGGCGACTGTGCCCAGTGCCGCAATCGAGCCTTCGGCATCGATATCGTGTTCAAACGGCCAGGCGGCGAGCACGCCGATGCCGATATTGTCGGTGGCCATATAAGTAAAGGTGATGCCTAGGCTCGTGGCATCATCTGCTTCGACCTTGGCGCCTGCGCCGATGCCGGTGATTTCGTCGCTGTCTCCCTGCGGAGAGACATAGGCAACACCGGCACGAACCAGGATATCACCCTGCTGGACACCGGCCAGGGATGGGGCGGAAGCGCCTAATGTGGTCAGGAGAGCGAGTGTGAGGAGCGGGGTTTTAAGTTGAATGTCCATGATATTAGTCCTTTTACACAATAGAGATACGTTCCGCCGGTGCCAGCTAATGAGCGGTGTACCGTGCGGGTGGTGTCAGAGTGCAGAAAGGAGAGAGGGTCAACCATGACCCACATCAATAAAGGCTAATATTCAGAGCGGGATTTAGCTAAGACGGTTTTTTTCGTGTTGAGTACAATCCGGGTCGCTATGCGCCATCCGGTGCATGCCGTCCAGATCATTGATCACGACATGCTTGCGATCAACGTTCAGGAGGCCTTCGACCTGGAAGCGAGTGAACAGCCGGCTGACCGTCTCGACCGCCAGGCCCAGATAATTGGCGATGTCGGTGCGCGACATACTCAGATTGAATTCGTGAGCCGAAAAGCTCCGCGTGCTGAACTGTTTTGAAATGCGTAACAGCAACGAAGCCAGACGTTCCTCGGCCGATTTTTTGGCCAGCCAGATCATCATATTCTGGTCTTCAAGGATTTCCCGACTCATGATGCGCAGCAACTGACGTTGCAGCCCGGGGATCTGCATGCCCAGATCCTGCAGCCGATTAAAGGGGATTTCGCAGACACTGGTGGTTTCCAGGGCGCGTGCCGTGCAGTTATGTTCTTCGGTGGTGATGGCGTCCAGTCCAATCAGTTCGCCAGGCAGGTGGAAGCCAGTGACCTGCTCCTGGCCATCATTGGTGGTCGAGAATGTTTTGAGTGAGCCGGAGCGAATTGCATAGATCGAGGAGAACTTGTCGCAGCTTTGGAACAGATTTTCACCGCGCTGCAACGGGCGGCGACGCTTGATGATGCTATCCAGCGCAGCCATGGCGTCGTGATCAAGGTGTAGCGGTAGGCACAGCTGGTGCAGGCTGCAATTTTCGCAGGCCACTTTCATCTGCTGCATGCTGATGACAGTCGATTCAATGCTGGCCACGGTTAACCCATCCCTTCTTTCGATGCTGATGAAGATGCCGGTGTGGTGCTCGCGCCCTTGATTGGAGCAGAACCTTTGAGGTAAATCAATGAAAACGCAATTTTTAAGACTATAGCCCATTTTTCAGGTTGGTCGGGCAGGTTCTTGCAGGTAGTTCTCTCGGCAGCGGTTTTCCGTTAGGATGCAGGCATACGGCTGGCCCTGGCCGGTTGCCTGGCAGGCAATCGAGCCTGCCAGGCAACTCCGGTTCCTGATAATTGACTATGAAATCTGTTCCCTGCCGCCAAAACTGCGTTCGCACCGAGTGAATCGACCATGACCCAACGACAGGCCGAGGTGCGCCGTGACACCCTCGAAACCCGTATTGCCGTGAAGCTCAACCTCGATGGCAACGGCACGGGCAGCTTCAAAACGGGGGTGCCGTTCCTTGAACACATGCTCGACCAGGTGGCCCGCCACGGTTTATTCGACATCGACGTCCAGGCCGACGGCGATCTGCACATCGACGCCCACCACACGGTGGAAGATGTCGGCATCAGCCTGGGCCAGGCCTTCAATAAAGCCCTTGGCGATAAAAAGGGTATTCGTCGTTACGGCCATGCCTATGTCCCGTTGGACGAGGCCCTGTCGCGGGTGGTGATCGATTTTTCCGGACGCCCGGGGTTGGAATATCACGTCCAATACCCGCGCGCGCGCATCGGCGACTTTGATGTTGACCTGCTGCGTGAATTCTTCCAGGGCTTCATTAACCATGTGCCGGCTACCCTGCACATTGACAGCCTGCGCGGTGTCAATGCGCATCACATCGCCGAGACCATCTTCAAGGCGTTCGGGCGGGCTTTGCGCATGGCGGCCGAGGCCGACCCACGCATGCAGGGCCAGATCCCTTCCACCAAGGGCAGTCTCTGAGCGCCTATCTAAGACATCATGGATAATTCAGTAGCTACCAAGCCGGCGCCAGGTCGTACATGAGTTCCGTCGCCATCATCGATTACGGTATGGGTAACCTGCATTCCATCAGCAAGGCGGTGGAGCATGTGTCGGGTGATATGCGCGTGGTTGTGACCGCTGATCCGATTCAGATCGGGCGTGCCAATCGAGTGATTTTCCCCGGCGTCGGCGCGGTGCGCGACTGCGTACAGGAACTCGAGCGGCTTGGCCTGGATGAACTGATCCGTAATCTGGCTGGTATAAAGCCGCTGCTCGGGGTCTGCCTGGGTATGCAGGCGCTGCTGGAATCATCCGAGGAGAATGGCGGTACGGCCTGCTTAGGGCTCTTCGCCGGCCAGGTAAAGCGTTTTCCGGAAGGCCTGACCGATCCGGCCAGTGGTGAACGCCTGAAGATCCCGCACATGGGCTGGAATCAGGTGCGCCAGCACAGTCATCCGCTCTGGGAGGGCATCCCCCAGGACAGCCGTTTCTACTTTGTACACAGTTTTTACGCGCAACCGGAGCAGTCGCAGGAGTGCGTGGGTGTCACCGAGTACGGCCTTGAATTTGCATCTGCTGTGGCACGTGATGGTATTTTTGCCGTGCAGTTCCATCCAGAGAAGAGCCAGCATGCGGGCCTGCAACTGTTGGCGAATTTCGTTAACTGGGACGGTCAGGATTAAACTCAAGCTCCGAGATGGTCATGTCTGAGAATTCACCAAATGCACCGAGGAACAGCTCATGTTGCTGATACCTGCCATCGATCTTAAGGACGGCAAGTGCGTACGATTGCGCCAGGGGCGCATGGATGATGCGACGGTATTTTCCGACGATCCGCTGGAGGTCGCGCAACGCTGGGTGGATGCCGGCGCGCGCCGCCTGCACATTGTCGATCTCAACGGTGCCTTCGCCGGAGCGCCGGTGAATGCCGCGGTGATCCAACAGATCTGCGAGGCCTTTCCCGAACTGCCGATCCAGGTCGGCGGTGGAATCCGTGATGAAGACACGGTACAGGCCTATCTGGATCTGGGAGTGAGTTTCGTCATCATCGGTACCAAGGCGGTAAGTGCGCCGCACTTCATCAATGATCTGTGCATGGAGTTTCCGGGCCATATTATTGTGGGTCTGGATGCCAAAGACGGCAAAGTCGCCATCGACGGCTGGTCCAAGCTGTCGCATCACAATGTGTCGGAACTCGCCCAGCGTTTCGAGCGCGACGGTGTTGCCGCCATTGTCTACACCGATATCGGCCGCGACGGCATGATGAAGGGCGTCAACGTCGAGTCTACCGTCGAACTCGCGCGTTCCGTGACTATCCCGATTATCGCTTCGGGTGGCGTCACAAACATGGACGACATCAAGGCGCTGTGTGCCGTCGAGGAAGAGGGCGTCATGGGCGCCATTATTGGCCGCGCGCTTTACGAGGGCAGTATTGATCTTGCGAAGGCGCAGACATTGGTCGATGAACTCCAGCAAGAGTGATATGCGCGTGCGTCACATACTCTCCTCCTCACGTATCCTGCCCTGAAACCTAGATCCTAGAACCTAGAGTCTGAATTTATGTTAGCCAAGCGCATCATTCCCTGTCTGGATGTCGATGCCGGACGTGTCGTCAAGGGCGTCAAATTCGTGGATATCATCGATGCCGGCGATCCGGTCGAGGTCGCGCGTCGCTATGACCAGCAAGGCGCCGATGAAATCACCTTTCTCGATATCACCGCCAGTTCGGACGACCGCGAAACCATGGTGCATATGGTCGAGCAGGTCGCCGGCCAGGTGTTTATCCCGCTGACCGTCGGGGGCGGTATCCGCGCCCTGGGCGATATCCGGCGCATGCTCAATGCCGGTGCCGACAAGGTCGCGATCAATACCGCCGCCGTGAACCGGCCGGAATTCGTGCGCGAGGCCTCCGAGCGGTTTGGCGCATCCTGCATCGTGGTGGCCATCGATGCCAAGCGCGTCAGCAAAGCCAGCGAGCCCAACCGCTGGGAGATTTTCACCCACGGTGGCCGCAAGTCCACCGGGCTGGATGCCGTGGAGTGGGCCAAGCGCATGGTGGAATACGGCGCCGGTGAAATCCTTCTAACCTCTATGGATCGTGACGGCACCAAAGATGGCTTCGATCTGGCCCTGACCCGCGCCATCAGTGACGCCGTGGATGTACCGGTAATTGCCTCTGGCGGCGTCGGGAATCTGGACCACCTGGTCGCCGGGGTCCGTGAGGGCGGCGCCGATGCCGTTCTCGCGGCCAGCATCTTTCATTTCGGCACCTACAGCATCGCCGAAGCCAAAGCCCACATGGCGGCCGCGGGTGTTGAGGTGCGGCTATAAGTCTTGCTCGCGCAAAGACGCAAAGACGCCAAGGTGTTAGGCTAGAGTAAGGGTGGTTTGCAGATGCAGCAAATACCAGCGACACCTGTAGAGAGCCACTGTTTTATTGGGTGATGTGTGCGGGGTGAATGCGCCCGCAGATCATCTTGATGCCGTCGGACGCGCAGCTTCGCTGCTGAATCCGACCTACATCGGTTTGTCCAGCGGTAGGTCGGATTCAGGCTGAAGGCCGCGTCCGACAGGCACACAGTAATGTTAGCTATTTAACTTGGCGCCTTTGCGTCTTTGCGCGAGACGTTTCCAATGACGAATCAGTGGCTCGATGACATCAAATGGACCGATGACGGACTGGTGCCGGTGATCGCGCAGGATGCCGCGAGCGGTGAGATACTGATGTTCGCCTGGATGAACCGCGAATCGCTGGCGTTGACGGTTGCCGAAGGTCGCGCGGTGTATTGGTCGCGCTCGCGTAACAAGTTGTGGCGCAAGGGTGAAGAGTCCGGGCATGTGCAGCAGGTCAAGGACATCCGCCTGGATTGCGACAAAGATGTCATCTTGCTGAAGATTGAACAGGTCGGCGGCATCGCCTGCCACACCGGCCGGCGCAGTTGTTTCTTCCATCGCCTGGAAGATCAGCACTGGAACGCAGTGGAGCCGGTCCTGAAAGATCCTGCGACGATGTATAAATAGCGGATCTGAATTTATCTAGGTAGAGCATTGATGAGTGACATCCTGCAACAGCTGGCGGAAACCCTGGAGGCGCGCAAAGGCGCCGATCCGGACAGCTCATATGTCGCCAAGCTCTACAGCAAGGGTCTGGATGCCATTCTGAAGAAGGTCGGCGAAGAGGCCACCGAAACCATTCTGGCGGCCAAAGAGGGTAATCCGGAACACCTGATTTACGAAACCGCCGATCTGTGGTTTCACACCCTGGTGATGTTGGCACAGCAGGGTCTGGGACCGGACGCGGTATTGCAGGAATTGAGTCGTCGTGTTGGCCTGTCTGGGCTGGATGAAAAAGCGGCACGCAAATCCTGATTGAACGATTGAACGTTACACGCGCCGCATCTGCGGCTGGAGGAAGGTATGGGTTTAGGTGGAATCAGTATCTGGCAGCTGTTGATCGTCCTGGCCATTGTCCTGGTGCTGTTCGGCGGCAAGCGTCTTAAATCGCTCGGTGGCGATCTCGGTTCGGCCATCAAGGGTTTCAAGTCGTCCATGAAGGAAGGTGAGCAGGGTGAGACCCAGGGTCAGGTCAATCAGCAGGGTGGCCGCACGCTCGATGGCGAAGTGACTTCCAAGGAAAAGGATAAGGTTTGAGTGCAGGCACTAGGGCCGAGGGTCTAGGAATGTGAATTTGATGTCTCTACATCCCGTATCGACTCCCTCGTTCCTCGCCCCTCATTCCTGGTTCATTAATTTATGTTCGACATCGGCTTCTCCGAATTAGCGCTGATCATGGTTGTCGCACTGATCGTGGTCGGACCGGAACGTCTGCCACGCTTGGTGCGTACCGCCGGTCTGTACCTGGGTCGCGCGCGCCGCGCGGTGGCAGCGATCAAGGCCGATGTGCAACGCGAACTGGCGGCGGAAGAGCTCAAACAAACACTCAAGGAGCAGGCGCAATCCATTGGCCTGCATGAAATCATCGAGGAAACGCAGGAGGCGGCGACTGCCGCAGAGCAACTCTTGAAGCCGGACCAACCGGCTGCCTCAACCACGTCCACTGCATTGCCGGACAAGAAGTCCACGTCCACGCCAGGTTCCCAGCATGGCGGCAACTGACCCGCACGACGATCCGATCGGCGAAACAGAGCAGCCCTTTCTGTCGCATCTGATGGAAGTGCGTGATCGCTTGATGCGCATGCTGGCGGCGATTCTGGTTGTCTTCCTGGCGCTGACACCGTTTGCCAACAAACTCTACACCCTGCTCGCTGATCCCTTGATGCGGCATATGCCGGAAAACAGTTCGATGATTGCCATCGAGGTGGCGTCACCGTTTTTGATCCCGTTCAAACTGGCGTTGGTGTTGGCCATTTTCATTTGCGTACCCTACCTGCTGTATCAGATCTGGGGTTTCATCGCGCCGGGGCTGTACCGGCATGAGCGACGTCTGGCCATACCGGTGCTGGTGTCGAGCACGATCCTGTTTTATCTGGGCGGTCTGTTTGCCTATTACGTGGTGTTTCCCCTGGTGTTCGCGTTTCTGACTGCCAGTGCGCCGGAAGGCGTGGCGGTTATGACCGACATCGGCAAGTATCTCGATTTCGTATTGACGCTGTTCTTCGCCTTCGGTGCCGCCTTCGAAGTGCCCGTCGTGACTTTTGTGCTGGTGTGGCTGGGGGTGGTAACGCCCGATGCCTTGGTGCAGAAGCGCCCTTATGTGATTGTGGGCGCCTTTGTGCTGGGGATGCTGCTGACGCCGCCAGATGTGATTTCGCAGACCCTGTTGGCTATACCCATGTGGATGTTGTTCGAGCTGGGTATCTTTATGGCCAGGCATTTCATACCCCGAAAAGAAAACAGTGCTGATGCGGCCGGGCATGGCGAATACGAGCCGCCCAGTTCAGAAGAGATGGATGCCGAGCTTGATCGCATCGAGGCACAGGAACAGAAAGATAAGACCTGAGGAACTGCTATAGCAGTTCCATTAGTATCATTTGCATCAGTAAGCAGCCGTCATTCCGGCGAATGCCGGAATCCATTACCCGAGGTCCGCAACATGAATGTCATGCGCGTACTTCTCTTGCTCCTGCTGCTCAGCGGCGTCAGCCACGGCGCCGAAATACCGCTTGCCAATCAGCTTGCCGCCAATGCCTCGCCCTATCTCGCCATGCACGCCGACGATCCGGTGCAATGGCAGCTCTGGAATCAGCAGGCCGCTGATCGCGCGAAGCGGGAAAACAAACTCCTGTTCGTTTCCAGTGGCTATTTCAGCTGCCATTGGTGTCATGTCATGCAACGGGAGAGTTTTCAAAACGCACGCATTGCTGAAATCCTCAATCGTGATTTCATTCCCATCAAGATCGATAAGCAAATGCTGCCGGCGGTGGATACAGGGCTGATGGACTTCACACAGCGGACCCGCGGTCAGGGCGGTTGGCCGTTGAATGTCTTCGTCATACCGGAGGGTTACCCATTGCTGGGCAGCCTGTATCTGCCGGCAGAGGAATTCGAACAGCTATTGAAGAGACTAGGTGAGCAGTGGACAGCTAACCAGCCATCCTTGACGGCCATGGCGCGCGATGTGGCGCAGACATCACTTTCAGCAGAGACGCTACCGGACAATAATCTCGACACCGATGTTGCTGCAGCATCGGCTGCGTTATGGACAAGCCTCCGGCGCGATGCCTTGCAGCATGCCGACGAACTGCAGGGGGGCTTCGGTGCGCAGGCGAAATTCCCCATGGCCCCGCAGCTGCTGATGTTGTTGCAGGCGTATGAGCGCGACACTGATCCGGCGCTGGGTGAATTTCTGCGCCTGACCTTGCAGCAGATGGCTGATCGAGGCTTGCAGGATCAGCTCGGCGGTGGATTCTTTCGCTACACCACGGATCCGGATTGGCAGACGCCGCATTTTGAAAAAATGCTCTACGACAATGCCTTGCTGGCGCGGGTCTATTTGCAGGCGGCACAGGCGCTGGATGCGCCAGAGTTCCTGATAGTTGCAGGCCGCACGCTGGATTTTGTGCTCGACAACCTGTCCGCGCCGAATGGTGGCTATTACGCGGCACTTTCGGCCGTAGACGCCGCAGGCGTGGAGGGCGGCGATTATTTATGGCAACGCGCCGAGGTTGAAGCGCTGGCGGGCCAACATTGGCCGCTGTTGAAGCGTTACTGGGGATTGGATCGTGCCGCATCCTTTGAAGGTGGTTATCTCCTCTTGCCAACAGTTGCGATTGCGCAGCTCGCATCGGAGTTTGATCTGCCGATTGGCGAAGTCGATGCGGCAGTGGCATCTGTCCGTACGCGATTGTTGCAACGTCGTGCCCAGCGGCGAGCGCCGATAGATACACAGGTGCTGGCCGGCTGGAATGGTTTGCTGCTCTGGGCATTGGCGGATGCCGTGGAGGTTTTAGAGGCAGGAAAAACACAGGGACGTTATGGGCGTGCCGCTCAGGCGCTGCACACAGTGCTTACAGAGCGGTTTCTTGTGGAGGGTGAGTTGGTGCGCGCGCGCCGCGGCACAAAGGTCGAAAGTGCCGGCACACTCGAAGACTATGCCTATGTGACGAAGGGTTTACTGCGCTGGCGGGCGGTGTCGGGAAATACGGGCGATGCGTCTCGGCTGCGGAACTTAGTCGAGCAGGCCTGGCAGCGGTTTTTCACGGCAGGCCGCTGGCGTCTGGGTGAAGAGGCGTTGCTGCGGTGGGGGCAGGGTGATGTTGTTATCGCCGATGGCGCTATGCCATCATCGCCAGCGTTGCTCTTGGGCGTTTCGCGGCAGCTTGAGGTGCGTGCTGAACAGACGGATAAGGTATTGCGTGCCGCATTGCCCTTGGTGCGGAAAAACCCATTCGGGTATGCCAGTTATGTTGCGTTGTATCCTTGATCTGTCGGGTGCGCGGCTTACGCCGCTGAATCCGACCTACTATGCTGCCCTGAACCTGTAGGTCGGATTCAGGCCGAAGGCCGCGTCCGACATCTTGAATGCTTATCGTCATAACCAACCTAGGGAGCCTCTGATTAATTTGATCAAGCGAGCAGATGCAAGGCGCAGACGGGCGACTCGAAGCGAAGCGGAGAGAACGGCGCCAGCCGGCCCGAAGGGCGAGGTGCGCAGCACCGAGTAAAAAACGGAGTTTACACAGCGTAAATGA
>JAHJQQ010000017.1 GCA_018819175.1 Gammaproteobacteria bacterium
ACCATGCCGTGCGCGATAGGTTGCGTAGCTCTGACGAAAGATGTTTTGCAGTGTCGCGTCCATGCGATCACCTCCTCTCTATAACAACACGCTGAGTTTACTGTAGCCCTGAACGCGTTCTCTTCCTTCTATTTGTGCAACTAGAATTAGAGGACCTAAATGCATCCTTTCAAAAGGAGCTTTTAGGACCTAATAATCCGCTGAATCCCCTTTACTCAATAACATACTGGCGTAATATTGGGCTCGCGGTACTAAAATTTCTGCATGGAGGCAGACATGAACCCACCACGCCTGATGGATCAGGTGCGCGATGTATTACGCGTCCACCACTACAGTTTACGAACTGAGCAAAGTTACCTTCAATGGATCCGGCGCTATATTCTTTTTCACAGTAAGCGCCACCCACGCGAGATGGGAGAGGAAGAGATTTCAGCGTTTCTGACCTACCTCGCTGTCAAGAAGGATGTCTCGGCATCCACACAAAATCAAGCCTTATCGGCTTTATTGTTTCTGTATAAGAAGGTCCTGGGCATTGAGCCGGCCTGGCTTGATGGCGTAACCCGGGCCAAGCGTTCTAAGCGGTTACCCGTTGTCCTGCCACGCGAAACCGTCCACAGATTACTAAGCCAACTCACGGGTACCCATAAGCTGGTCGCCTACCTGATCTATGGCACGGGTATGAGGCTGATGGAGGCCGCTCGTCTGCGCGTCAAGGATGTCGATTTCAGTTACCGTCAGATCACGATTCGCGCCGGCAAGGGCGATAAGGATCGGAAAACGATATTGCCGGACAAGCTCATATCGCCATTGCAAAAGCAGCTGGAGCTGGGCCGACGATTGTTTGATCTTGATCGCGCTGAACAATCACCGGGCGTTGAATTGCCCTATGCTCTGGAACGCAAGTATCCCAATGCGGGAAAGGAATGGCCTTGGTTCTGGGTATTCCCCGCCCAGAACCGCTCGGCAGACCCGCGCAGCGGCATCATTCGGCGTCATCATTTCTACGAGAAATCACTACAGCGCAGTATTAAAAAAGCGGTACGCGATCTGGGCCTGGCATCAACCGTATCGGTACATACGTTACGGCACTGCTTCGCGACACATCTGCTTGATAACGGCTATGACATCCGCACTGTTCAAGAGCTACTGGGCCACAAAGATGTTCGGACCACTATGATCTATACGCACGTGCTGAACAAAGGCGGTCTCGGCGTCCGCAGTCCGCTGGATTAGCACAAGCCGACAATTATATGGGTTTATATATGTATAAATAGCCATATACTTTGAATACCAGGAGATTAAAGCATGGATAGCTTTGACTGGGATCCTGGCAAGGATGTCATCAATCAACTAAAGCACGGGATATCATTTTATGAGGCACAGTATGCCTTTGCCGATAGCGACCGTGTCATCGCAGAGGATCTGTCCCACAGCACCCTCTATGAACATCGGTATTACTGCTTCGGCTGCGCAGAGAGAGAGGAATCCTTACTGTTCGCTTTACATGGCGTGATGGGGTAATTCGCATCATTGGCGCAGGATACTGGCGCAGCGGAAAACGAATCTATGAGCAAGAAAACCAAATACAGCAATGAGCCCCTCGGCAAGCTCGCGGTCGTTGCGGATTTTCTCCCACCACCGGATCAACTCGCATACCGAGAAGAAACCGTTAAAGTAACCATTACACTGAACAAGGCCAGTATCGAGTTCTTCAAACGCGAAGCCAAGCAGCATGGCACGCCTTATCAGGCGATGATCCGGAAACTACTCGACCACTACGCGCAAGCTTACGGTAGTGAATCGACTAAGGCGAGCAAGCCGCGCCGCGCTCGTTAATCGACGGACATTCTAGTCTAGGGAACCTCTGTGTATCCCTCATTCCGGTGTATGCCGGAATGACGGGTTAATAATTAATCAGTGGTCCTTAGTGCTTCTTGCCGATCAGCTCGATCGGATAGCCGTCCGGGTCTTCGACGAAGGCGATGATGGTGGTGCCGGCGTTCATCGGGCCGGCCTCGCGCAGGATCTTGCCGCCGCGCTGCTTGATGTCATCGGCAGCTTTGTACACGTCATCCACCTCGATGGCGATGTGGCCGTAGCCTTTGCCGATGTCGTAACTCTCCACGCCCCAGTTATATGTCAGCTCGATGTCAGTGTTGTCCTTTTCATCGCCATAGCCGATGAACGCCAGGGTGAACTTGCCATCCGGGTATTCCTTCTGGCGCAGTAGTTTCATGCCGAGAATTTCGGTATAGAACTTGATGGATCGTTCCAGGTTGCCGGTACGCAGCATGGTGTGGAGTATCCGCATGAGTTTCTCCTCCTATTGGTACTTTCTGTCACAAACGTGAATAGATATTTATTGAACCGCAAAGGCGCAGAGGCGCAAAGAAATAATTAAGGAATTTCAGAATCATTACTGAGTTGTCATTCCGGCGGATGCCGGAATGACGAACCTGTTTTTTTTGATCAAGTTTTCTTTGCGCCTCTGCGCCTTTGCGGTTCAACTAATAAAGTTATCCAGCGGCTCGGGGCGATGGATGTGGAAGCCCTGCGCATAATCAACGCTGAGATGATCCAGCCGCTCCAGGATAGCGCCATTCTCCACCGATTCGGCGATGGTCTGCACTCCGACGATATGCCCCAGCTGGTTGATGGATTCGACCATGGCGTGGTCGATAGGGTCGGTCAGCATGTCTTTGACAAAGCGTCCGTCGATTTTCAGATAGTCGACCGGTAGACGCTTGAGGTAGGCGAATGAACTCAGGCCACTACCGAAATCGTCCAGCGCGAACACGCAGCCGCGCTTGCGCAGGGTGGCGATGAAACGCTGGGCACTGCGCAGATTGGCAACGGCCGCGGTCTCGGTAATCTCGAAACAGATTCGTTCCGCGGCCACGCCCGCATTATCCAGCTCAGCGGAAACGAATTCGAGAAAGGTCTCGTCGCTGATAGTTTGGCCAGACAGATTGATCGCATAGCATTCCCCTGTCTCCCAAGCCTGCTTCTCGGATAAACGCTGCAAGGCTTTATGCACCACCCAGCGGTCGATAGCCGGCATCAGGTGATAACGTTCGGCCGCCGGGATAAAGAAACCTGGCGCAACCATTTCCTCACCCGCCTCGGTCATGCGCAGCAGAATTTCATTGTAGTGCACACTCGTCGCCTTGTCGGCGATACCCTGCACGCGCTGACAATACAATTCGAAACTATTGTCCTCCAGCGCCTTCTGCAGCCGCTGCACCCATTGCATATGACTGTGATGCTGCACCAGCGCGGAGTCTTCCGCATCGAACACATGGGTACGATTACGACCCTGTTCCTTGGCAACATAACAGGCGGCATCCGCCGCACTGAGCACATCCGCCAGGCCGCCGCTGCCTGGGGTGATGGCGACAAGACCTATGGAGACACCGATTTCAAAACTGCGGCCCTGCCATTCGAAGCGCTGCGCCTTGATAACACTCCGCAGCTCTTCGGCAATCTCCTTGGCTTTACTCAGCGGGCAGGCTTCGAGCAGCACGCCAAATTCGTCGCCGCCGAGACGCGCCAGGGTGTCGCTCTCACGTATGCGTGCCTGTAGAACGTTTGCGAGCTGTTTGAGCAACTCATCTCCGGCAATGTGTCCGCTGGTATCGTTGACGACTTTGAACTGATCGAGATCGAGATAGCACAGGGCGTGTTGCACGCCTTCGCGTTGCGCAGCCTCAATCGCCTGTACCGTGCGTATCTCGAACTCACGCCGATTGACCAGGCCCGTGAGCATGTCGTGCGAGGCCTGATAACTCATATCCCGTGCCAGTCCGCGCAACTCGGTCACATCATGAAACACCAGCACGGTACCGGTGACTCTGCGTTGGTCATCCAGAATCGGCGCCGCATTGGCTTCTATGGAATGCTCGCTGTCGTTACCGGCCTCCAATAGAATCGGGTGCCCGGGAATGCGGTAGGTGCTGCGTCCTCGCAAACAGGCACGCACCGGATCGTCGATAAGGTGCCGGGTGTCTTCATCCACGACATGGAAGATTTCGGTAAGTGGCCTGGCCAACGCGGCCTCCGCCTCCCAGCCAGTCAGTTGTTCGGCAACCGGGTTCAGGTATTCGATATAGCCGGCGGCATCCGTGACAATAACGCCGTCACCGATGGATTCCAGCGTTACCAAAGCGCGCTCTTTCTCCGCTCGCAGCGCCGCCTCGGCTTCCTTAAGACTGGTGATGTCACGGGCGGTACCTTCGATACCGGCAATCTCACCGGCTTCATCCCGGTAGTACTGCGCATTCTTCGACACCCAGATGACGGTGCCGTCTTTTCGGGTCAGTTGCAGCTCGTGGCCGTGCAGCATGCCGCCGCTGTCCGCCAGCGCCAGCATGAATTCCCCGACATGCTCGCTATGCGCAAAGACACGATCCAGATGCCGTCCGACCAGTTCCTCTTTGTCGTAGCCCAGCAGTCGTGTGATCGAGGGCGATACCTGCAGGATCCGGCCATCGCGGTCAGTTCTGAAATAGGTGTCTTGGATATTATCGAGGATGCGCGAGAGTTCCTGACGGGAGGCCCTGATACGTGTCTCGGCAAGCCGACGATCATCCACTTCAGCACGCAGATCACGATTCAGGCTGTCCGCTTCATCCTTGGCCTGGCGCAATGTATCCACCAGTTCCTCATTTTCCAGTCTCAGGCGCTGCATGCGCGATATGGTCTGATTCATCATCAGTCCCGCGGTCAGCAACACCGCCATGAACATGATGATGACAATACCCATGACCAGCTGAAGGTGATCACCCGTAATGATGAGTTGCAAACCGAACGGCAGCAATGCCGGCACAATGAATGCCGGTGGCACGCCACGTAAGGCTGCATAACTCACGGCAGTGCCCGCGCCGAGACCGGTGATCCCTACCGCGATCAGGGCCTGATGCGCGATGGAGTTCACCGGCAACAGCAGCGTGGCCGAGACACCCCACAGGATACCGCTAAGAAATGTGCCGATGAGATACCAGCGTCCCCAGGGACGGGAAAGCTGTTCGGCCGGTGTCGCCTGCGCATACACACGCGTCATCAAATAACGCAGGCCATACAGCAGAAAGCTTGTGCCCATCCAGAGACTCAACCATACCCCTGGCACCGTCTCATAGAACACATAGCCGTAGAGCAGCACGGAGACCACAGCCGCCGCCAGTGCCGGTGCGGCATGCTGGAACACCAGCTGGATCTGTGCATGACGCAGCCGCTGATCAAACGAATACGCAGACCCTGCATCCGCGCTTCCGAGCTGGATTTCAGGACTGCCTGTTGCCGTTCTCTCTACAGATACAGGCATCCAAAGCCCAATCCTATTATCGTTGGCGTCACTGCCTATTGAGCATTACATGATGGCATGACATAGATATGCTCGATTTAAGAACTTCGCCACCCTCTCCCCAACCCTCTCCCGCCCCGGCGGGAGAGGGGGTTATCCCCTCTCACCGCTTGCGGGGAGAGGGTTAGGGAGAGGGGCGTTTGTGTCATCCCAATTGGTAATGATCAATAGTCTGTTCCAGCCCGACCGTTAGAGTCAATCCTTCAGCTTGCGCGCGGCGATGCGAAGACGTAGTGCATTGAGCTTGATAAAGCCTTCGGCGTCTTTTTGATTATAGGCGCCGGCATCATCTTCGAAAGTGGCAATCTTCTCGTCAAACAAGCTGTTGCTCTCGGACTTACGGCCCGCCACATAGACGTTGCCTTTATAAAGCTTCATGCGCACCAAACCATTCACGGTCGCCTGCGAGGCATCGATCATGGTCTGTAACATCTTCCGTTCCGGGCTCCACCAGTAACCGTTATAGATCAGACTGGCGTAGCGCGGCATCAGTTCGTCTTTCAAATGCGCGACTTCGCGATCCAGTGTCAGCGACTCGATGGCACGGTGCGCCTTGAGCAGAATCGTGCCACCGGGCGTCTCATAGGCACCGCGCGATTTCATGCCGACATAACGGTTCTCGACAATATCATCGCGACCGATACCGTTGGCGCCGCCGATCTTGTTCAGCAGCTCCAGCACGGTTGCCGGGCTCATCGGCTTGCCATCGACAGCCACCACATCGCCGCATTTGAATTCGAGTTCGACATAGGTTGGCTTGTCCGGCGCCTTCTCCGGCGACACCGACCAGCGCCACATATCCTCTTCCGGCTCATGCCAGGGATCTTCCAGCACGCCGCCTTCATAGGAGATGTGCAGCAGATTGGCATCCATAGAGTACGGTGATTTTTTACCCGCCTTGGCGTAATCCACCGGGATGTTATGTTCTTTGGCATAGGCCATCAGCGTTTCACGCGAAGTCAGATTCCATTCACGCCAGGGCGCGATAACTTTCACATCCGGCTTGAGCGCATAGGCACCCAGCTCGAAACGCACCTGATCGTTGCCCTTGCCCGTCGCGCCATGCGAAATCGCATCCGCGCCGGTCTCGTTGGCGATCTCCACCAGGCGCTTGGCGATCAGCGGCCGCGCGATGGAGGTACCGAGCAGGTACTCACCTTCATAAATGGTATTGGCGCGGAACATCGGAAACACGAAGTCGCGCACGTATTCCTCGCGCAGATCTTCGATATAGATCTCCTTCACGCCCATCGCCTTGGCCTTGGCCCGCGCCGGCTCGACCTCTTCACCCTGCCCGATGTCCGCCGTGAAGGTCACGACTTCGCAACCATAGGTGTCCTGCAGCCACTTGAGAATGATGGAGGTATCCAGACCGCCGGAATAAGCGAGGACAACCTTATTGATGTTCGACATATGTGAAACCCTTCTTTGAACCGCCAAGACGCCAAGGGCGCCAAGAAAAACCTTTATTGAACCGCCAAGGCGCCAAGGACGCTAAGAAGGATCAATGTTAAAACCTAAAACAATTCGGCCGGCTGTTAATCGAGTTATTGTGATAAAACGATTCGTTTTACGCCGTCGCGGAGCACACGTACATTGAAGTTAATCAGTAAACCGAGTTGTCGCTGGGTTGCTTTAAGATATGAGATGACCTGTGCATGATGTATCGGCAACAAGGTGTCGACAACCTTCAGCTCAACTACTAAGCGGCCCGCAACCAGCAGATCCAATCTGCCTTCACCTACGACCTGTCCTTTGTAATCAATTCGTATCGGCGCTTGCCGATCACAGTCGACACCCTGCGCCCCTAACTCCAGCGCCAAAGCCTCTTCGTAAACTGACTCCAGATAGCCAGGCCCAAGCGCTTTATGAACCTCAATAGCCGCACCGATGACCCGGCGCGCCAATACATCCAACTCGCTCTGCGGTTCCATACGCACCTCCTTGTGCGTTGCTACAAAAACTAAAAAAACGTTTGAACCGCCAAGACGCCAAGTTCGCCAAGCTTCTGGAACCGCCAAGGCGCCAAGAACGCCAAGTAAAACTCATGTAAAAGAAAAAGCTTTTACAATAATCCTTCTTGGCGTTCTTGGCGCCTTGGCGGTTCAAAAAAAGTTTTCTTGGCGCCCTTGGCGTCCTCGGCGGTTCAAAAAAGTTTTCTTGGCGTTCTTGGCGCCTTGGCGGTTCAAAAAAGGTTTTCTTGGCGCCCTTGGCGTCTTGGCGGTTCAAAAAGTCTTTAATGCCCTTTGACCTTAGCCGAACGGCGCAGCCGAGAAGCCAAGCGCCGCGCCAGTTCGCCGAACAGTTCCGTCTGGGTCGGGTGCGGGTGAATCGCGTTGCCGACCTGCGTGAGCGTCATGCCGGCTGACACCATCATCACCGCTTCGCCGATCAATGTGTCGGCGTGGTCGGCCAGGAAGTGCACGCCGATGACGCGCTGCGTCGCTTTGTCCGCGACCAGTTTGATCATGCCGTGGGTTTCGTGGTTGATCATCGCCTTGGCGTCGATGCTCATCGGTACTTTCGCTTCCACGGCGTCGATGCCCTTGGCCTTGGCCTGTTCGACGGACAAGCCGACGAAGGCGGCTTCCGGGCGGGTGAAGATCACGCCGCAATCCAGATCCTGGTTGTATTTCATGTCTTCGCCCAGAATCGTCGCGGCAGCGACGCGGCCTTGCTGCGCAGCGGTGTGCGCCAGCATCAACCCGCCAATGACATCACCAACCGCGAAGATGTGCGGCACGCTGGTACGACAGCGCGCGTCGGTCTTGATGATGGAACGTTCATTCGCGACATTGGCTTTATCCAAGCCCAAGCCATCGAGCACCGGGCGCTTGCCGGTGGCCATGATCACGTAGTCGGCCTTGAGCGTATGCGATTTGCCCTCGGCATCGGTGTACTGCGCGCTGACGGCGCCCGGTTTGCCGCTGATCTTGGCGAGCTTCACATTCGTGTGCACCGACAGGTTCGGATCGTCATTCAAAATCGCGGCGAGATTCTTGGCGATTTCGGGCTCGACCTCGGCAAGGATGCGCTCCTGGGCTTCGAGCAGCGTCACTTCGGTACCGAAGTCCTGGAAGATCTGCGCCATCTCGACACCGATGGCGCCACCACCGACGACCACGAGTTTCTTCGGTGGTGTTTTCAACGCCCACACGGTATCGGAGGTCAGCACACTGCCGGCTTTCAACCCATCAAGCGCACCCTCAATCGGCGGTACGAAGGGCGGCGCACCGGTGGCGATAACAGCGCAACCAAAACTGACGGTCTTGCCGTTCGGCTTCTTGCCCAGCTCCGCACGCGTATGCGGATCTTTTTGATTACCGGACACATCGATCAATACGTGATGATCATCGACCAGACTGCCGAAGCCCTGGATGTAATCGATCTTCACACCCTTGTCGGTCTTCAGCGCCATGTCGCCGCGCATCTCCAACACGTTGCGGCGATGCGCTTCGAGCTTGTTCCACTCCAGCTTGCCCTTGTTGGTACCGGTCACGCCAAGGTGTTCGTCGTGTGCGCGATCACGCATGCGATCGGCCGCGGCACGCCAGGCCTTGGAGGGGATACAACCGCGCCACAGACATTCACCGCCGGGGAACGGCGAGTCGTTGATCATCGCCACCTTCAAGCCATGACCGACCAGATCGCGCGCGCAGTCTTCACCGCCGGGACCACCGCCGATGACGACGACATCGTAATCCCATTCGCCTGCGGGGATGGCGGGACCTATCGGCCCCATCCAGGATTCCGGCTGCTCGATAATCTGCTTGAGGTCGCCCAGATACATCGCGACCTCGGCGCCGTTGACCACGCGATGATCGGCGGTAATGGTAAATGGACTGCCCTGTTCGCTGTTGGCGGAGATGGCAAGGATCGCGGCGATGCCCGGTGTGGCAATCGCATCGAAGTGACTGACGCCGAACATGCCCATGTTGGAAATCTGGAAGGTCGAGCCGGTGTATTCCTCCGGCTTCAGGCGACGCTTGCGCGCGCGTTCGACGAGATCTTTCCAATCGTCATTGAGTTCGGACAACTCGCGCGACTCGCAGCCCTTGAGGATCGGCACCACCAACCCACCACCGTCGGCGGACACGGCCATGCCGATATCGACATTGGAACGTTCGACCAGTTTGTCGGTCGGCTGATAACACCAGTTCATTTTCGGATATTTCTTCATCGCCTCGGCGCAGGCCTTGGCAATCGCGACCGTCACCGACACGCCCGCGGCTTTCGAGGCCTTGATGAGCGCGGCGATCTTGATGTGACTGGTGACATGGAAAGTCGGCATGGACAGCGAATCGGTCATCGACTTGCTGATGGCCGCTTCGAGCTTGCTCATGGGACGACCATTGCCCGGCACGTCAACCTGCGGGAAACCACCGGCGGCGGCCGCCGGCGGACGCGCATTGGCGACATCACTGGCAACGATAATGCCCATCGGGCCACTGCCAGCAACGGTGTTGAGATCAATGCCTTGCTGGCCGGCGAGTTTGCGTGCGAACGGTGTTGCGCCACGACCTTGCGGACGGGCGGCGGGCGTACCGCCGGGTCTGGAGATTGGTGCTACTTTAGGTGCTAGGGATGAGGCACCAGGTTCTAGGGAAGGCTTGTTCTCGGGCGTGGTCGGCGTTGGGTGCGCAGCTCTCGTCCCTAGCGCCTCGGCCCTAGAGACTTCGTCGGCGGAGCCGACGAGATAGGCCATGGCCGCACCCACGGCGACCGTACTATCAATAGGCGCAATCGGGCCGGACAGGAAACCTTCTTTGAAGACTTCGACGTCCATCACCGCTTTGTCGGTTTCGACCGTCGCCACGATGGTACCGCGGGTGATCTTGTCGCCGGGTTGTTTTTCCCAGGTCACCACGACACCTTCGGTCATGGTGTCGGAGAGTTGCGGCATGGTGATGTTATAGAAGGCGCCATCGGGTGCCGAGTTCGCAGCAACGGCTGGCGTTTCTTCAGGCTCGGCGTCCGGCATGGCCACCGGCTTCTCGGCATGCTGCACAGGTGCGGCACTCGGCGCAGCCGCGGGTGCCGCCTTGTCGTTAGACACGTCAGCAGCCGATTCGACGAGATACGCAATGGCATCACCCACGGCGACCGTGCTGTCGATAGCCGCGATCGGACCGGACAGATAACCGTCGCGGAATACCTCGACGTCCATTACCGCTTTATCGGTCTCGACCGTCGCGACAATGTCACCACGTTTGATCTTGTCGCCAACCTGTTTTTCCCAGGTGACAACAACACCCTCGGTCATCGTATCCGAGAGCTGGGGCATTTTAATTGCGTAGGGTTCAGCCATGCTTAGTCAGAATCCTTGAGTATTGACCTGCCACATCGTAGGTCAGCTAGCACCACAAAAATAAAAAAACTAATCGAACCGCAAAGGCGCAAAGGCGCGAAGGATGTTTAATGAAAAAACCAAAATCGCTTCTACATTAATTCCATCTTTGCGCCTTTGCGCCTCTGCGGTTCAAACCGGTTTTTTCTTAGCGCCTCTGCGCCTTTGCGGTTCAATAAATGTTTTCTAGGCGCCCTTGGCGTCTTGGCGGTTCAAACAAAATTATTTCCCGAACATCTTCCGCACGGCGGCAACGACGTCATTCGCATCGGGAATGACCGCTTTTTCCAGCGTGTGGTTGTACGGGATCGGGACGTTTTCCGCCGATACGCGCACGGGGGCGGCGTCGAGTTCGAAGAAACATTCCTCGTTGATGATCGCCATCACTTCGGAACCAACGCCGACCGGGGCCTCGGCCTCTTCGACAATAATCGCGCGATGCGTCTTGCTGACCGACTTGCGGATACCGGCGCGATCCAGCGGCGCCAGTGAATACAGGTCGATCACTTCCGCTTCGATACCGAATTGCTTGGAGAGGATATCCGCCGCCGCCATGCACCAGTGCACCGAGATGTTGTAACCGAACAGCGTCACATCACGACCTTCGCGCGCGACTTCGGAACCTTCCAGCGGCATGAAGTATTCGTTGTCCGGCACTTCGCCCTTCATGTTGTACATGAGTTCGTGTTCGTTGATGAACACCGGGTCGTTGCAGCGCACGGCGGATTTCAGCAGACCGTAGGCCTGACGCGGATTCGATGGCGTCACCACGCGCAATCCGGCAATACCCATGAACACCTTTTCCATACGCGCGGAATGCTGTGCGCCCAACATGTGCGCGGTACCGCCGGGCGAACGCACCACCACCGGCGCGGTCAACTGACCACCGGACATGTAACGCACTTTCGCAGCGCTGTTGAACAGCTGATCCAACGCCAACCAGGCAAAGTTCACCGACATGATTTCGACAATCGGCCGCACGCCCAGGAAGGACGCGCCGACGGCCAGACCGGTAAAGCCATTTTCGGAAATCGGCGTATCGATGACGCGTTCGGCACCGTATTTCGCGTACAGGCCGTTGGTCGCCTTGTAGGTACCGCCGGCGACGCCGATGTCTTCACCCATGCAGATGACCATCGGGTCATTCGCCATTTCTTCATCGTGGGCGCGGCGCACCGCTTCCCAGAACATAATCTGCGCCATTACTTGTCGCCTCCACGCGCCGCACCCTTGACCCAGGGATCGTTTTCCGCGAACACATACTTGTGCAGTTCTTCGACGCGCGGTTCGGGTGAAGACTCGGCAAAGGCAATGATGTCGTTTTCGATCTGATCGAGAATTTCCGTATCCATCGTCTTGTAGGCGGCCTTGGTCAGATCGCCGGACTCAATCAAACGATCGCGCAGCATAATGATCGGATCGCGCTTCGACCACATGCGCTCTTCGTCCTTGCCGCGATAGGCGTTGGAGTCGGACATGGAGTGACCGCGATAACGATAGGTCATCAGTTCGAGGAAGTACGGGCCCTTGCCGGAACGCACATGCTTGACGGCTTTTTGCGCGGCCTTGAAGACCTTCTCGATATCCTGACCGTCTTCCTGCGCGGACGGGATGTTGTACGCGGCAACACGCTTGTACTGCTCGACCACGGCGGTGGAACGATCGATGCGCGTACCGATGCCGTAAAGATTGTTCTCGCACACATACAACACCGGCAGCTTCCACAGCGCCGCCATGTTCAGCGACTCGTGAAAGGTGCCCTGGTTGTTGGCGGCATCGCCGAGGAAGCAAATGGCGATCTCGTCACCGCCCTTCAATTGAATGGCCTTGGCCATGCCGGCTGCCAGCGGGAACGGACCGCCGACCAGCGCATAGCCGCCCATGAAGTGATGCTTCACGTCGAAGATGTGCATGGAGCCGCCGCGCCCTTTCGAGCTGCCGGTCTCTTTGGCGAACAGTTCGGCCATGACCTCTTTGGGGTCAGCACCGCACTTGATGGCGTGGACGTGATCGCGATAGCCGGTGATCACATAGTCGTGACCCGGACGCGCGGCCTCCAGCACGCCGAAGGCGCAGGCCTCCTCGCCAGGATATAAATGTAGGAAACCGCCGATCTTGCGTTCGACATAGGCTTCGTAACAACGCTCTTCAAAGCGGCGCGCAAACAGCATCTCGCGCAACAGCCGTTTCTTGTCCGCGGCGTTCATGCAGCTCCTTACTCAATTAATTGGCCAACCGTCTGGCACTCAGGGCAATGCGCTGTAGGCGCGACCCCCACAATACTCGTCCAAACAGGCAGTTGCGGGTAGGCGGACTGTGCGCGATGAGCGCATCGGTCAACTGCGTCCACGGTACCCGGGAATGAACAAGCGCGATATGATCAGTGTTTTAGCCAATTAGGTCAAGGCAAACGGCATGTCTATCCCCTACCGGCACGTGGAAAAAATCACCATAAATCAACATCCCAAGGCACCCGGCGTCCGCGATCTGGCAAGCCGCGACGGATTCTTGCTGATCCTGCCCAAGGCGGCGGCAAAGATCGATTGGCAAAATCTCCCGCACGGAGAGTTTCTGGCACAACGCGCCCATAAGCGCCACGGTGCGATGTCAGGCACCAAAGACTGGGAAACCGAACTGCCGACCGCGCAGGGCACCCGCGTGCTGGTGGTCTATGCAGAGGCCAGTGCCACTCCCTTCGACCAGCTGACCGCAGCCCGAGGCTGGGCCAAGCAACTGCTGAAAACCGAACCTGGCAGTCTGAGTCTGTATGCCGCGCCCGGCACGGATGTGTCCGTCGTCCTGGAAGCCAGCCTGCTCGCCCTGCTGGCGGCGGTCTGCCCACTGCCCTCGCGTAAATCCACAGCAGAGCCCGCGGCGCGCTTGCAGCGCATCGACTGTTATGGCGCAAAAACCAAACTGCGCATTGATGGCATTCGCGCTCAGACTCAGGGCAATCATCTTGCACGCTGGCTGACTCTGCTGCCCGGCAATGAACTGCGCCCCGCTGAATACCGGCGTCTGGCGACCAAGCTGGCCAAGCAGCAAGGTTGGCAGGCGAGCTTCCTGGATCGGCGCGCACTGACTCGTCACCAGGCCGGTGCCTTTCTTGCCGTCACGCAGGCGAGCGATGCGGACGACGGCGGCATTCTGCATCTGCGTTATCGTCCGAAAAAACGCGACAAGCATCCCAAACTGGCGCTGGTCGGCAAGGGCGTGTGTTTCGACACCGGCGGCATCAATCTCAAATCCGCCAAATCCATGTTCGGCATGCATGAGGATATGGAAGGCAGCGCCGTTGCATTGGGCTCGTTACTGGCACTGAGTCTGCTGAAGGTGGATTTCGCCATCGATTGCTGGCTGGCACTGGCCGAAAATCACATCGGCCCGCAAGGCTACAAACCCAACGACGTGATCACCGCCAGCAATGGCACGCGCATTGAAATCGTGCACACGGACGCCGAAGGTCGCATGGTGCTGGCCGACACACTGGCCTTGGCCGCGCGTGAGAAACCGGATCTCATTATTGATTACGCCACGCTCACCGGCGCCTGCGTGTATGCACTCTCCACGCGTTACAGTGGACTGTTCAGCAATCGTGACGCCTTGCTGGCACCGATGACCGCAGCCGGCCGGCGCAGCGGCGAACGCGTCTGGCCGTTTCCGCTGGATGCGGATTTCGACGACATGCTCAAAAGCGACATCGCCGATATCAAGCAATGCACGATCGAGAGCGAAGCCGACCATATCCTCGCCGCGCGCTTCCTGAAACGCTTCATCCCCGAGTCCTGCGCCTGGATTCATATTGATCTTTCCGCCGGCAATCACAAAGGCGGACTGGCGCATATACCCAGTGATATCACCGGCTTCGGCGTCGGTTTGACAATGCAGGCCGTACTAGAGGGTACAATGCTCTCTGTTGCAGCGGGCAACACCGACACGGAATCAGTGTGAGCGAGATGCACGACAAGACAACCTTGGGCTGGCGAGAATGGGTTGCCTTGCCTGAACTCGGTATCGCCGTCCTCAAGGCCAAAGTGGATACCGGCGCGCGCACGTCAACCTTGCATGCCTTCCGCATGGAAACCTTCGAACGCAACGGCCAAACACGGGTACGCTTTGCCATCCATCCGTTTCAGAAGCGCACCGATGTCGTTGTCGAATGCGAAGCAGACGTTGTGGACCAGCGCGAAGTGACCGACTCCGGCGGGCACAAGGAGTTGCGCTATGTGATTCGCACCCCGGTCCATCTGGCCGGACGTGACATCCCTGTCGAAATCACCCTGACCGACCGCGACACCATGAAATTCCGTATGCTGCTGGGACGCACATCATTACGCGAAGGTTTCGTTGTCGATCCCGCAGGGTCTTATATGACCGGTAAACCGCAACGGAAAAAATCCACCTGAATAACCTGACTAATGACTAAACCGTCATTCCGGCGGATGCCGGACAAAAGCGCGGAGCGCGTTGAACGCCGATTAGGCGGCCCGAAGGCTGAGCCAAGTCACTGGATCCCGGCATCCGCCGGGATGACGAATTTTGCAGAGGCACCTTGAGCTACACCCCTAAATTCAAGAAAGGAGTAATTCCTTGAAAATCGCCATTATGTCGCGCAAGAAAGCGCTCTATTCCACCCGCCGATTAATTGAAGCAGGTGAACAGCGCGGCCACGAAGTTCAGGTGGTGGATACCCTGCGCTGTTACATGAACATCGCCTCGCACAAACCGGCCATTCATCTCAAGGGCCAACCGCTGGAAGGCTTCGACGCGGTGATTCCCCGTATCGGCGCCTCCATCACCTTCTACGGCACGGCCGTGCTGCGCCAGTTCGAAATGATGGGCGTGTGGCCGCTGAATGAATCGGTGGCGATTTCACGTTCGCGCGACAAACTGCGTTCATTGCAATTACTGGCCCGCAAGGGCATCGGCCTGCCGATCACCGGTTTCGCGCATTCCCCGGACGACGTCGATGATCTGATCAAAATGGTCAACGGCGCACCGCTGGTGATTAAACTCCTGGAAGGCACGCAAGGCATCGGCGTCGTGCTGGCGGAAACCAAACAGGCGGCCGAAAGCGTGATCGAGGCCTTCATGGGTCTGAAGGCCAACATTCTGGTGCAGGAGTTCATCAAGGAAGCGGGCGGTGCCGACATCCGCTGTTTCGTGATCGGCGACAAGGTGGTGGCCACGATGATGCGCAAGGCAAAAGCCGGCGAATTCCGTTCCAACCTGCATCGCGGCGGTACCGCCGAGTTGATCAAGATCACCCCGGAAGAACGCTCCACGGCGGTGCGCGCCGCCAATGTCATGGGGCTTAACGTGGCCGGTGTGGACATCCTGCGTTCCAATCATGGGCCAGTGGTCATGGAAGTGAATTCCTCGCCGGGGCTGGAAGGCATCGAGCACGCCACCGGCAAGGACATCGCCGGCATGATCATCGACTTCCTGGCCAAAGAGGCCAAACCCAACAAAACCCGTACACGCGGTCGTGGTTAATCGGCAGTTGAAAGCGATCCGGGGCGCAGTATGATGAACCGTAGCGACCTTACCCGACCGCCATATCGAATCTAAAGGCCGAATGAACACATCCGCGCAAACGCCACTCGAAATCAACGGCACCCTTATCGAACCGGGTACCAATGTCTACATCGACTTGCCGGTCACGCAGTTGTACACACATGCCCCGGTCACTATTCCGGTACATGTGATTCATACAAAGCATCCCGGGCCACGGTTGTTTCTCAGCGGCGCCGTGCATGGCGACGAGATCAACGGCGTGGAGATCATCCGTCGTGTATTGAAACTCCCGAACATGAAGCGCCTGCGCGGCACACTGATCGCCGTGCCGATTGTGAACGTGCACGGCTTTATCAATCATTCGCGTTACCTGCCCGACCGGCGCGATCTCAATCGCTCCTTTCCCGGCTCGGAGACCGGCTCGTTGACCGCGCGCGTCGCCAGTATTTTTCTGAACGAAATCGTCAGTAAATGCACCCATGGCATCGATCTGCATACCGCCGCCGTGCACCGCGACAATCTGCCGCAGGTGCGTGGCGATCTGGACAACCCGGAAATTGAACGCATGGCCAGCGCCTTCGGCGCGCCGGTGATTCTGAACGGCGCGTTGGTCGATGGCTCGCTGCGCAAACTGGCCATGGAGGCCGGCGTGCACACCCTGCTGTATGAGGCCGGCGAGGCATTACGTTTTGATGAGCTGTGCATCCGCGGCGGTGTGCGTGGCGTGGTGTCGGTGATGCGCGAACTCGGCATGTTGGCGCGCAGCAAGCAACCCGCAAAACAACACAAAACCGCATTGGTCGCACGTTCCAGCAGTTGGGTCCGCGCCGCGCAAAGCGGCATCCTGCGCGCAACAGTGACGCTGGGAGCGCGCGTCAAGGTCGGCACGCGGCTCGGCATCGTCGCCGACCCGTTCGGTGAACGCGAAGTGGATGTGCTCAGCAGCGCATCCGGCATCATCATCGGCCGCACCAACATCCCCTTGGTGCATGAAGGCGATGCCCTGTTTCATATTGCCCGCTTTGAACAACCGAAAGCCGCCGAAGCCGCCGTGGAACAATTCCAGGCCGAGCATCTGAACGATGTCGATCCGTTATTGGATGAAGAGCCGCAGATTGTTTAGCATATGTAGGGTGGGTTAGCGTTTTTCGCGTAACCCACCAAGCATTGCGAAGCAACACAAAACATTCTTTTATAGGTGCGCCTGCCTGACGGCACGCCTGGCAAAAATGGGGGCAGTCCAATGTAGGTCGGGTTAGCGCAGTTTGCGTAACCCGACAAGCGTTGCGAAGCAACACAATAGCTGTGTAAAGGTGTGCCTGACGGCACGCTTGGCGGGTTACGGCGCAAACAGCGCGCCTAACCCGCCCTACATCGGATATGGATAGGCGTAAGTATGTGCCATTCGTCTCTGACCTGCATTTTTTAGGTGCCAGGGAGTCGGGGTAACTCATCCTAGAACCTAGTATCTAGCACCTAGAACCTAGTATCTAGCACCTAGTACCTTCTATCACACTATCAATACCGTATAATCCCCAACCATCATCAATTGAAGCCGCCAACACATGAGCAACAGCCTGACTCTCACCCGCCCCGACGATTGGCATCTGCATGTGCGCGACGGCGCGGCGTTGAACAGCGTCATACCGCACACGGCGGCGCAGTTTGCGCGCGCCATCATCATGCCGAACCTGAAGCCGCCGGTGACGACGACCGCGCAGGCGCTGGCGTATCGCGAACGCATTCTTGCAGCGACACCGAAAGGTAGCGCATTCACGCCCTTGATGACGCTGTACCTCACCGACAATACCCGCGCCGATGAAATCCGCGCCGCCAAGGCCAGCGGTCATGTATATGCCGTCAAATATTATCCGGCCGGCGCGACGACCAACTCCGATGCCGGTGTCACGGCCATGGAAAAGACTTACGCCACGTTGGAAGTCATGGCCGAGGTTGGCTTGCCATTACTGGTGCACGGTGAAGTCACCAGCCCGGACATCGACGTGTTCGATCGCGAGGCGGTGTTCATCGAGCGACACTTGGTACCGTTACTCAAACGCATCCCGAACTTGAAAATCGTACTGGAACACATCACCACGGCTGACGGCATCGACTTCGTGCGTTCCGCACCCGCCAACGTCGCGGGCACGCTGACAGTTCATCACTTGCTCATGAACCGCAATGCCATGTTCCAGGGCGGCATACGCCCACATCATTATTGTCTGCCCATTCTCAAACGCGAGCGTCATCGTCAGGCACTGGTCGCCGCCGCCAGCAGCGGCAATCCGAAATTCTTCCTCGGCACCGACAGCGCACCGCACGCCCGTGGCGCCAAGGAAAGCGCCTGCGGCTGCGCCGGCATGTACACCGCGCATGCGGCGATAGAGTTATACGCACAAGCCTTCGAAGATGCCGGCGCATTGGACAAACTTGAAGGCTTCGCGAGTTTCTTCGGCGCGGATTTCTACGGACTGCCGCGCAACCAAGATAAGATCACGCTCGTCAAACAGGACTGGGAAGTACCCGCCAGCTATCCGTTGGCCGAGTCCGAGGTGGTGCCGCTATACGCGGGCGAGAAGTTGCGCTGGAAGTTACAGAGTTAAGGAACCAGCAAGAAGTAAAAGATTCACTCGTAGGGCGCATTAGGCCTCAGGCCGCATATAAATCAGGGTCAGAGAGCAATTAACTCTAATATTAGAAACAATTGCTCTCTGACCCTGATTTTACTGACGGTTCATCACTTGCTCATGAACCGCAATGCCATGTTCCAGGGCGGCATACGCCCGCATCATTATTGTCTGCCCATCCTCAAGCGCGAGCGTCATCGCCAGGCGCTGGTCGCTGCCGCCAGCAGCGGCAATCCGAAATTCTTCCTCGGCACCGACAGCGCACCCCACGCCCGCGGCGCCAAGGAAAACGCCTGCGGCTGCGCCGGCATGTACACCGCACATGCGGCGATGGAGCTGTATGCGCAGGCCTTCGAAGACGCCGGCGCATTGGACAAACTGGAAGGCTTCGCGAGTTTCTTCGGCGCGGATTTTTACGGACTGCCGCGCAACCAAGACAAGATCACGCTCGTCAAACAGGACTGGGAAGTACCGACCAGCTATCCGTTGGCCGAGTCCGAGGTGGTGCCGCTATACGCGGGCGAGAAGTTGCGCTGGAAAATTAAATCAGGGTCAGAGAGCAATTAACTCTAATATTAGAAACAATTGCTCTCTGACCCTGATTTTAGCGCTCCGCGAATGACGCGAGCGGACGACCTCAGCAGCAACGCCGCAAGCAGAGATGCCACGATAATGTCCGGCCAGGCAGACTGGAAAAACCAGACACCGCCCGCCGCCAGCAATACTGACAGGTTCGACGCAATATCATTGCGGGAACACTCAAAGACCGAACTCATGTTGATGTCTTCAGCACGGTGTTGCCACAGCAGCCACAAACACACGCCATTGGCAGCCAAACCAGCGAGACTGAAGACACTCATGACTTCATACGATGGGACTACCGGATAAATCAGTTTCCAGATAACCTGCCCGATAACGACGGATGCAGCCAGGAAGATCAGACCACCCTTGAACAGGGCGACACGCGCTTTAGCCTGCATGCTTTGCGATACCGCATACAGACTTAACCCATAGGTCAGCGCATCACCCAGATTATCCAGACTGTCAGAAAGCAATGCCGTGGATTTTCCGTAGAGCGCCGCACCTGCAATGACTACGAACATGAGGGCATTGATCCAGAGCACCTTCACCAACGTGCCCTTCTGCCGCGAACGCAGGGCCTCTACAGCACAGTTGTTTTCACAGCATGAACCACCCATGAAATCTCCCCAGAAATCTCCCCAGAAACCTCCCGAGCAACCTGACGACCACGACAGGAACGCACCCGCTAAGTGGCTGCGTCACCCGGCACCGATTGCTGGACGACAGGCGCGATGCGCCCCATCGAAGCGAGCTTGCGGGAAAGCCTGAAGGCATAGGTCTCCACCACCCGCCAATCCCACTCCGACACCGCACCCATATCAGGATAGCGAGACTGACGCGACTTGGCACGCGCCTCCGAATTGACAGCCACTCTGCATTGGAGCGTATTGGGCGGCGTGAAATACAGGTGCAGGTGGATAATGCCCCAGCCACTCAGCGAATAGCGAAATGACTTACCTTCGCGCGGCGGATCAAGGATTATTTTCCGCTCGATCACTTTACCCTTCATCGAGGGATACCAAAGCCCAAAGGCATAGTTGTGAACACCCGCCTTCGCACAAGCCGCAGCCTTGGCACACATCTCTTCCGGACCGGCAAAGCGTTCCAGCGGCTCCCCAAGATCGGATTCCGACGATGAAACCACCGGAACCTCCGGCTGAAACGCGCCTTCAACTAAAGTACCGAAGTCGGAGAAACTGATGATGGTGGCAAGCGTCACAGAACTTCCTTTCCAGAGGTGATGACATTGCACAACGTTGTTGGTGAGGCGCCGAGCGTAAGCGAGGACGCAGGCCCGAAGGCACGGTCTCAACCTGCTTGTTATGCGCGAGGGTAGAAAGTAACTCGCATTGTTTGTTCATCCACATCCTCGCCACGGAAACCCTTAATATAAGGCCAATGAAATGCCGTAAAGAACTGCACAACCAAATAACCTTTGTCCTTAGGTGAAAACATATCGAGTACGATGTCTACCGAGAATACATAAGCGAAAAGGATATATCGGTAGAACAAACTACCGCGAGATCTACGCTCCAGAAACAGTTTCCGATTATTTCGTCTGAATAGTTTTACCAGGTTTGGTTTGAGCCTTTTGGGTAGCTCGACAGAGTACTGCCCAACTCTTATAAAAGCGGCGTAGACCTTATCAGGATCTCGTAGCTCCTCGAGCATACGGTCATAATGATGCTGGCTATTTGACACGGTACTTGCTACGCCCAACAGTTCAATAAATGGAATATGTAGCATTGAGTGACAGGCCGCTTCCGCCAAGCATGCGAATGATGAAATCCGTAATTTGAGGTCAGAGTAAAAACTCCAAAATCAAATGCGAACCAAACACCATATGGCACACCAAGTAGGGCAATAGTTTTTACTGACCCCATATTGTGACCCCAAATCCCTTCAGCCTACCAAGTGACACCAGTGATACCTTCTACAGTAATATGCTTATCTTCGTCCCACCCTGTGACTATAAGGTCCATATTGACTGCAGTTTCTTCTGTCACAGGCACCATGCACTCCACAACTGCAAATAGACCTATGCTGTTCGGTTCAAAATAACTAACTGTGATCGAACAATGTTCATCTGACGCCACTGCGTGGGGTGAGGCTGCGGCTTCAAGATAATCGGCTTCGATAGCCGCCGCAGTCTCACGATCATATGCAACGGCATAGCCAAATCGGCTCGCCAAGCCAGAATAATCGTGCCTCAGGAGCATTTCGGTTGCTTCCTTCCCGAATCCAGAGAGAGAAAGCTCATCTGTTTGCTTGGCATGTATCTTCATTTGCAGGCCCAACAGGGTTCGGAAAAATGTCTGGCGCAATTAATTTGTCAATTTCGGCTCAGAGCATAAAACTCCAAAATCAAAAGCAGGGCATGCGGCATGCGGCACACCAAATAGTGCAATAGTTTTTATTCAGACCCCAAATTCTTACAATTTTTCTAACTTATCTGCTGCGGAAAGCTCTCAGAAGATTAACTAAGCCTTTAGAGCCAAAAACAAGCCAAAGACTGAAAGCGAACTCGATTGCAGTTGCGAGAATTGCACCATATTGGTCCGGAGTGACGAGCGTAATATCTGGCGGGGCCATTGAGTTCTTCAATAACTGATTGGCCTGATAAATAGTTCCAAAATGTAGAGCGCTATCAGAAAGCGCTCGATATAACAGGAAAACTCCCAGTACTGTTATACCCGACCTTTCAAGGTCGTCACAGTTACTCTCAGCATTTTCATCGGAAGGAAGCAATTTACGTGCTATCAGTCCACCAAACCGAATGAAGATAATGCCAAATAAGAATGGAAAGAAAACATAGCCGACAAATATAGCTATGACATCAATGGGTTTATATGAACTACTATCGCCTATAAGATAAGGGGCATATTGCGCCATACTTATCACTGCATAGACGCATATGGCGAAACCGCCTAGTCGGATCAACGTACTTGGTGTAGTTCCCATTTCACTTATTTCTAATAGTTTATCAGACAGATTCCGCAATATTGGATAATAGGTCGCTCCTGCCTTTGTGACCCAGATTATTTTTTCTTTGCGCCTTAGCGCCTTTGCGGTTCAAAAAGGTTTTTCTTGGCGTTCTTGGCGTCTTGGCGGTTCAAATATTTTTTCTTTCACTTCAACAAACCGAAGCCACACGACAAGCCAGCTTACATACGTTCAGGATTCGGCAGAGAACATTCGGCGCAATACGCTGCGCTATTGCGCCCTACGCTTGGTGCATTTTTTCTTTGCGCCTCTGCGCCTTTGCGGTTCAAAAAGATTTTCTTGGCGTCCTTGGCGTCCTTGGCGGTTCAAATATTTGTTCTTCTAATACACCGCCGTCACTGTATAACCCTGTTTGCGCAGCAGTTGCAGGATGCCCTGCTCGCCCGGCAGGTGCAGCGCGCCGACGGCGAAGAAGGTGTTGCCGCTGGTCAATCCCGATTGCATGCGTTCGGCCATGCGCAGATTGCGATCAACAATCAACCGCGCATTGACACGCTCAACGAAGGCAGGATCACCGTCCTTCAACGCCGCGTCATTGATCGCGACCAGCGCCTGCAGGTCATGCTTGAGATAGGCATCCCGCAATTCCGCATAGGTCTGTTCCAGCTGGGGATACGCCTTCAGCGCCTCCTTGACCAACTGCACCTGATCGGCCGGTTCCAAACCCTCGAACACCGCAACCTGCTCGGCGGCCGTTTCCAGTCCTTCGACCGGCTTAGCCTTGGCGATGGCTTCGAGATACAGCACACGATCCAGAAACAGACCCGTGTTGTTCTTGGGTACCATCAGCGTCATGGCCGCGGCCCAGGGCTTCATGCCACGCAGGATGTGTTCGGGTACACCCTGTTCACTCATGGGCTGCACCAGTTGGCGGTAAAAATCCTTGCCGACGACCTCGGGCAGTTCCGGTTCCGAGGTTATCTGCATGGCGCGTGAGAGTGCGTCCATGCTATCCGGGTCCATGACCATTTCCAGGCTCACCCGATCGGACCTTTCCAGCGCGGCCATCACCGGCTTCGACAAGGCCACAATGGCGGGATCTTCCGAGTGCATGGTGCCCAGCAGATAACTGGGTTTGGCACCGGCTTTTTCAATCCGCCACAACAGACCCTGCCCGGCCTGCGTCGCGGCGACCGTCGGTTCTGCGTGAGCGGCCCCCAGCCAGGGCGTGAGCAGCAGCGCCACTATGAGCGTCATCCAGCGCTTGACCATCCTTGAACCCCTCCAACTTTGCTTTTGTGTGCGACCACTTTAGGCGTGTACAGCAAAAATTTCAAAACAACACTGTTTGCGTCGCCAAAGCGATGGCACTTCTGTATCCTAGGCGCATGTCATCCAATCAGCAGTCTGCTCGCATCGGCGAGCGTTTCCGCGGTTTTCTGCCGGTCGTCATAGACGTAGAAACCGCCGGGTTCAACTCCAAAACCGACGCCCTCCTCGAAATCGCCGCAGTCACCCTGCAGATGGATGATGAGGGCGTATTGTCACGATTGGAAACCATTGCCTGTCATGTCGAGCCTTTTCCTGGCGCCAATCTCGACCCCAAGGCGCTGGAGTTCACGGGCATCGACCCCTATCACCCGTTCCGCTTCGCCAAGCCTGAACGCGCCGCGCTGGATATGATCTACACACCGATCCGCAAACTGGTCAAGGAATGCCAGTGCACGCGCGCCATACTGGTCGGCCACAATCCCGCATTCGATCTGGCGTTCATGAAGGCCGCGACCAATCGCGCCGGCATCAAGCGCAATCCCTTTCATCTGTTCAGCACGTTCGATACCGCCACGCTCGGCGGCCTGGCCTACGGACAAACGGTGCTGGCCCGCGCGGTGCAGGCCGCCGGTTTCCAATGGGATGAGAAATCGGCGCACTCCGCTGTTTACGATGCCGAGCGTACTGCGGATCTGTTCTGCGCCATTGTGAATCGCTGGCAGACATTGCAGGCGCTGGAAGCCGCGCCTGTCTAATCGCTACGACAACATCCCGCACGTGAAACGGCCGCCATTCTGTTTAGGAATGGCGGCCGTTTATTCAGGGAACCTCTGATTTATTACTAAATCGTCATTCCGGCGCAGGCCGGACAAAAGCGCGGAGCACGTTGAACGCCGATTAGGCGGCCCGCAGGGCGAGCGCAGCGAGTCATCCATGTGATTCAAGGCACTGGATTCCGGCCTGCGCCGGAATGACGGATTCTTATAGGTCAGCGACCCCCTAATGCTTATTTCTCGGCAGTGAACTCGAGCGTCCAACCTTCCGTCGGTGGCAACTGCGGGATGGTCTGAACGGGGAATTCACCGGTCAATGCGGTGAGGAAGGCGACGACGTCCGCAACCTCCTGCTCACTCAGGTCCTTATTAAGTTGCGTCCTGGCCATCACCTTCACGGCCTCATCCAACTGCTTGACCGAACCGTTGTGGAAATATGGCGCCGTGAGGGCAACGTTGCGCAACGTGGGCACTTTGAACATATGTTTATCCACCTCGTCCTTGGTCAAATCGAAGCGACCGAGGTCCTGCGTGAAGGCATACTTCTTCACATAATCGCTGTCCGCGAAGGTCGGAAACTTCATGAAGAAACCCGCGCCCTGCGGCAGGGTCGGACCGTTGAAGGCGGCACCGGAGTGACAGGCCGTGCAGCCAATGCTGTCAAAGGCGTTCATACCGCGTACCTGCTGTTCGTTCAGCGCTTTCTTGTCGCCCTTCACATAGCGATCGTAGGCACTGTTCGGTGTGATCAGCGTACGCTCGTACGCGGCCACCGCCTTGGCCGCGTTATCGACGTTCATGGCGTCCGGTCCGAAGGCCTTGTCGAAGTAGGCTTTATAACCGGGGATCTGGCGCACGCGATTCATGGCGACCTCGACATCCTTCATGCCCATCTCAATGGGGTTGGACACCGGACCTTTGGCCTGATCCTCAAGACTCGCGGCACGTCCGTCCCAGAATTGCACCGAGCTGAACGCTGAATTCCAGACGGTGGGGCGCTGCGCCCACCCATCTGACCGTGCACACCCATAGAAAACGGACGATTGTCCTCGCCGCCCAGCATGACGTTGTGACAGGTATTGCAGGAGACGGTACCGGTGGAGGAGAAACGCGGGTCCATGTACAGCATCTTGCCCAGCTCAACCTTGGCGGGTGTGGTCGGATTATCCGCCGGGGCCGGGGCTTGATCCGGCAGGGCCTGCCAATCGGCAGAGATGGCGGTCAGAGAGAACCCCGACAGCACCAGGGTCAGAACAGATGTTGTTAAACGTTTCATATCCAGCCTCCTTACATAGAAGGCTATAAGGTATAAAACCTTGCTAAATTATATATGAATTAGACAAGATCTATATAATCAGGTACTTAATTACAATCGGCGCCCCGGTTCCAGAGCCCGGAGGCATCCGCTACACTCAGCCTGACCCTTTTCACTGGAGCGCCGCATGCCCTCGATGCCGGAAAAGACCGAACAGATCCTCCAGGCCCATGCCGGCCTCATTCACCGTGTCGTGATTGCCTGTCAGAACCGCGCGGCGGTCCCGGATCTGGAAGAGATTTTGAAACAGGCCGCGGATAACGGCTGGGTCGATCTGGTCGCCGCCATTCGCAAGGTGCTGGCCGGACAACGCGAGGTCGCCGCCTTCCGGCATCTGGATGCAGAGGACTTCACCATTGTCGAATCCATGCTGCAGGGCATTCAGAATCCGGCTTCGCTACCGGACCTTGGCAAGGAATTTGATGCCAATATGGCCGCGCCGGGCTTGGCGTCGATGATTCACGCGGCGCGCAGCGGCAATATGGAGGCCTTGCAGCTGATTGCGAACATGGCCACGCAGATGATGCAGGCGGGCGGCGATATGGCCCGTCTTGCGGGTCTGATCCGACCGCTGGTCACCGGTGAACGCGACGCCGATAAGCTTTGCCAGGGTATGGGGGAAGATGGTCAGAAGCTGGTGCTGGGCATATTGCGCGAACTGGCCAAGCTCGAAGCGCATTGAGATCCGGTGCGGTAACGCACCGACCGATACTCCGTTACGCCGTGCAAAATAGGGGTCAGAGACGAATTCCACCGCCAAGGTTATTATCTTGCTTTTGACAGTACTTAATTCGTCTCTGACCCCTATTTTGCATCATCACTGAGCGTCAGGCGACGTACTGTATTTCTTCGGGGTCCGGATAGCGTGCCGCCAGCGTTCTCAATGCGATTTCTTTATTGGTAAAGACGTTCTCGACGCCGATGACCTTATCCAGCCCGGCGCGATCCAGTGCCTCGCGTACCGGCTTTTTCAGCCCGGCAAGCATCAGCGTCACACCGGCCGCCTTTAAATCCTTGGTCAGCGCACGCAGCTTCTCTTCGCCGGTGGCATCGACACGATTGATACTGTTGCCGATGACCAGCAAGGCCTTGGCATCGGGGAATTGGCTCAGTGCCTTGAGCACCGCCTGTTCGAAGTGCGCCGCATTGATGAACACCAGCGAGGCATCGAAACGCAGCACCACATAGTCTTCGCTGATCGGCGCCAGATCATGACTGACAGCGCCCGCCAGCACGCCATCCGCGGTACGTCCCATCACCTCACTGCGCGGCGCCATGGTGCCCGCCAGGAACAGCAGCACCGTCATCGCCACACCGACCAACACACCGTCAGCCAGCTGCGGCGCCATGACCAGGGTGGTGATGAAGGTCACCACGCCGACAATGCCGTCGGCACGCCGGACCCGCCAGGCATGAACCATGGAACCGAAATCGATCAGACTGAACACGGCACTCATCACAATCGCGGCCAACACCGGTTGCGGCAGGTGATAGAGATATTGGGTCAGGAACAGCATCACCAGCAGCACGCCCATTGCACTGATGATGGCGTATAAGCCGGTGCGGGCACCGACCCGTGCCGCGACGGCAGAACGCGAGAAGGAACCGCTCACGACATAGGAGCTGAAGAAACTGCCGACGATATTGGCCAGGCCCTGGCCGATCAGCTCCTGATTGGGGTCGAGCTTCTCGCGCGTTTTGGCCGCCAGCGCGCGCGAAATGGAGGTCGCCTCCATAAAGCCGATCATGGCCATAATGAAGGCCGTCGCAAACAGACCGGACATAATCCCCAGATCAAAATGCGGCACACTGAATCCCGGCACGCCACTGGGTATGGTGCCGACGACCTTACCACCACCGGACAGTTTGAACTTCCCATCATCGAATCCGGACCAGCGCCACACCGGATCGAACCAACCGGTCTTTTCGCTCGTTGTGAACAGCAGCGATCCATCGGGCTGCGTGGTCTGCGTCAGTGCGAACTGATAAGCCTCCACCTGCTCCCGATAGAGGCTATGTTTGAGGCTGCTCTCCTCACCCCGCAGGCGCATGACCTCGGCTTCCAGATTGTAATCGCGCTTGCCTGTCTTCTTTTGTTCTTTAAGTTTTTCACTGACAACCTTCTGCGCATCTTTGACTTGACGCAGGTCTGCCTGATTGGAAACGATCGCCTCGAATGCGGCCCGTGCAACCGGATCGGTAATCTGCGCCGGTGTGACATACGCCGTTTTTTCGAACCCGGTCAGCGCACTGATGACCGTACCGATAATCACCACAAGCAGGACGCCGGGCAGTTTGGGGAAATGGCTACGCAACCAATGCAGCGCCGCCAAGGTTCCCAAACCAAACAAGAGTGTCGGCAGGTGCGCGATCGGCAACTGTTCCGCTACCTGCCACAGATCCAGCAGAAAGGTGTCCGAGCGCGGCATGGGGACATTGATGAAACTGTTCACCAATGAGAGGCCGATAATGAGTGCGGCCGCGTTGGTAAAACCGAGGATGACCGGGTGTGAGGCCAGATTGATAAGCACGCCCATGCGGAACAGGCCCAGTGCCAGGCGCAATACCCCGACCATCAAAGCAAGTAATAACGAGAAAGCAATGAACTCTTCACTGCCACGGCTGGCAAGCGGTTCGATGGCGGCGGCGGACATCAGCGACAACAACGCCACCGGTCCGGTATGCAGGAAACGCGACGCGCCCCACATCGAGGCGACGATCACCGGCAGGAAAGAGGCATAGAGACCATAAACCACGGGCAGTCCGGCAAGCGTGGCATAGGCCATGCTCTGCGGGACCAGAATCATGGCTACCGTGATGCCAGCGATTAAATCGGCGCGCAGGTTGTCGCGCTGCAAAGGGAACCAGCGGAGAAAAGGAAAAATTTTCGTCAACATGAAAGCCGTATCTGAAGTGGATTTTTTTGTGTTGGGTGGTAGAACCGAAACTAAACACAGCAAAGATTCCCCCGCCAGTATAACAGCTTGGCGAGGGAACCCTTACTGCGCGATAACTGTGCTTTTAGGCAACGTGGGAACTGTCTGTGTTGTGCTTGGCCGGGGTACGCAGGCTCCGCGCATTGCCACCGTGAGATTCCACCAGCACCACCGGAACGGGTAGCGCACTCTGGCGCTGAGTACCATTCAGCAGACTGCGTCCCAGATAACCGGTTTCCTTACAGGCGAGAAAGGCAACTTCCGGGTGCGCACGCAGATAGCGTGCAAGCCCCGGAAGCGGGTCGCCGATGAGGGTCACCAGTTGCATGTCGATCCCCGCCGTCTTCAGCATTTCCTGGTAAGGCTCCAACGTGGCCTGTGCGGAACCTTCGGTCTGGAAAGACAGAACGGTCAGACCATGTTTCAGGCGGGCACAGGTCTGTACCACATAACTCATCATCTCAGCGGGCAGTTCGCTGCCTATATAAAGTGCAACTTGCCGACCGGCTTTTAACGTTGTGGCCGGGGCTGCGGCCACCGTGGCGGTGTCATCCGCTGCCGTGACGCCTTCCATGCCCTGACTCAACAACCGCGCTTTCTGCAGGCCCGTCAGGTTTTCACCCGCGTCGGCATAGGCCAGTGCATTCAACATTTTCTTAAGAGTATCGGTCAGTGCGTTCATGGTCAGCTCCAAGGTTGTGTATGACTCCTCTATTGCAACCACTGTGCCAAGGCACACATAGTTAACTAATACAACAATTTATGCATATTTCGCCTATTTCGGGTTGTTGCGATACGCAACATTTCCAGCAAATTCCTTTCTATTGGCATGCAACAGTGTTGTAATCTGCAACACACATAAACCGCCCTGTCTACACGGTATCCATGTCCAGCCTACGCGGAAAGATCCTCACGACGTACAGCTTCTCGAAAGCGGTGCTGCTGATCTTTGCCGGCGTGGTATTCGCAGATCTCTATTATCTGCGAACCCAGATCGTGGCCGGCGAATCGGTGCACGCCTTTCGCGAGGCCAGCGCGGAGATTCGCCGTGAGGAGAAAAATCTCTTTCTCTATCACGAAATGAGCAACATCGATCAGGTGCATAAACAACTCGAGGCCGCCGCTGCCGCCCTCCACACTGGCGAACGCGCCTTCTCCGGCATCGCTACCAGCAAAGAACTGAAGCGCGCGGATCAGCTGTTGCAACTGTATGACGTGCACTTCCAGCAATACGCCGCGCTAGAGCCCGATGCGCGAACCGATCGCCAACGGGTCATCAGAAAGCTGGGCAGAGAGTTATCCGATCTAGCCGAGGATTTCAGCCGTCGCGAACGTAACGAACTGGCCAATGCGGTTCAGGTCGCAGGCAGGACTTTAATGGCAACGTTCCTGACCGTCCTGCTGCTGGGCATAGGCAGCGCCTTTTTTATGGTACGTCAGGTGGTACGCCCGCTGCGCAAACTGGAATTACAGCTGGATGCACTCGCCGAAGGGCATGAGCAACAACTGACGCTACCGTCGCAGGATCAAGAGATCCAATCTTTCGTACATCATTTCAACGCCATGCTGCAGCGCCTGCGGGTGCAACAGAACCAGCTGCGGCATCACGAAAAGGCCGCCGCCCTGGGCGTGCTGGTATCCGGCGTGGCGCATGAGTTGAACAACCCGCTTTCCAATATTTCGACATCGGTGCAGCTGCTTATGGAAGACGGCGAAACGGCCGATCCGGCACTGAGACGTCAATGGCTTTCGCATATCGACGGTGAATCGGAACGTGCGCGGCGTATCGTGCGCCGATTGCTGGACAGCGTGCGTCAGCCAAAACTGCACCAGCAGGAACACAATATTTATGACTTGATCCAGGCCTCGCTGAATCTGGTCAAACGCCAGTTACCCTCAAGTGTCGCGGTACACTTCGGCGCCTCGCCGGACCGAACCCTGTGGGCGGATCGCGAGCGCATTCATCAAGTCTTTATCAATCTGCTCAAGAATGCCGCCGATGCCGGCGCCACCCAGATCACCATCAATGCCTTCGAAACCAGCTGGCAAGACTCCATGCCCAGCAGTACCGATCATCTGGTTGGCGATATATCGCCCGTGAGTCATGCCGACAGCGTCCTGCATATTCAGATCGACGACAATGGCCCAGGCATTGAGCCGAGTCATCTCGCACAGATATTCAATCCCTTCTTCACGACGCATTCGGCCGGCGACGGCACCGGGCTCGGACTGTACCTGGTCGAAGAGATTATCAGTGAACATTACGGCTGTATCGCCGCGGAAAATCTTCCCGAGGGCGGTACGCGTTTTTCCATCTGGCTGCCGCTTGGCAACACACAAGAGGTCGCATGAACGCCGACACCAAACCCCATATTCTGCTGATCGACGATGAGGTGATCGCGTTATCGAACCTCAGTCATGTCCTGGAACGCGAAGGCTACGTCGTCACCGCCTGCAAGAACGGTGAATCCGGTCTTGCGGCGATGCAGACCACCGCTTTCGATCTGGTCCTCACCGATCTGCGCATGCCCGGCATTGACGGTATGGAAGTTCTGCGTCAGGTCCGCATCACCTCTCCGGATGTGCCCGTGATCATGATTACCGGCCATGCCACGCTCGACTCGGCGGTCGACGCCATGAAGGCCGGCGCTTATCACTATATTGCCAAGCCGTTTCGCCTGGCGGAGGCCCGCGAAGTGGTGCGTGGCGCATTGGAAATGCATCGCATCAAGCGCGAGAACAGCGAACTCAAACTGCGCATCGAACATCTGTCCAATCAGACCACGCTGATCACCCAGGATTTAGGGATGCAACGCCTGCTGGAAACCGCCCGCCAGATCGCCGGCACGGACTGCAGCGTGGTGATTCACGGCGAATCCGGTACCGGCAAGGAACTGCTCGCGCGCTTCATTCACCAGAACAGTCGTCGCTCGGAAGGCCCCTTCGTGGCGTTCAACTGCGGCGCTTTGCACGAAGACTTAGCCGCCAGTGAACTCTTCGGTCATGAAAAAGGCGCCTTCACCGGGGCCATGGCAACCAAGATCGGATTGTTCGAAGCTGCCGAGGGCGGCACATTGTTTCTCGACGAAGTGGCCGAACTGCCACTGCTGATGCAGGTAAAGCTGTTACGCGTTCTGCAGGAGCGTGAACTCATGCGCGTCGGCTCGGTCACGCCCGTCAATATTGACGTACGTGTGGTCGCCGCCAGCAACCGGGATCTCAAGGCCGCCGTCGAAGACGGGCAGATGCGCGACGATCTCTATTTCCGCCTGAATGTAGTGACGCTCACCCTGCCTCCCTTGCGCGAGCGGCGTGATGATATTCCCTTACTGGCCTATTACCTGCTACGCAAATTCTCGGTGATGATGGATCGCGATGTGCAGGAGATCTCCATCGAAGCGATGCGGCAGCTGGTGGAATACGATTACCCCGGCAATGTGCGCGAGCTATCGAATTTCATCGAACGCGGCGTGGCCCTGACACAAAGCGGCATACTGGATGTAGAGCATCTGCCGCAGAGCCTGGGTGCGCTCACGGTGCGCGTGTTCAAACCGGAAATGGCGGCAACACCGACCACACTGGAGTCGCAAGAGGCCGAACACATCCGCCATGTATTGAAACTCGCCGATGGCAATCGCACGCAGGCCGCGCGATTGCTGGGCATTGATCGGGTTTCGTTGTGGCGTAAGTTGAAGAAACTGGGCATAGATTCGAAATAAGCATTGCGTGCAATCTGCGATCGCAACCGGTTTAGTCCGGCACGATCCGGTGCCTCGCGTACCGGCATTTCCAGCACCAGAATGCGCATAACGGCAGGGTGTCAACCTCTTCGCAGGGACTCCCCTGCCAAGCACTGCGCCAAGTGTGTCACAAGGTGGTTGCGGAAAAGCACCACCTCAGGTCTTTATAACCACCTCGGCCATAAACCCGCCCAGTTCCGCTGAATGCCCCAAGGTCAACTGTCCGCCGTAGTGGCTCACCACATCCTGCACAATCGCCAGCCCCAGACCATGCCCGGGCACTTCACCTTCATCGATGCGCACACCGCGCTGATTGAGCTTGTTCAACTCATCGGGCGCACGCCCGGGCCCGTCATCTTCGATGCGTACTCGCAGACCGCCATTCTGCTTCCCGGCACTCACGTGCACGCGGCTGCGCGCCCATTTGCAGGCGTTATCGAGCAGATTACCAAACAACTCGTGCATGTCTTCACGATCTGCGACGACATCCAGATCGTCCGCTATCGTCATGCTTATCTCCAGTCCTCGTTCGCGATACAGCTGGCGTAGCACTTTGACCAGCGCGGCCATCTCAACACCCAGTCGCAGACGTTCACCGGAGCCTATGGCACCGGCCAGGCGCGCACGCTTGAGTTCCCGCTCGGTAAGCGTGCGGATCTTTTCGACCAGTTCACGCGCCTGCTTAGCTTTGGCTGCATCATGGAAAATGTCATCGCGGTCGGACATCTGCCCAAGCAGAGTCAGCGGAGTCTTCAAGGCATGCGCCAGATTGCCCATGGCATTGCGGGAACGCTGCAGGCGTTGCTGCAGTGTCTTCAGCAGCTGATTGACCTGGCGTACCAGCGGCAGGACCTCCTGAGGCACCTGCTCGCTCAATTGCTGACGCTGACCGCGTTCCAGTTCGTCGAGTTCGTCGGCGGTTTCCCGCAGTGGCGCGAGTCCACGGCGCAGAAAGCGCCGCTGCAACAATAACAACAACGCAAGAGTAACCAGACCGAACAACACATAACGGAACTGAAATCGGCGCACTTCGGTGCGGATCGGCGACAGGTCTTCGGCTATCGCGATACAGATTTGTCGCCCGGCTTTGTTATAGGTTGCGACCCGTACCAATAACAGCTGATTGTCCGGGCCGGGCAGTCGCAGACTTTCAATCTCCCCCGTCGGCACGTCCGGGACCTGCAGATCCTGATCCCACAACGAGCGCGAACGCAGCACGGTATCGCCCACCTGCATCCGGTAGTAATGGCCTGAAAAGGCTTTCTGGTAGATGGGATTAACGCGTTCGATGCGCAAGCCGACCGGTTGCTCATCCGGCCGTAATACCAACGCGACCAGCAGGTTCTCGGCGTCGTGCTCCAGCCGGGTCAGAATGTAATTCTCGGCCAGTGTGCGGAAGGCGTAACTCATGGCCATTCCCAGAACCACAAACACCAGCAACAGACTGATACCCAGTCCGCTGTTGAGTCGCGCCTGAATGGATTTCATGTGGAGGTCATGCCGAAGATGTAACCCTGGCCGCGGCGTGTTTCGATAAGGTCGTCTCCGAGTTTCTGCCGCAACCGACGCACGTAGACTTCGATCACATTGCTGTCTTTATCCGAGTCGTAGTCATACACATGTTCGGCCAGGCGACTCTTGGACAGGATCACACCGGGATGCAGCATGAAATAGCGCAGCATGCGGAATTCGGTACCGGTCAGTTCGATCTCTCGACCATCACTAAGACGCACCGATTGCCTGGTGTCGTCCAGCACCAGGCCGTTGCCACTAAGTTCCGCACGCGCCGCACCGGAGGCCCTCCGGATCAAGGCATTCAACCGCGCCAGCAGTTCTTCGACATGGAACGGTTTTCCCAGATAGTCATCCGCACCGGCCTGGAAGCCTTCGACCTTCTCATGCCAGGCATCACGCGCGGTGAGGATCAGCACTGGCGTCTTGAGGTCGGCGTTACGCCAGTTACGCAGCACCTCCAGACCGGAACGTTTCGGCAGCCCAAGATCCAGCACGATGGCATCGTAAGGTTCCTGCTCCCCCATGAACTGTCCGTCGACACCGTTATTCCGCCAATCGACGGCGAACCCTTTCTGCTCCAATTCGGCCTTGAGGTTGGCCCCTAGATCGGCATCGTCCTCCACAATCAATAGACGCATGTACAGAAAGTCTCCCTGGTATGACAACTCCTGTCTCAGTCGTCGTCCTGTTCTTTCACCAAACGTCCGGTGGTGGCATCGTATTCCAGTTTACGCACCCGGCCCTGATCGTCCAACGCTTCGATTTCATAATAATGACCTGCGCCCCTGGATTCCAATTCCACCTCCAGGATGCGCTCGATCCGCCGTGCGCGCACTTGATCGATAATCTGTTCCAAGGGCACGATAGTCCCTGCCGACCTCAATGCGCGCGCACGATCCTGATCATCGCTGCTCGCGACAACGGCTTCGCTCATCGACAGCAACATCAGCACCGTGCTAAAAAATGCTCTGTTCATCCCGCTCTTCCCATTCGTTCCAGGGCACGCGACCTAAACCGGGTATGCCGCAATGCTGTCAAAGCTGTTCCTGCTTGCGGCCGGTAATCATGGCCCGCACCAGATTCTCACTGTGCAGCAGACTTTCAACCAGCACCCCGGCCACATGCACCACCACCAGGAACAGGGTGAAATTGGCGAAGAACTCGTGCACGCCCTCGAAGATCTCTTCCCAGAATTCACCCAGCCCGCCCAGCCATGCTGCCAACGGACCGGCCTGTTCCTCGATAGCATACAGGCTCATACCGGAACTGACCGTGGCGAACAAACTGATCAGTAATGCAATGATCATCAGGCCGCCGGCCGGATTGTGACCCAGGTAACGGCGTGGATGCAGCCGCAATACGCTCAACAGATAGTCTTTGACCACCGCAGGGCGGTTCACAAAATCACTGAAGCGTGCGTGCCGCGTACCTATGACGCCCCAGATCACGCGCACCAGAATCAGGCCCGCAACGGTATACCCGGCCCAGGTATGCACAATCAGCGTCGCATCCTCACCCTCCGTGAAATAGGCTGTAAAAAAGGCCAGCACCAATAGCCAATGGAACACCCGCACCAGCGGGTCCCACACCTTTACTTCATTTTGAACAGTTGTCATGGCAGCAGTCCTTAGGAACCTCTGATTAATTTGATCAAGCGAGCAGATGCAAGGCGCAGACGGGCGACTCGAAGCGAAGCGGAGAGAACGGCGCCAGCCGGCCCGAAGGGCGAGGTGCGCAGCACCGAGTAAAAAACGGAGTTTACACAGCGTAAATGA
>JAHJQQ010000018.1 GCA_018819175.1 Gammaproteobacteria bacterium
CGTGTAAACTCCGTTTTTTACTCGGTGCTACACGCACCTCGCCCTTCGGGCCGGCTAGCGCCGTTCTCTCCGCTGCGCTTCGAGTCACCCGTCTGCGCCTTGCATCTGCTCGCTTGATCAAATTAATCAGAGGTTCCTTAGGTGACACTGAGAATTGCGGGTGCAAACCCATTTAACGACGACGGAGGACATGGGAGTCGCTGTCGTCGAGCAAAGAATAATCCCTTCTCTCTCCCGGGAGAAAGCCAGGAAGAGGGAATTAATATTCAAGTAGTTTTCTATTTTGACACCCTCTCCCCAACCCTCTCCCAGGAGGGAGAGGGAGTTACTGGGACAGCAGTGACATCTGACCCATTGATTCAGGCCGTCATTGCGAGGAACAGCGTGACAGGTATTGCGCACAGGCCGGGAGATTGCCGCGCCACGCTCGCAATGACAGGTAAATAAAGCATCACGGACATTGATTATGAAACAGATTGAAAGCGTCAAAGAATTTGGCGGCTGGCTGAACCGCTATGAGCATGCGTCCGCAAGCTGTCATTGCAGCATGAGGTTTTCGGTGTATTTGCCACCGCAGGCGGCTACCGGGAAAGTGCCGGCCGTGTATTGGTTGTCGGGACTGACCTGCACCGATGACAATGCCCGCACCAAGGCGGGCGCGCAACGCTATGCCGCCGAACTCGGACTGGCGCTGATCTTTCCGGACACCAGCCCGCGCGGTGACGACATTCCCGATGAACCGGCGCGCTACGATCTGGGCAAGGGCGCCGGTTTTTATGTCAACGCCACTCAAGCGCCCTGGTCGACGCATTATCATATGTATGACTATGTCACTGATGAACTGCCGGCCTTGATCGAAGCCAATCTGCCGGTGCTGCCCGGCGTCAAATCCATCTGCGGACATTCCATGGGCGGTCACGGGGCATTGATCTGCGCGTTGAAGGAAACCAATGCCTACCGATCCGTGTCTGCGTTTTCACCCATCTGCCATCCACTCAAAAGCCCGTGGGGCAAGGGCTGCTTCGGCGCGTATCTGGGGGATGATGTGACACAGTGGAAGGCCTACGATGCCACTGAACTGATCCTGGCCGGCGCGAAACCGATGGCGGCGTTGATCGATCAAGGGACTAACGATGAGTTCCTGGCCGAACACCTGTTCCCGCAGGATCTGCAAGCGGCGTACGCCGCACGCGGCGGGGACCTCACCCTGCGCATGCAGGAGGGTTACGACCACAGCTACCATTTCATCGCGACGTTCATCGGCGAACATCTCGCCTATCACGCCAAGGCATTGCGGGGTTGAACGCTTACAATCAGAGTGAGAGTAACTCTTCTTGCTATCAGAAAGAATTACTCTCTCGGCCCGGATAAATAATTCTGCTATTTACGTTGATATTTGGCGTCGTTTACCGGCTGAAGCTATGATTTGCATGTCTGAATACAGGGGTAATCCGCCCTGCGCAAGATTATTACAGGATTTATTATTGATTGTCTGTCATATAACTTTATAATCAGATCGGGGTCTGGCGCTGTTGGCGCCGCCACTAATCAGTTTAACCTTCTGCGGTATCAAAGGCGGCTTCATTTGCTGCCTCCTCAGTCATTCTTGCGTATCAAGTCCAGTTTCTGACACGGACTTATGATATCGATCGATCGACTCCGTCGGGTTCAGTTACAAACCCGCCGGCAATATTCTCGGCTCAGGCGATGTCTGGACGAGACCATAGTCCGATAATTTTAGAGTTGTAATGTCTGATTTAATAAAAACATCCGCACTGCTTTTCATCTTGCTCAATCCCTTCCTGCTTGTCGTTTACATGATCGACGTGTTCGCAAAGCTACCGCCGGAGACGTTCCGAAGCGTGGTGTTTCGCGCGGGTATTATTAGTTCACTCGTGTTCGTGGCCGTGGCGCTGCTGGGTGATGTTTTATTCCGTGACATTCTACAGGCTCAGTTTGCGTCTTTTGAGGTCTTCGGTGGGATCGTTTTCCTGCTCATCGCGCTGCGCTTCGTATTCGACGGCAATTCGGCTATTGCAGCGCTGCGTGGCGACTCACAGCATCTTGCCGGCGCCATCGCCATGCCTGTCATGATCGGGCCCGGCACAATCGGCGCAAGCATCGTGATCGGCAAGCGGCTTTCACCCTTCAACGCTGTGATGGCTGTAATCCTGGCCGTTATGGCCAGCGTCATGGTGATCATTGCACTGAAATATCTGCATGATTATGTACGCGAACGAAATGAAAAACTGGTGGATCGCTATATTGAAACCGCCGGGCGCGTGACGGCACTGGTCGTTGGCACCTTCGCCATTGAAATGATCATGCGTGGCCTCAAAGGCTGGCTCGCAGTTGTCTGATTGCTCGCGACTGCACATCCCATCTCAATGAAATTACATAATTAAGGAAAACCACTCATGCAGAAACATCACAGAATCCAGTTTCCATCAATACGCGCGACTGAGCTCGGCCAGGACGAAGTGTATTTCAACCTCCTGGAAGGCGACATCACGCGAAAAATCCGGTTTCACGATTACAATGAGATCTACAAGATTCCCGGCTTATATGAACAGTTGTTCTATGACCGGCTTAAGTGCGTATCGCCCAGCAAAGTCGCATCCATCCTCGAGTCTTCGGTATCGCAATCGCATGAGAACTTCGGTGAACTGCGCGTGCTGGATCTTGGCGCCGGAAATGGCCTCATGGGCGAGGAACTGAAGAAGCGTGGTCTGGCGAGATTGGTCGGTGTCGATATTATTCCAGAGGCCTATGACGCCACGGAACGCGACCGTCCGGGCGTTTATGACGCCTATTATATAGAGGATTTTTGCAACATAAATGCGGAACAGCGGGAATCCATTGCCTCCTGGTCATTTGATTGCATGACTACCGTGGCAGCACTGGGATTCGGCGATATTCCTCCCCAGGCGTTCATCGAGGCATTCAATATCATTCAAAGTCAGGGCTGGGTCGCCTTCAATATCAAGGAAACCTTTCTCAACAACAGCGACACCTCTGGCTTCTCACGCATGATGCGTGAACTTATCTTCTCCGAATATCTTGATCTCTATCATCTTGAGCGTTATCGCCACCGTCTTTCCATTGAAGGAAAGCCGTTGTACTACTTCGCTATTGCCGGCCGCAAGAAAGCCGATATCTCTCCGGAATTTTTAAGTAGATTCGGTTATTAAGGCAATCCTTCGGCGACTGGACAATCGAATTGAGGGGAAGAGGAAATTGATTCCACTATTCGCTGGAATTACCCACTTACCTTTCCTCAGGGCAAGGCGTGGCTTTATCAGTCATGATTAATTCTTCGATAAAGGGGACGGAAAGATTAAATATTGAGCAGCATATGCGCTGATCAGAAAATAATCACTCTATCCCCTTTTCAATCCATCCATCACACGATCCGCTGACTATGCGTTACGTTTCTTATGCCGCCAGGGACCGACGCTGTTCGACCGACTTCGCGAGTGCCTGCAGCAGCGCACCACCGTCACCGCGCCAGGCGCTGCCGTGCATGCAGGCGAGCGTGGTCGGCGCTTCTGCGGCCAGGCGTTCGAGCATCTCGCCGGTATTGGGACAGTGCGAGTAATAGTCCATCGCGACACGGAATGCCTCGCTCGGCCCCAGTATGTCGGTCTCGACCAGAGCCGTACTGCCTTTCCCGCCTTGTGTGAAAAGATCGCCACACAGCAGCGTGCGTGTGGCTTCGTCGAACATGAAGCCGCACTCCCAGGCGTGCGGCAGATGCGGCGTGTCGAACCAGCGTAGCGCATGCTTTCCGAGATCCAGTGTTTCCCCGTCAGCCAGCGCCAGCGGTGCGCGATCGGCGACATCGTTCACTGATACCATCGCCGCAACCCGGCTGCAGACCGGTACGGATTCCTGCGCCAGCGCCAGAAACTCATTCAGCGAGCCGCATTCGTCGGCCTCGAAATGTGAAAAGCCGATGTAGCTCAGCCGCTCGGGTGGCATTATCCCGGTGATGGCCTCCCGCACCAGCGGGAACATACGGCGCGGGCCGGTATGGAACAGCATGGGTTTGTCGTCGACAATCAGATACTGGTTGAAGCTGAAGGCGCCTCCCTGCATTTCAATGGGGGTGTTGATGCGATAAATACCGTCAGCGATCTCTTGGATATTGGTGCCGGATTGTGTGTTGGTTATCACGGTGACCTCCTTGCCTGGTTTGGTTGGGTGTGCCTGGATGTGTAACGAAATGACCAGGAGGGCGGAATATGCTGCCGATATGCTCTCTCCAGAACCTGAAACCCCGCCGGATGACGCCACACTGGCGCGCCGCGTGGCCGCGGGCGATCCCGAGGCGGAGTCCGAGCTGTGTCGGCGGCTGGCGCCACGCGTGCGCCTCTACGGGTTGCGGCATCTGCGCGACGACGCGGCTGCCGCGGATCTCATGCAGCAGGTGATGCTCCTGATGATCGAACGTCTGCGCGCCGGGGCCTTGCGTGAACCGGAGCAGCTGGCGTCCTTTGTGTTCGGTATCTGCCGCCTGCTGTTGCTGGATCTGCGGCGCGGACATGCGCGGCGTGAACGATTGCTGGAAACCTACGGCGAGGCATTATTGCCGCCGGAAACGCCTGCCCCGGATATCGATAGCGCACGATTGGCACACTGCCTGGAATGCCTGCCGGAACGCGAGCGCACCGTTCTGCTGCTGACGTTCTATGACGATATGCCCGCCGACGCACTGGCCCGCGAACTGGACCTGAGCCCGGCGAATGTGCGCGTCATCCGCCACCGTGGCCTCGCGCGTCTGCGGACGTGCGTCACTGGAGAGACTGAATGAATTGTCTTGCACCGTTGGATTGGGACAGGTTGCTGGCCTACTGGCTTGGCGAGCTAGAGCCCGACGCTGCGACGCAGATCGAGGAACACTATCTCGGCTGCGGCGTATGCAGTGGCCGGCTTGAGCAGCTGACGACGCTGGCGCACGCGGTGCGCGCGCTGACACATAGAAGTGGTGTGAGTGCCATCATCAATGAAGATTTCGTGCGCAGGCTGTCGGCAAACGGCCGGAAGGTGCGTGAGTATCACGTGCCGCTCAATGGCTCGGTGAACTGCACGGTGACACCCGAGGATGATTTTGTCGTGGCACACCTGGAGGCACCGCTCGACAAGGTAACGCGCCTCGATATGCTGACCCTCGGCAACGACGACACGATAGCCAGGCGGTAGGAGGATATCCCCTTCAATGCCGAGAGTGATGGCGTGGTGTTTGTCTCGAATATAGACGAGTTGCGCGCACTGCCGGCTGTCACGCTGCGCATGCGCCTGCTCGCCGTCGACGCTGGCGGCGAACGTACGCTTGGCGAATACTGCTTCAACCACACGCCTGCCCATCGCTGAAACCAATGGAACAATCAGCGTTAGTGGCTAAGGCTAGAAATCTATCGCGCCAATCGCCTTGCGCTGAATGACCAGCAGATCACCGGCGTTGAACTGCCCGTCCGGGGCGGGGATTCCATTAACCAGCGGGGCAACGTCGCCGTGCAGCATTTGATAGGCGGTCAAGGGCGTATTGCTCGTCAATGCCTGTGTTCCCAGCAGGACATCCGCGGCATTCACGCTGCCGTCGCCATTCAGATCGCCGTCCGGTCCGTCAACAACCTGCACACTCACGGTTACGCTGCTGCTATTGGTATGACTGTCCGTCACGCTGGCGGTAATGGTGTGTGTGCCGGCGTTCAGTCTGATTTGAATGTCCGCCCCGCTTCCCAGTACGCCGGCGAGACTCGACTGCCATTGAATGACGCTGTTGAGCGAACCGTCCTCAATATCGGTTGCCATGCCACTCAGTGTGAAAAGTCGGTTGGCGGTGATTTCGGTATTGGGTTCCGGCGTCAGGATCTGCACGGACGGCGGATTAAAATACAGACAGCCTGCGGGTCGCAGCACAGACGAACTGCCATACAGCGAGCCCAGATAATCAAGATCGTCGCACTGCAGCTGGGTGTTGCCGGACAGATTCAGCTCGGCCAGATAATCGAACGCACCCAGACCGTTTATGTCTGTGAGATTGTTATCGCTCAGATCCAGGGTATTGAGCCAGAGCAACTGATCGAATATGGACGGATTACCGAGTGTCGTGAGCTGGTTGCCGCTGAGGTTGAGGTTGCGCAGGTGCGGGAACGCCGCGAGGCGCGTCAGATCGGTAATGCCGGTATTACTGATATCCAGCTCGATCAGATCGTAGTCCCGGTTGGTCATCTGATTATGCAAGGGCAATTGATACAGATCCGCGATGGCGATACCACCCAAACCAATATGGGTCAGGCCGGTGTTGTTGCTCAGGATCGGCAGTACGGCGTTGATGTCGATGCCATTGTTATTGGACAGGTTCAGCTCGGTAAGATAGCGAAGCTGCTCAAGGCCATCTGTGTTGATAAGGTGGTTATCGCTGAGGTCGAGTGCGATCAACCCCGGCATTGCCAGGATCACGGGTGGACTACCGAGCGTGGTGAGTTGATTGCCGCTGAGATTGAGCCGCCGTAATCCGGGGAATGAATTCAGGCGATTCAGATCGGTGATGCCGGTGCGGCTGATATCAAGCTCCACAAGCGCATAGTCGCGACCGGTCTGCGGGTTGTGCAGGGGTAATTGATTGAGGTCGGCTATCGCAATGCCGCCCAGACCCAGGTGGGTCAGGCGGACGTTATTGGCGAGGATCGGCAGCACGGCGTTGACGTCGATGCCGGCGTTATTCGACAGGTTCAATTCAGTTAAATACCGGAGCGGGTCCAGCCCGTCGATGCTGGTGAGTTGATTATTACTGAGGTTGAGGCGGCATAGCTGAGGGAACTCATAGAGTCTGGCGGTGTTGTTGATACCGGTGTGACTGACATCTAACTCCAGCAGTTTATAGGGATCATTTAAAGGTATCTGATAGAGATCCGTAAGCGCGATGCCACCTAAGCCCAGGTGCGTCAGGCGGGTGTTACTGGCGATGACCGGCGCGACCTGATTGAACTCGATGCCGGCATTGTTCGACAGGTTCAGTTCGGTCAGCCGTTGGAGTCCATTCAGTCCGGGGAGATAGGTGAGGCGGTTATCGCTGAGATCCAGCGCGGTTAACCCCGGCATTTGATCGATGCCAGAACCAATGTCAGTCAACTGATTACC
>JAHJQQ010000019.1 GCA_018819175.1 Gammaproteobacteria bacterium
ATCCGCGCCATGGCGTTGCAGCCCCAAAAGGCGCCAGGCAAGGCGCGAGGAGAGAAGTTTGGTGATTCCAAATGAACGACGAGCAACGCGGCATGGCGCCTTTTGGGGCGCAACCCCCTTTTGGATATCTATGGGGGACGGTGCCCGTTTGCCGCGATCCTGCGTTGCACCTCGCTTATGTACGTCGAGTACACCGCGCTCAGTACGCCTTGGCTCGCGGCAAACGGGCCTCCGTCGCCACGGCGCGGATAGTGTTAACAGGCCCTAATAAACAAACAGCACTGCCAGTCACTTCCTGGGGGGATTATGTCATCGGATTTACGCAAAACGCTGCGCAAGGAAATCGCCACCCGGCTTGCGGTGGTCGACGTTAATACCGGTCATATGATCGGTGATTTGGCGAATATCTCCAGCGACGGCTTCATGGTGCTGTCGCGTGAGCCAGTACCCATGAATTCAGTGTTTCAATTGAGCCTGGCCTTGCCAAAAGTCATTCAGGGGGTCGATACCGCCTATTTTGGCGCGGAGAGTCTATGGAGTAATCCCACCGATGATGGCGAACATTATTGGATAGGCTTCCATATTATTGATATTTCTAAGCAAGACGACGAAGTCCTGAAATGGTTTCTGGAATCTGTCTGATCCCTGCGGTATCCACCTTTCTATTCCTGTCATTGGCAGGCGCAGTCTAAACCTCTAAACTGTCGCCTTCTTTTTTTGACAGGTGAACCGTTATGCAAGTAGCCAAGCACAAGGTTGTGGTCATTGATTACACCCTGACGAATGATCAGGGTGCTGTCATTGACAGCTCCAAGGATGGTGAGCCCATGGCCTACATTCAGGGCATGAACAACATCATCCCGGGTCTGGAGAATGCGCTGGATGGCAAACAAGCCGGCGATTCCCTCAAAGTCACTGTTCAACCGAGTGAAGGCTACGGCGAACGTGACGACTCGATGCAACAGCAAGTTCCGCGTGAGATGTTCGATACCCAGGAAGGCATCCAGGTCGGCATGCAGTTCCATGCCAGCGACGGTGACCGCGTGCATGTCGTCACCGTGGTTGACGCGAACGATACCCATGTCACCGTGGACGGTAATCATCCGCTGGCCGGTCAGACGCTGAATTTCGATGTGACGATTGTTGACGTGCGCGATCCGACCAAAGAAGAGATGGAACATGGCCATGTCCATGGACCGGGTGGGCATCAGCACTGATCGGAGTTCGGTGAATTAATGGGGGCTGGGCCACTGCTGTCCCACAAACTCCCTCTCCCTCCCGGGAGAGGGTTGGGGAGAGGGGATCAAAATAGAAAACTGCTTGAATATTAATCCCCTCATCCTGGCCTTCTCCCGGGAGGGAGAAGGGATTATTCTTTTTTCGCCAACAGAGACTTCCATGTCCTCTGTCGTCGTTAAATGAGTTAGCGCCTGCAATTCACAGTGTCACCGATGCGCGAACAATATTTATGTGGGACAGCAGTGGGGCTGGGCCGAATGGCATGACTTAAGGCCATGCTCTCGTTATTTCGTCATTCCGGCGCAGGCCGGAATCCAGGGTGCACCCACAGAGGCGTGTTCTGGATCCCGGCATTCGCCGGGATGACAGTTGTACCTAACTAATCAGACTGACCTTAAGTAAATGCCATTCGGGTCAATGGCGGCTTCCACCATCCGAGTTTCAATCTTGTTTCAGACAGTACTGTGCCGTCTCTGAACCCTATTGTTTAGTCATCCAACAACTCAATCCAATGTCGCACCGGCACCTCGCTGCCGCTCGCCAAATGTAATTGACAGCCCACGTTGGCCGTCACGATCAATTCCGGCTTCCCGCTTTGCAGGGCATCCAGTTTGTTGTCGCGCAGTTGTTGCGAGAGTTTCGGCTGTAACAGCGAATAGCTGCCGGCGGAGCCGCAGCACAGATGACTGTCGCGCACCTCGGTCAGTTCAAAACCCAGGTTAGTCAGGAGGCCCTCTACGGCCCCCGGCAAATTTTGGCCATGTTGCAATGTGCAGGGTGCGTGAACGGCGATGCGACGGTTCTTCCCGAAATTACCCAGCTTGGTCAGATCTTCTGCTGCAAGCACCTCACTCAGGTCGCGTGTCAATGCAGAGATCCGCGCAGCTTTATCTGCATAGCCCGGGTCATGCGCAAGTAAAGGACCATATTCCTTGACCATCACCCCGCAACCACTGGCAGTCATCACAATGGTTTCTATGCCTTGCTCAATATAGGGCCACCAGGCATCGATATTGCGACGCATGAAATTCAATGCTTCTGTTTCGGCGCTGAGGTGATGACTCAATGCCCCACAGCAACCGGCGGTTGGTGCCGTGATCAGTGATATTCCCAATCGATCCAGCACGCGCGCTGCAGCGGCATTGGTGTTTGGTGTGGTGCTGGATTGTGCGCAGCCGGCCAGTACCAGCATGCGCCGTGTATGCTGCGCAGTCGGCCATTCACCAACGGCCTGTGGCGGTGGAATCTTTGTGCGTAGTGACTTGGGCAACAGCGGCCGTACGTGCTGGCCAAGCCGTAACAGACTGCCGAAGCGGTTTGGATGCGGCAGTACGCCGCGCAACAAACGACGGAAAACGCGTTCAGTGAGGGGGCGTGCGACACGTTGTTCGGCGATACCGCGACCGATGTCCGCCAGACGCCCGTAACGCACACCGGAAGGGCAGGTGGTTTCGCAGGCGCGGCAGGTCAGACAGCGGTCCAGATGAATCTGGGTATCACGCGTCACCGGTTGGCCTTCCAGCATCTGCTTGATGAGATAGATGCGTCCGCGCGGACCGTCGAGCTCATCGCCGAGCAGTTGATACGTGGGACAGGTGGCCGTGCAGAATCCGCAATGGACACAGCTGCGCAAAATGGCATCGGCCTCCTGACCTTCAGGGGTACTCAGAACGGCAGCGGTGAGTGTTGTTTGCATAGATTGATTTACATTTCCGGATACATGCGCCCGATATTGAAAATACCGTGCGGATCGAAGGCCAGCTTCAGGCGTTTATGCAGGGCCAGCAGTCCGGCAGGCAGGGGTTGAAAAACCGTATCGCGGTCTGAGCCACGAAAACGCATGGCATGACCACCGGCCGCAGCCGCCATTGTGAAAATACTCTCCGCGGACGCATCGGTCTTGAGCCAGTACAGCGCGCCGCCCCAGTCGATGCGTTGTTTGCCTTGGACAGCGATACGCCTGGTATTGCTCGGAACAGAAACTCGCCAAAGGTCGCCAGCACTGGTAAAGAAGGCACTTTGTTGTTCACGTAGGTGTTCCCAGAACTGTGCCCCACGCGGGTCCGGTTCTCCACCCATGCGACGTCGTGCGGCAGCCACGGCCTGGTCTGCGCCGGATAAACGAACATGCAAACGATCGCCGTCGTAGCACAAGCCGGACACTGGTAGTGCATCTCGCTGCCAGTTGGCCATATCTGTCAACGCAGATTCGGCGTCGAGTTCCAGGTGTAAATAGCTTTCCACCGCGGGAAGCGGCAGCACCTTGAGCGAGATTTCCATAAGCACACCGAGGGTCCCATAGGCACCACACATCAGCCGCGAGACATCATAACCGGCTACGTTCTTCATCACTTCGCCGCCGAAGCTGAGATGCTCGCCCGCGCCGTTGATGATTTTCATACCGAGCACGAAATCGCGCGCGGAGCCACGAAATGGACGTGCCGGTCCCGACAGACCGCAAGCAAGGGTGCCGCCGAGCGTCGCTGTCGGGCCGAAATGCGGCGGTTCGAAGGCCAGCATCTGGCCGCGTTCGGCCAACGCGGCTTCGATCTCTGATAACGGTGTCCCTGCACGCGCGGTGATCACCAGCTCAGTGGGCTCGTATCGCACAATACCGCGCACTGCACTGATATCCAGTTGTGTCCCTTGGGTATGACGACCCAGGAAATCCTTGCTGCCACCGGCGCGGATGACCAGCGGAGTTTTAGCGGCGGCAGCGCTACGCACCTGCTCGATGATGGATTCAGTGGCGGTATTGTCAGACATGGTTTATGGGAACTGGGGTTTGAACCGCCAAGGTGCCAAGGACGCCAAGAAGGTTTGAACCGCAGAGGCGCAGAGGCGCAAAGAAAGAAATTGTTGTGTTATGCGCGTATAAAATCACGCACCTTTTACTCATTATCGAGCCGTCATTCCGGCGTATGCCGGACAAAAGCGCGCAGCGCGTTGAACGCCGTTTAGGCGGCCGGCAGGGCGAGCGCAGCGAGTAATCCATGTGATTCAAGGCACTGGATTCCGGCATACGCCGGAATGACGGATTGATTAGAGTTTCCCGAAGCAACAAGTATCGAATAAATAATCTATGGATTGAGAGCACCCAACTGCATGGCACATTTAAAACGCTTTTCTTTGCGTCTCTGCGCCTTTGCGGTTCAAAATAAATCATTCAAAACCGCTCCAACTCAGGATGCGCCAGCTTGCCATGATGCACATGCATGGCGCCGAATTCGGCACAGCGGTGCAGGGTGGGCACGGCCTTGCCGGGATTCAGCAGACCCTCAGGATCGAATGCGGCCTTCACGGCATGGAACTGCTGTAATTCCGCAGCCGCGAATTGCACACACATCTGATCGATCTTTTCCATGCCGACGCCATGCTCACCGGTGATGGTGCCGCCGACTTCGACGCAGAGTTCCAGGATCTTGCCGCCGAATTCCTCGGTGCGCTGGAGTTCGCCGGGCTTGTTGGCATCGTAAAGAATCAGTGGGTGCAGATTGCCGTCGCCGGCATGAAAGACATTCGCGACGGGCAGCGCATATTCCTGGGAGAGTTCGGTAATACGTTTCAGCACGTGTGGCAGGTGCCGACGCGGTATGGTGCCATCCATGCAATAGTAATCGGGTGAGATTCGACCAACGGCCGGAAAGGCCGCCTTGCGTCCTTTCCAGAAACGCAGACGCTCGTCCTCGTCGACTGCGGTACGCACTTCGATGGCGCCGGATTCCAGCAGTAATGCGCGGACGCTGGCGATATGCTCGGAGACTTCTTCGTTGGTGCCGTCGACTTCACACAACAGGATCGCTTCGCATTGCGGATATCCCGCATGCACGAAATCCTCCGCGGCCTGGATGGCCAGCCGGTCCATCATTTCCAGTCCGGCCGGAATCACGCCGGCCGCGATAATGTCGCCCACCGCCTGACCGGCCTTTTCGATGTCATCGAAAGCGGCAAGAATAACCTGGGCACGGTCGGGAATCGGCAGCAATCGCACAGTGATTTCCGTGATGACGCCCAGCATGCCTTCCGAGCCGGTCATGAGTGCGAGCAGGTCATAACCGGCGCTGTCGAGCGCCTCGCTGCCGATTACCAGTTTCTCACCCTCAATGGTCAATATTTCCAGACGCAGGATGTTGTGCACGGTGAGACCGTATTTCAGACAGTGCACACCACCGGAATTCTCGGCTACATTACCGCCAATACTGCAGGCGATCTGCGAGGAAGGGTCCGGCGCATAATAAAGTCCGTAGGCCTTGGCCGCGTCAGAGATGGCCAGATTGCGCACACCGGGTTGTACGCGTGCAATGCGCGCATCGGCGTCGATAGAGAGGATGTTGCTGAAGCGCGCGAGACTCAGGACCAGCCCGTCACTGTGTGGCAGGGCGCCTCCGGAGAGTCCGGTACCGGCGCCACGCGCGACGACCGGGATCTGACGCGCATGGCAGAGTTTCAGAATCGCCTGCACCTGGTCGACGGTTTCGGGCAACACGACGGCCAGCGGCAGGGCACGATAGGCTGACAGGCCATCGCATTCATAAGGATGCAGGGATTCGTCACTGGCAATAATGGCCGATGCGGGCACGATCGTCAGCAATGCCCCGGCTAAACCGGATTGCGCACGCACGCGTTGCAGGTGGTTTTGGTGCGAAGGGTGGTGTTCTGTCATGCCGGCGATTATCCGGATGTTAAGGTACTAGAGCTACCCCACTGTTAGCACCTATCTCAAAATGCATCTAGCGCGTCTTTGCGGTGTTGCAAACCCCGCTCCGGTGGCTCATTACTGCGGGCGAAAAACGAAGGGTCCCTTCTCCCCCAGGGAGAAGGACAGGATGAGGGCATCTCTTCAAGCAGTTTTCTATTTTGAGCACCCTCACCCTAACCCTCTCCCTGGGGGAGAGGGGATACTGGGACAGCAATGGGCGATAGTTCATCGCACTACGTTTGCGTTCATAGCCGTGTTTACAGGATAAAAAGGAACAGCTTGTGGATCACGATTTCTGGCATGCCCGATGGAAAGCAAATGAGATAGGTTTTCACCAGGCCGAGGTTAATGCGTATTTACAGACGTATTGGCCGCGGCTCAACATCCCGGCAGGTGGTACGGTATTCGTCCCGCTGTGTGGCAAGAGTCGCGATATGCTCTGGCTGGCGAGTCAGGGATTCAAGGTTATCGGGGTCGAGATCAGCGCCCTGGCCGTCGAAGCTTTCTTCACAGAAAACGGGTTGCAACCGCAGCGGCAAGAGCTGGCTGGCTACAGTCGCTACTCAGCCGGTGAGATTGTTATCCTCATGGGTGATTACTTCAGCCTTCAACCCGAGCAGTTAGGTGATATTGCCGGTGTCTATGACCGTGCATCCCTGATTGCGTTATCACCCAGGATGCGTGCGGCCTATGCGCAACAGATGGCCAAGCTCATACCCACCGGTGTCGCTTCGTTTCTGGTCTCGCTGGATTATCCTCAGGCAGAAATGGACGGACCGCCGTTTGCCATTTCCGCCACTGGCGTGGAGCAGCTGTTTGCGGCTGACTTCGAGATACGTCCTCTCGCGAGTATCGACATCCTCGCTGAAAACCCCCGTTTCCAGGCCCGTGGCCTGAGCCATCTGCAGGAACAGCTGTACCGTTTGGTGCGCCGCTGAGGCCCGTTTTGGGCTATCGACTCTGGTATTGGCTCAGGTCTTGCAATTAAAGCCTTGAATCTAAGCTATATCTTAATGACGGCGTGACGATGAGGGCGACCCCCCCTCCGAACGCACCGACCAATGCCGCGCTGCACAGAGTGAGCATAACGGGTGTAATGCATTGATATAAAGCAGAATAAGGAGTTTTTGGGATGATGGGCAAACGGCATTCACGGGCAGCAACTGGACAACTCCATGGCCTGCACTGGTTTCTGAGGAGCGTCGGGATTCTGTTGCTCTGTGGCTGGATGTTGCCACTGAGCGCTGCGGAAGACAGCCATGGTGTGGACGCCGTGCTGGTCATAGACAGTTCCGGCAGCATGAAACAAACCGACCCGCGTCGCCTGCGTGTGCCGGCCGCCAAAATGTTCATCTCTCTGCTGAGCAGTAGCGACCGCGTCGGCCTGATCAGCTTCAGCGACAATGGCTACCCGATTGCGCATTTAACCCAGGCTGACAAACAACACCAGGCTGAACTGCTCGCCAGTGTGGAAAAGGTGTCCGCCAAGGGTGCCTACACCAATCTTTATGCGGCACTCGCCAAGGGCTATGAAATGCTCAAACGCGAGGGCGACAGCAAGCGTCGGCGCATGCTGGTGTTGATGTCGGACGGCAAGATGGATACCGGCGACTTCGAGCAGGATAAGGCGCTGATCGAAAAGATCCGCAGCGAGATGCTCGCCACCCTGGTGCAGGAAGGTATCGAGGTGTACACCATCGCCTTTACCGAAGCCTCCGATATGCCTCTCATGGAGCAGATTTCCGAACAGACCGCGGCGCTGTCGCGCATGGCGTCCAACGACCGGGAACTGCATCAGGTCTTCAGTCAGATTTTCGAGAGCGCAAAACAGCCGGATATGCTGCCGATGGACGAGGGCAGTTTCATGGTCGATACGGCCGTTGAAGAGGTGACGGTGGTTGCCTCGAAGGCCAGCGCGGATGTCGAAATCAATTTATTAATGCCGGATGGTCGCAAGATTGTCGCTGCTAATGCGGGCAATGCGGTGCGTTGGTTCAAGTCCGAGCAGTTCGACATGATTACGGTCGAAAAACCGCCGGCGGGTCAATGGAAGCTGGTTTATAGCGATAACCGGGGCGACCGCGCCTACGTGGTGACCAAGCTTGGCGTGGATGCGCGCGTCGGTGAGGCGCCGATTTATGTCGATGCGGAACAGACCTCAGAGGCCTGGCTGCATGATAACGGCGAGGTGATCACGAAACCGGAAATCCTGGCGCAAACCACCTTCATGCTGGAAATCATTCAGCCCGACGGGAAAGCGGCCGAAACACCGCTCGCCGATGCGGGTATGACAGGTGATCGTGCAGCGGGTGATGGTGTCTACAGCAATCTCCTGGCCTTTGCTCAACCCGGCCAGCATCAGGTCCGCGTGATCGCCAAGAATCCGAATTTCCAGCGTGAAAAGTCCATTATTGTCAGCGTGGCGACACCGACCGTCGACACGACACAGCCACCCATGCCGGAACCAGCCCCCGTGGTGGAGCCGGTACCGGAACCTGAACCCGTAGTGGAAACACCTGCAGAGGCGCCGCCGGTTAGCGAAGAGAGCATCAAGGAAGAGCCGCTGCCTGAAGAAGGTATGAATATAGGGCTAATGGTTTCCTTGTTCGTACTGGTCAATATTGTCATTGCGGCTGGTGTGGGTGGATTCCTGTTCTGGCGCAAACGCAAGGCCGCCAAGGCTGCCGCTGATGCCACTGAAGCAGACGCGGACGAAGAGAAATAATTCGCACCGATGGCTATTTCTTTAAATCCCTTTGTGCTGTTTGGACTGCTTGAGTTTCTGATAGTCCTGGTCGTGTTAGGGGCGCTCATGACATTCAAGTGGCGCGCCGCGCAGCGCAAAGCCGAGTCCTTGAGCAAGGAACTGGACAAGGTTAAGAACGAGACCAGCAAAGAAATAGAAAACACAGTTGTCAAGCAAGAAGGTGGAGTCTCCGAGCCGCTGCCTGCTTATGCCGATTTTCTGCGCGAGCAGTTGGAGCAGTCCAGCATCCTGTTGGGCGAAGACCCGCAAGTTCAGGATGAACAGGCTGCGGAGGATACTGCTGATGTCACGCGTCAGATGCTGGCCGCGCGACATCAATTTCTGCAGCTGGAATTGGATGTCCAGAGTCTGGCGGCTGAACGTGATGTCGAGACCCAGCGCAAGTCGGTCGTCGAGGGTATGCAGGCACTGCTGGCCGGTCTGGTCCAGCATACTAAGTCGCCGCCGGAAACTGACGAGGCGGCCGCAGATGCCGCAGCCGATGCACCCGTATCGACAAAACTCAGTGAAGAAGAAAAACTGCGCGGGCAGGTCGATTTTCTGCGTAACGTAGTCAGTAATCAGCATGATGTTATGCACGAACTACGGGAGTTATTAGAAGAGCATGGCGGTGATTCGGACGAGCTGAAGGCGGCCATGCGCAAACTGGGTGATGCTGAAAAGCAAGGCAAGGAATTGCAGCGTCATCTGGATGCAATGGAAGAAGAGAATGCCAGGATCAAGCGTGAAGCCCGCGAAAATCGTGGGAAACAAGTGGATGCTGCAAGTCCCGATTCCGATATGCTGCGCGACCTCGTCGGCAACCAGCAACGCACCATCGGCAATCTGCAGAACTTGCTACGGAATTTGCCATCGGATTCAGGTAAGACCAAGGAGCTTGCTGAAATCATCAACAAGATCCAGCGCACCAATAATGATTTAAGCAGTTGTGTCATGGTACTTGAAGATGAAAACGACAACTTGCGCGAAAAAGTGGAATCACTTCAAAAGCACATCGAAAGTCTGGAATCACCCGCAGGTGCGGAGTCTGAAACCGTAACCACGGAAGCTGCAAGCGACGTAGCGGATTCCAGTGTTGAGGATGTGTTGGATACGGCATCTGCAGCTGAGAATGCCGCCGTCGACCTCGCTGAAGACGAGGACGACATCGATGCCTTGTTGGATAAGGCTGCCGCGGATGCCAAGTCGAAACCTGCCGAGTCCGCAACAGCGGTTAGCGTCGCAGCGGAGCAAACGCCGGCGGATGTCGAACCGACGCAGGGCGGCAGCACCGATACAGACGACTTTGATGTGGATGCCTTGTTGGCGGCTTCGGCACCAGTGGCCAAGTCAGTCTCTGTCGATCTCGCGGATGATGCGGATGACATAGACGCTTTATTGGATGCGGCGGCTGCGGATGCCAAGGCGAAGCCTGATGCATCGGAACCCGTGACCGATGTCTATCCGACCGAAGGCATCAGTGCCGACGATGACTTTGACGTGGATGCGCTGTTGGCGGCATCGGCACCAGTAGCCAAGTCAGCCTCTGTCGATCTCGCGGATGATGCGGATGCCAAAGCGAAGCCTGATGTATCGGAACCCGTGGCCGATGTCGATCCGACCGAAGGCGTCAGTGCCGACGATGACTTTGATGTGGATGCCCTGTTGGCGGCCGCGTCACCAGCGGCTAAGGATAATGATAAGAAGTCTGAACCTGCACCGCCGACGGCGAAACCACTCTCACCGACGCAGGGTGAAGCCGAGCATGATGATATCGATGCACTACTTGCGGATTTGTTCGCGGACGATAATAAAGCCGGGGATGGATCAAAGTCCTAAATGCGCATTGCAGTAACGGAGTAGTTGATCTCTACTGTGCTCTTGTCTCTTGTCCTAGACATTCAAATCCCCATAATCCCGCAGCAAACAGGCGTTCTTTGCCGCATAGGCCAGGGCATCATTCTGGAACACGACATAACTCTCGAGCTGTTTGCGCCGCCAACCCGCGACACGCGTTGCCCAGGCGCGCAGTCCGATCGAATTATAACGACCACTCAGTTTCGGGCCATACAGTCGGGCATACACAAAATCGCTGGTGGTTACGGCCTGGGCCTCGGTCGGCATGCGGTCATTCACACACAGGGCTGCGGCATGTTCGCGCAACAAGGCATAGGTCTCCGGGTGCAGCCAATCTGAATCGTTGAACTCGAAGGCGTAGCGGTATCCTTCCGGGAGGGTGTTTAGAAACTGGGCCAGTCGATCCAGATTACAGTGCCAGCGTGCGGGTAGGCTGAACAAGATCGGCCCCAATTGTCCATCGAAGCCTTGCAGGCGCTCAAACAGGTTCTTGATCAGGTGATCGCAGTTACGCAGTTTGTGTACATGCGTAATCAGGCGCGGTGCTTGGATCGTAAATCTGAACTGTGCGGGCACGGCACTACGCCAGGTAGCTATCACATTGTGATCGATGTCGGCCAGGCGTCCGGCATCCAGTTCCACGGTGTTGAATTCGCGACCATAGTGATTGAGCCAGGCATGGGTGGGTAGCTGCCGAGGATAGAAACGATCACGCCAATGGGTATGACGCCATCCGGCCGTGCCGATGAAGGTTGCTGCTGTGTTTTTCATCTGTTGTTATTATCTTTGTTACGGAGCCATGTTGCCGACGCCTATCCTACACGGATGCGGGCGGTTCAGAAATAATGTCCGGCGCCTCGGTAGCGGGCATTCCAGTAAGGGTTACTCAGTGAATCAATACTGACGGACTTGCCCGAACTGGGAGCATGAATGAACCGACCATTATCCAGATAGATGCCGACATGAGAGATCTTGCGGCCCTTGAGATTGAAAAACACCAGGTCACCTGGCTGCAGATCGCGGCGGGTCAGCTTTTTCGCTTGCGCGTATTGTTGCGATGACGTCCGCGGCACCTTGATGCCGGCGTGCTTGTAGCTGTAATTGACCAGACCACTGCAATCAAATCCGCGTGGGCTGCTTCCGCCCGGACGATAGGGCACGCCGAGCATTTGCTGGGCTGTGTCCAGGACTTTATTGCGCACAGGTGATGCGGTAACCGTTGTTGAGGGCAGCCGGGAAATCCCCGGGGTATGCTGGGCGCAACCGCTCAACCCTGATAGCAGCAGGACCAGGGCGGCCAGAAGCAGCGGGCGGATGGCTAAAAATCGTATTCTGATGGCTGACAGCGGGGCGATGGTCGCGTACCCTTATGTGCGTTCAATGAGAAGCTGTTGGTATTTGTAGCCGGATTCAGGTCCGGATTCTTTGGTCCAGTTCATTATTTATCCCATTCATGGCCGCACGCCGTCGCACGAAACGTAAATCCAGAACTTCACGCCGCACCCGTAGCCGTTTCCCCTGGGGTAAATTGCTGTTGGTTTGCGCGGTTATTGTCGTCGCCTACGTTGTCTACCTGGACATTATCGTGCGCGAACAGTTCGAGGGCAAACGCTGGGCCATCCCGGCACGCGTGTACGCACGCCCCTTGGAACTCTATGCGGGACGCGCACTGACGCCCGCGCAACTTGTGCAGGAACTGGAAACTCTAAGCTATCACGCCGTCCGAAACCCTGCGCGTTCGGGTGAATACACTCAGAGCGGCGGAGATTTCCTCATCAACACCCGCGGTTTCACCTTCTGGGATGGACAGGAAGCACCGCAGCAACTGCGCATTGAGTTTTCCGGCAATGTGGTTATCGGTCTGAGCGACCGCGCGCAGGGAAAAGAAATTGATCTGACCCGACTGGACCCGCTGCAGATCGCCAGCATCTATCCCACCAAGCAGGAAGATCGGCAATTGGTGCAGTTGGCGCAAGTACCTGTGTTGCTGACGCAGACCCTGATGGCCGTCGAAGATCGGCTGTTCTATGAGCACTTCGGTATTTCGCCGCGTTCGCTGCTGCGGGCGACGCTTGCCAATGTCCGCGCCGGAGGCGTGGTGCAGGGCGGCAGCACCCTGACCCAGCAGCTGGTCAAGAATTTCTATCTCAGCAATGCGCGGACCCTGACCCGCAAGGTCAATGAGGCCTTCATGGCCTTGTTGCTGGAGGCGCATTACAGCAAGGATGAGATTCTCGAGGCCTATCTGAACGAGGTGTATCTCGGACAGGACGGCGCACGCGCGATACACGGGTTGGGACTCGCCAGCCATTTCTATTTCGAGCGGCCGCTGGAACAGCTCGAACCGCAGCAAGTGGCCTTGCTGGTCGGCATGATCAAGGGTCCTTCCTATTACGATCCGCGCAAACAGCCCGCGCGGTCTCTGGAACGCCGCAACCTGGTGCTGGATCTGCTCGTGGAACAGAACATTCTCACGGCGGAGCAGGGCAGTCAGGCCAAGGCGAAGCCACTGGGTGTGTCGCAACGGCGTGCGTTGGCGACCAACGCACACCCGGCGTTTCTGGAGCTGGTGCGCCGACAACTGTATCGGGATTACCGCGAGGAGGATCTGACCTCCGAAGGGTTGCGTATCTTCAGCACGCTCGATCCCTTGGCGCAAACGGCCGCGGAAGCGGCGGTCGCCGATCGACTGAAACAGATCGAGCGTGCGCGTGGTCTGCCGGCCGACAGTCTGCAGGGCGCATTGATTGCGACGGGCATCGACAATGCCGAGGTGTTGGCCCTGGTAGGTGATCGCAATCCGCGTATGGCCGGGTTTAACCGCGCACTGGATGCGGCACGCCCGATCGGTTCACTGGTCAAGCCGGCGGTCTATCTCACCGCCTTGGCGGAGCCGCAGCGTTACACCCTGGCCAGCTGGCTGGAAGATACGCCGCTGAAACTGGTGCCGCGTCCGGGCGATGTCTGGCAACCGGGCAATTACGATAATAAATTCCGCGGCAGCGTGCTGTTGTTTGATGCCCTGGTGCATTCCTACAATGTACCGACGGTGCGCCTCGGCATGGATGTGGGGCCCGACAAGGTGGTGGCGACACTGAAAAAGCTCGGCGTGCAGGGTGATCTCAATGCCTATCCGGCATTGATGCTGGGCGCCGCCGACCTGACCCTGGTGGATGTGTCGCGCATGTATCTGACTATGGCCGCAGGTGGGTTCCGTTCCCCGCTGCGCGCCATCCGTGCCGTGCTGGCGGCGGATGACACGCCGTTGCAACGTTATCCGTTACAGGTGGAACAGATGCTTGCTGCCGATCCGGTGTTACTGGTGAACAGCACCTTGCAGTTGGTAGCCACAGAAGGTACCGCGGCGGCCTTAGGGGCCCGCTTCGGCGCGGATGCCGGGATTGCCGGCAAGACCGGTACTACCAATGATTTGCGTGACAGTTGGTTCGCCGGCTTCACCGGTAATCAGTTGGCCGTCGTCTGGGTCGGGCGTGACGACAATAAGGCGATGGGCTTGACCGGCAGTAGCGGTGCTGTCCCGGTCTGGGGCGATTATATGGCCAAGGTCGGGGTGCAACCGCTGACATTGCCCATGTCGGAACGCATTGAACAGGTTTGGATTGATCGCACCACTGGCCTGCGGGCCGACGCCGGCTGTGCCGATGCCGTACAATTACCCTTCATGGCCGGCAGCGCGCCCGAGGCGAGAGCACCCTGTGCGGGCGAGCTTCCCAAATCCATCGACTGGTTGAAGGGATTGTTCAGATGAAGATCGTTGCACGTCTGTTATGGATTACTACCCTGGCATTGGGTTTGAGTGCCTGCGCGACTCATACCACCAGCACGCGCTATCCGCCGCCCGTGGTTGATCGCAGCCCGCCACCCGCGACAACCTTTCCGAGCGGGGAACCCGCCCCGATAACGCCTCCACCGCGCAGCACATCATCATCCGCACTGCCTGCGAGTGGCCCCGCCGTGATCGCGCTGCTGGAACGCGCGGATCGTCAGTATATGGATCAGGATCTGGATTCCGCCGCGGCCACACTGGAACGCGCCTTGCGTATCGAGCCGCGCAATCCATTGCTCTGGCATCGCTTGGCCAGTGTCCGGCTTGATCAAGGTCAGATCGATCAGGCGATGCAAATGGCCGCCAAGTCCAATAGCCTTGCCGGGAGTAATCACAGTCTGCTGGCACGTAATTGGCAATTGATATCCTTGGCATACCGCGCGAAAGGCGATCTTGATGCCGCGCGTTCCGCCGAAGACAAGGCCCGCCAGTTCGAGTGAGTAGAGAGGGCCTGTCGGTTTACTTTTGGGCTATTCGTGTACAATGCCGAGACCCGGGATTTATCTGGAATTGACCTGGGCATAGACCTTAGGAACGTCTGATTAATTTGATCAAGCGAGCAGATGCAAGGCGCAGTCGGGCGAAAAAACGGAGTTTACACGGCGTAAATGAGTATTTTGAGCCCGCCTGCAACGTGGCAGATGCCGCTTCAGCGAATTAATCAGAGGTTCCTATCCATGTCACATGGACTGAGTGCAGGGGGGCAGGGTGACTATCTATTCCGTTGACACGCTGATCTCCCAGGCGCGTAAACTCGCCGCCGATTATCGGCGCGCAACCGGCAAGCCCCTGCCTGGCGTGAGTGCCGAGATTGCCGAGAACGATGCCGCTCGGCTGCTCAATCTCGAACTGATCAGTGATGAAACGCTCGGCTACGATGCGGTCGGTCGTGGCAACCGCGATGGCAAGCGGATTCAAATCAAAAGCCGCACGATTTTCGACGATGCCAAATCCGGACACCGGATCGGCCAGCTGCGTACCCAACAGGAATGGGACTCCGTCATGCTGGTGCTCATGGACGACAACTACGAGCCATTTGAAATTTACGAGGCCGAACGTGCCGATGTACTGGAGGCGGTCTCAGACAGCGAAGCCAGTAAACGCGCCAAACGCGGTCTGTTATCGGTAGCCAAATTCAAAGCCATCGGACAGCTCGTCTGGACGCGTGAAGAAGGCGAAATCCAAGATGAAATCTGGGATAACCAGTCGGGCGCATAACCAGCGGTACCGTGTTTGTCCCGATTGATTGAACATTACATAACGCCTGACACCTGTAGGAGCGGCCTTTGGCCGCGAACGGCCCTGCTTAGGGAACCTCTGATTTATTACAATACCGTCATTCCGGCGCAGGCCGGACAAAAGCGCGGAGCGCGTTGAACGCGGATCAGGCGGCCCGTAGGGCGAGCGAAGCGAGTAATCCAGTGCCTTGAATCACATGGATTCCGGCCTGCGCCGGAATGACGAATTATTCAGAGTTTACTTAGCTTGGTTCGCGGCCAAAGGCCGCTCCTACAATGTGTGTCACATATTAGGTGATGTTGAATAGGTAGGGTGTGGTGAGCGCAGCGAACCGCACCGCGCCCCACAAACGTTGTCTTCCGGTGTGTTCGCGTTACTCACCACACTCGACACAAGAACATCATTAACTGCAGGCGCATGGCCCAGCTCTCGATTACACGCACATGATGGATCTCAACGACGTCTTCGCAGCCGCGGGTCTGCTCGCGCGCAAGTTGCCCGGTTATGCGCCGCGCGCCGCGCAACGCAGCATGGCCGAGGCGGTGGCGACGACCCTCGATAAGGGCGGTCAGCTGGTCGTCGAGGCCGGTACCGGTACCGGTAAAACCTTTGCCTATCTGGCGCCGGCGCTGTTGTCGGGCCGCAAGGTGATTGTTTCCACCGGGACGAAACATCTCCAGGATCAACTATTCGACCGCGATCTGCCGACGCTACGCAGCGCGCTCGGTGTATCCACGCGCATCGCCTTGCTCAAAGGCCGCGCCAATTATCTTTGTCTGCACCGTCTCGATCTGGCCGCGGCCGAAGGCCGCTTCAGTTCCCGCGCACAGGCCAGCGAGCTGGAGCAGATCCGCAGCTGGGCCGGTCGCACCAAGAGCGGCGATATCCGTGAACTGGCCGAAGTCGCCGAGGATTCACCTTTGTGGCCGCGCGTCACCTCCACCAGTGACAACTGTCTGGGCAGCGACTGTCCGAACTACAACGACTGTCATGTAATGAAGGCGCGCCGCGCGGCACAGGATGCCGAACTGCTGGTCATCAACCATCATTTGCTGTTCGCCGACATGGCACTCAAGGAAGAGGGCTTCGGCGAATTGCTGCCGGGTGTCGACGCCGTCATTGTCGATGAGGCGCATCAGATCCCGGAAGTGGCGACGCAGTTTTTCGGACTGAGTCTCGGCAGTCGTCAGTTGGCCGGTATCGCCCGCGATGCGGTTCAGGAACATCTGCGCGAGGCCGGTGACATGGGCGATCTGCCGGAGGCCGCCGCCAGCCTGGAAAAGGCGGTTGCCGAACTGCGTCTGGCCATGGGGCCTGGCAGTCAACGCCAGCCCTGGAAGGCGCTCGGCGATCATCCGCGTTTGCGTGCCGCGCTCGAGGATGTCGCATCCCAGTTGGATGATTTACGAGGTTGGTTGGAGGCCGCCGCGCCGCGCGGCCGTGGTCTGGAAAACTGCTGGCGTCGTGCCGAGCGTGTGCATGAACGTTTACAGCTGGTGGTCGGTAAGCCACCGACCGATTATGTGCATTGGGTTGAAACCTTTACCCGCGGCTTCGCCATCCATTTTACACCGCTGTCGATCGCGCCGCTGTTCCGCGCGCAGCTTGCCACACTCGACAACACCTGGATCTTCACCTCCGCAACGCTCGCGGTCGGCGACAGCTTCGAACACTTTGTCGGGGCGTTAGGATTGGATGAGCCGCGCACCCTGCGTTTGGACAGTCCCTTCGACTATGCGCATAACGCCTTGCTGTATCTGCCGCCGAACATGCCGGAGCCGCGCGACGACACTTACACCGAGGCCGTGATCCGCATCGCCCGCGACGTGGTGTCCGCGAGCGGTGGACGCGCCTTTCTGTTGTTCACCAGTCATCGCGCGCTGCAAGAAGCGGCAGCAGCATTGAGCGCATCGTTGAAATATCCGGTGCTGGTGCAGGGTCAGGCGCCACGCGCGGAATTGCTGGCACGCTTCCGCCAGCTTGGCGATGCGGTGCTGCTGGGCACCGGCAGTTTCTGGGAAGGCGTCGATGTGCGCGGTGAGGCACTGTCCATGGTGCTGATCGACAAACTGCCGTTCGCCTCGCCCGGCGATCCGGTCTTGCAGGCGCGCATCGACACGCTGCGCGCGGCCGGTGGCAATCCGTTTTTCGATGTGCAGGTGCCGGAGGCGGTGATTACCCTGAAGCAGGGTGCCGGACGACTGATCCGTGATGTGCAGGATCGCGGCGTGTTGGTGCTGTGCGATCCGCGCTTGGTGAACAAAGGGTATGGACGCGTGTTTCGCGCCAGTCTGCCGCCCATGCCGGTGACCAAGCAACTGGCGGATGTGCAGGCCTTCTTCGAACCCCGCGCGGTGCAGGAGGCCCAGTCATGAAATTGTTGGCAGTGGATACGGCCACCGAGGCCTGCAGCGCGGCGTTATTGATTGGCGATTCCCTGCTGGAACGCTACGAAGTCGCACCACGCGCGCATGCGCGACTGTTGTTGCCGATGCTCGATAGCCTGCTGGCCGAAGCGGGTGTGAAGCTTACCGATCTGGATGCGATTGCCTTCGGTCGTGGCCCGGGCAGTTTCACCGGCGTGCGCATCGCGGCCAGTGTCGTGCAGGGTCTCGCCTTCGGCGCTGACTTGCCGGTATTGCCGGTGTCCACACTCGCAGCCCTGGCGCGCGCCGCGTTGCAGACAACGGATGCAACTCATGTGCTTGCCGCTATCGATGCGCGCATGGAAGAGATCTATTGGGCAAGCTACCAACGTGATGCGCGTGGTGAGCCGAAAGCGTTGAGTGAAGAGCAAGTCACAGCGGCTCAGGATTTAGTGATAGCCGGAGATGCTGACTGGTACGGCATCGGCACTGGCTGGGCGGCCTACGAATCGGTCATGCGCCCGCAGTTCGGAACTCGATTGCTGGGTTGCGATGCGCAGGCCTTGCCACGCGCCGCACATATCGCCCAGTTGGCGGCCTTGGATTTTGACGAGGGCAGGGCGCTACCGGCAGAGCTGGCCTTGCCGGTGTATATCCGCAACCAGGTCGCCAAACGCCCCGGTGCGGCGCAGAAATAACGCAGCAAAAAATTGTAGGAGCGGCCTTTGGCCGCGAACAGTCTTGCCTAAAACAGTTCGCGGCCAAAGGCCGCTCCTGCACTGTCCGGTATAAAGTGACGCTCATAGGCATGCGTAAACGTAGGTCGGATTCAGGCCGAAGGCCGCGTCCGACAAACTAGCCCAGCCATACTGTCATTCCGGCGTATGCCGGAATGACGTAAATACACATAGGACCGAAATGATGGATGCACTGGACGAACTGCTGGACATGATCCGCGCCAACACCCACGCGGCCGCCTCACTGGTGTTGTTTGCCCTGGTCAAAACGCTGTCCGCGCAGCAGGGGCAGTATCTTTTCCTGCTCAATAAGCTCAAAGATCTCGACGCACCGCAGCGTCAGCTGGCCTACCGGCTGATGGAAGCCATGGTCGCCGGCAACAACACCACGTCCGAATGGGATGCCAAGATAGGCCAGATGGAAGAGGCGATCCGGCGCGGGTGAGTGTCTGCATCCATGACTACAGAATCAGGTTCTTCATGGTTTCCAGAGGAGGCGCTGATCAACCTATTGTGCTATCCATTATCCAAACTGCGGAGATTGTGTTCTCTTCGTGATGTGATAACGGTTCTCCGAAGATTGCGTTGATCGAAATAGCATCAGCTGCGGCTTTCGACCGTTCTTGGTTCTATAGCGCAAACCAATTTCTTGATTACGCAAAGCTTGCTGTGTGCAAAAAACCGCCATTCGGTAGTTACGAAAAGTACATTCTATAAACGACTGCATTCGATAGTAAAATTCTCTGCTCACCAACACCAAATCCAAACACCCTCAAAGCTGAACCACACTGAAGCATTAGAGGTATATTACTTGCGCCTTACGGTGCCGACGCCGAGGATGTCACTGAATTCGATTCTGCCGACGACGGACGGCTGTCGCCCACGCTGGTGATCGTTCCCACCTTGCAGGTGTAGGCGGCGCAGCTTGGGTTTCTTGAGAGGTTGTGCTGAAGATTAATAACAATGCAGAACGGAAAAGGCCTATATCCTTCCTGTACTCCAGGCACGTGCCTGGATCGTGAAAGATCCAGGCGCGTGTCAGCTGATCCACCCCTCAGCGAGCTTGGAGTCGCTCCCGCAACTTGGGGTCGAATAGATCTCCGCTGTTCGGTAGACACAAGTTACTCTGTCCGGCCGCGGCATAACCGCTTGCGCCGGTAGCCGGTACGATCGCACGGATGTCATCCGCGCGTCCGTCGCCGTTTTTATCCATGGCCTTGTGCCCATTGAACACGATCAGTTCGGGATGATCGAATGGCGCCTGATCGCACTGTACCCGCGGATCGGTCAGTGTTTTCATGAAGGCCACCACCGCATCGATCTGTTCCTCGGTCATTTTGATGTCCCTGACAAAGAAGTCGACGTTCGTGCCGAAGTGCGGGTCGGCTACGGGCACGTTATCTTTGCCGAGAGGTCCCGTGCCGGATGTATCGCCGGTGTAAGCCGCGTCAACCAGACTCTTGTCCCGGCGACTCCCACCGCGTGCATAGAACTCCATCACCGATTTCAGATCACTGTAGTTGCCCGAATGGAAATAGGGAGGAGTCAGTGCGACGTTACGCAGCGACGGTGTCTTGAAGCTTCCGTCCACCAGATACCGTTCTGAGGCCCAATCAAAACCGGCGTTGATTACGCCATCCGTGCAAGGATAAGGCGGGGTGCCACCCGGTTCGATAAGGGGAGTATTGACACAGGGATTGATGCCGGTCGGGTCCACGACCGGTCCAAGCTGTTCAGCGACAAACACGCGCGCGTCCGACATCGGGTTACCGTAAAGATCGAAACCACCGGCACCCACGTCGAAGCTCGTTGGCGTGACGCCGATATTGAAGAAGCCACGATCGTGCAATCCGCCTTCGATCAGCGTGGGTGTCCCGGGTCCCCGGTTGTCGATACGGGAGCGTTCGACCGGCACGAACGTCTGGCCGGCCTGGAACTGTGCCTCGGAGAACGTCGGAAAGACCAGTGGGACTGCCAGTGGGTTTGTCACCGGGTGGCAACCGCTGCAGGCGGGACTGCCCGCGTTCCTGATCCCTACGCCGCCGTTGTTGAACACGCCGAAGCCCAGAACCTCCTCAGCCGTATATCCGCCATGCTGGGGATCCGTGGGGGGGACGACGCTGTCCGTGCCGTCCGGCAGCCGGCAGATAACGTTTGGGTTCGCGATGGGCACGGCGAGGGGATCGCCAGGGTTCGCGACCCGTGGAAGACAACTGGCGAACCAGGTATCGAACTTACTCTGGTCGGATATCAGCGTGGCCTCGTACATCATGATGGAAATACTCCAGAAGGCGGAGAAATTGTGTTCCATCTGCGTGTAGCCGTTCTCCACGTTGCCCGGTAGCAATTGCCCATCGGCCGTGATCTGGAAGCGGCCTGGTGCCTTCCAGAATTTGTCCGCAAACGCCCGTTTGATCAGCTTGTCATAGCGGTAGGAGCTCTTCAGCCCCTTTCCGGAAGCACGCAGCTTTCCGAGCACGCTGTCCTTGGCGTGTACCCTCTGTTGACTCAGGGGCCTTCTCAGTAGCAGTCGGTGTCCGAGATCGGCGAAGGTGCGCCCATCGCAGGACATCTCCAGCTGGCTAAGCGGTGGCCCGGCCGCCTGCGAGGCGAGGCTGGCGTTTTGAATCTGCAGATAGCTCAGCTCCGGCGTCCCGACCCCATTGACGACGATCAGCCGGTTGCTCGGATCGCCCTCGATGTCTCGTGGACCGAAAACACCCACGCCGTTGAAGATCCTGTTGGCACGACCGTCCCAGAAATTCCGATCGTTGAAGACTGCGTTGATCACGGTCGGTGTATTGCGTGGTTCGACCATCCGCGCGGGGAATCTTCCGGCATGGAAGATATCGCCGCTGAGGTTATTGCACCTGTCCTTGATCCCCTTCAGGCTGACATTACCGAAATCGCTGTCATAAGACCCGGACGAGGAGGTGACATCATCGGTGGTGATCTCTATCGGGGAATTTCGATTCGTATAGTCCGTGAGCGAGTGGAATGGAAAATCCTCTGCTTGCAGCTCATACGTGCCGTCCATGCCGGTTACCCCGGACTTTGTCTGCCACAAGACTGAGGGGAGCAAAGGCTCACCGTCATAATCGGCGATATTGCCGAAGTTGGTATCGGCCACGGGCAGTTTCATCAGGCCGGGATTTATCTGATTTCGAATGCGGCTATCGGCACCCGCACTAAAGTGGCAACTTGCGCAGGCCTGGCCTTCGCTGCCAGCCTGTATGTCCCAGAACAAGGCCTTTCCCAAGGCGATGGCGTATTGCTTGTTCTTGATGATCCCTGCCCCCTCCTCCAATTGTGGGGACACCGGTGGCAGCAAGGCGGATTGCGCCAGTGAAGTTATCAGTAAGCCTGTTATGAAGGTGAATGCCCAACGAGTGGATATTAGTATCCGTTGCGTTTCCATAACCCCCCCAACGTAGTTATTGTGATTATCTTGGTTTGTAATAGTTAGTAAAACCAAGTTTTCACAAAATAACGTTAATGGCTATATAACGCAATGGTTGGTGGTGCTGGCACTGTCTCGCCGACCGTCCCTGATCTCACGATGCTCATCCACACCTTAGCCGTGCGCATTTGCCGCTTTCTGGAGAGACAAGGGTTATTGGAGCGCAACACCGAGTACGGCTATCTGGTCACGGATACCGTGGATGAGGGGCCGATGCAGAATCGGCCGGGGCATTCGATCACCTGCAGCCATGCCGAATGTGTCTGTAACCAAATGATTGTTATTCGCCGAAGGCGGTATTTTAGATTGCGCTATTATTATGCCTGACCGACTATGCAATTCGTCGTTCTGAGCCTCTGACCCGCCAAGCAGCAGGGCCTGCTCCCGGCAAATGTGAGATTGCCGCGCCGCTGCTTCTCGAATGGCGAGAGTGCTGGAGTGCTTAAATCTTATTGAGGTTTTTAGAGATACGCCGTGGCCTCATCACCCGGATTGGGTAAGCCGGCCAGGCGCCACACCTCCCGGCCATGATCCTTGAAAAGGGTCGTGATGCAATGTGGGTCCAGATGGTTTTCGACACAGATATGCCGTAACGACGGCACGCCACCCACTTCGAAATAATGACGGCGTAAGGATTGGATGATGGTCCAATGGTCTTCGGTGAGCGGGCCGACGCCGTCGATCTCCGCCAGCTGGTTGGCCACCAGTTCGTTCCAGTCTTCCGTATACAACAAATAGCCAGCGGGGTCGGTGGGGATGATTAAATCCTGCGAGTAGTTCTGCATGGTAATGTCTCCTGTGCGTGGGCGCGGTGGAAACAGCGTCTACCTTGAATATGGATATAGGAGAGGGGAAGAGTGCAGTCAAGGGAGGTGATTATGACTGCCCGATTCAAGGTGTGAGCAACCTGTTTTCTTGTGCGGATATGCCGGTTTCCAGTCAGCCGGGTTGAATCTAATCGTCGTCCTGATTCAGTGACTCGAAGTAATTGACCAGGTCGTCGGGGTGGACGTATTCCTCGCTGATGACTCTGCCGCGTACCGAAATCCCGGCGCGGTGCACGCTGTCGGGACTGCCCGACACCAGGGGATGCCAATCCGGCAGGTCCTGGCCTTCGTTCAGCAGTCGGTAGGCGCAGGTATCGGGGAGAAAATTGATCTGGTCGAGATTGTCCATGCTCAGAACCAGACAGTCCGGGACCAGGGTGCTGCGTTCCGAATAGCGTGTGCAGCGACAGCGTTGATCATCGAACAGGTGGCAGACCACGCTGGTGAAATAGAGCTTGCCGGTATCCATGTCCTCGATCTTGTGCAGGCAGCAGCGCCCGCAGCCGTCGCATAACGACTCCCATTCCGCCCGATTCATCTGGGCAAGGGATTTGGTCTTCCAAAAAGGCTGGTCAGCCATCAGCGGGTCTCGACTGTGAAGCTACGAAGCGCACTCTGCCGGGTTTGAGTTGCGCAGGTTGTGAGATTGATTGATGCCAGTGGCGGCTTCGGACAGTATACTCGAAGGAGCTTTCGATGAATGACAGAGTATTCAGGGTTTTCTGAATACCTATGGCTGCTTGAATGAACCCGGCGTAGATAATGAACAGCGATCCACTGGTCTTTACCTTCTTCCTGATCTTTTTCGGCGCCGCGGTATTGGCGACGCTGGCGCTCTATGCGCGCCAGGCCTTGCTGGTTGCCTACATCGTGCTGGGCGTGGCGCTGGGGCCCTGGGGCTTGGGGATGGTCACCGACCCGGAACTGATCGGCGGCATTTCCCAGATTGGCATTATCTTTCTGCTGTTTCTCCTGGGTTTGAACCTGCCCTTCGATAAGCTCTCGTCGCTGGTGGGGGAATCGCTGCTGGTCACCGGCGTCAGTTCGCTCGTGTTTGGTCTGCTGGGTGTGGGCGTGGGCTGGTTGTTTGGATTTTCGTTGATCGAACAGCTGGTGATCGGCGCCTCGATGATGTTTTCCAGCACCATTATCGGCCTCAAGTTGTTACCGACGACGATCCTGCATCACCAGCATACCGGCGAAATCATTATCAGTGTCCTGCTGCTGCAGGACTTGATTGCCATTGTGATCCTGATGGCTCTGCAGGTTCAGGGTGGCACGGAAATCGGGATGGGCAAGATGGCGCTGCTGGTGGTGTCTTTGCCGTTGTTGTTCATGGCGGCCTATCTGCTGGAAAAATACGTCCTGATCAAACTGATTCAGCGCTTCGACACCATTCAGGAATACATCTTCCTCATGGCGATCGGCTGGTGCCTGGGCATGGCGGAGCTCGCCGGTTTGATGGGTCTGTCGCATGAAATTGGCGCCTTCATTGCCGGAGTCGCACTCGCGACCAACCCGATCTCGCTGTTCATTGCGGAAAGCCTCAAGCCGTTGCGCGATTTCTTTCTGGTGATCTTCTTTTTCTCGCTGGGTGCGGGACTGGAATTGATCGCTCTGAAAGATGTGTTGTTGCCGGCGCTGGTGCTCGCGGTGGCTGCAATGCTGCTCAAGCCGCCGGTCTTCAGTTTCCTGTTACGGCGTTCCGGAGAGCAACCGCATCGCTCCGATGAGATCGGCGTACGCCTGGGGCAGATCAGTGAGTTTTCGCTGTTGATTGCCGTGTTGGCATTGAACCTGGATGTGATCGGCCGCGAGGCGTCCTACATGATTCAGGCCAGCGCCATTCTGACCTTTATCGCCTCGTCGTATTTCATCGTCCTCAAATACCCCACGCCCATCGCCGTGAGCGACCGCTTACGCCGGGACTGAGGCGGATGCCAGCAGCAGATCGGGGATGCCGGCGTTCGCGCCCAGGTAGGAGGCGATGCGAATGTTCACCTGCGGATATTCTTCCTGTTTTCCGCGTACCTCATTGGGGATGTCGGTGACGACATGGCGGCCGGCGGACAGGAAGTAGGGCAGGACAACGACCTCGGTAGCCCCGTCTTTAACACAGAGTTCAATGCCATCCGGTATTGAAGGCTCGGCCAGTTCCAGAAACGCGCAGCGGACGATTGAATAAGATGCGCCGGCGCGTGTTTTGAGATCTTCTGTCAGGGTACGTACCTCGTCATTCGATTCGGCGCGACGACTACCATGGGCGATAAGTAACAAGGCTTGCATACGGTCTCCTGACGGAAGGTTGAAATTCAGATCTGAATAGTAAGGCGTCTGTGTGCTTGACGCACATTCACCGAGGCATCCAAAGGGAATATCTGATTTTATCCAGGTCGTCCACGCGCCCATACAGCCCGGAACGGATAGGCAAGCTGACGCAGATAGTTGGACAAGATATTCGTCCCTCGGGCGTCATGCTCGTGCGGAAAATTGGGATCGGTAATGCCGGTGGCGGGGTACTCGGTGTAATCCGGCCATTGCGTGCCGAATATCCGATCCCAGATGGTAAGCAGTACGCCGAAGTTCCGATCGCGATGCCGGGGATCGGCCGAGTGGTGGATGCGATGTGACTGCGGCGTGACCAGGATATGGCGTAATGGGCCGAAGTTGGTGCGCAGATTGGCGTGATAAATCCGCGAATACCAATCGCGGAATAACACGATCCAGAACGCGGGTTCCAGATCCAGGTCGAGCATGAGCAATGGCAGGATCACGATAGGCTTCGCGACGAGATGTTCGACGAAATGCACGCGCAGATCGGTAAACATATTCATCTCACGCTGAGAATGATGCACCGAGTGGAACAGCCACAGAATGTCGATCTTGTGTCGGATGTAGTGGTGAAACCAGTTCAGAAAATCAACGACCAGCAGCGCCATGACGATACGCGCAGCCGGCGGCCAGTCCGACATCAGGTGCAATGTGAGAAAGTCGAGATGCGGGTGATAGAGCTTGTACATCACCGTCACTATTGTTCCGACGACCAGCGCGCGCATCAGGCCGTCCAGCGTGAACCAGGCGATGAAATCCTGGAGCATGCCGACACTGAAAACCCGCTGAGTCCGGTCGGCCGGGATATAGCGTTCAGCAACGAAAACCAGCAGCATCACCAGATAAAGCCAGGGCGTCAGGAAGACGCCCGCTGCTTTGGCGATCAGTGGCTGTAGCGGCAACGGCACCCATGTTTGGTATGCCAGAACGAATGGCCCGGCGAGGCGGTCGGCTAGCGAACGCAGCTGCTGCATGGCTTCCGGGATGGCGGCAAGCATGGCAGCGGTCAATAAGAGTGTGCCGGCTAAAAACCAGAAAAGCGCGCCCCATCGGCGGGTGGAGTCGGTTGTAACAGGAATCATCGGTGTCTGAATCTCCGTCTTGTAAGCCGCCCCTGCCGCAGCAGAACTTGCAGCACGAGTGCGCATCAGTTTAACCTGCCTGATAATGAAGCTCCAATAACAAACACATCAGAGTTGCCATGCGCCAATCGGATACCCGTACCCTGAATCCGGCTCCGGTTCCGCCGCAGGCGAGATTGGACAAGCGAGCCAAAAATTCCATGCGAATCTGTATCGATGCCCGCAGTCCGGGATACGGTGGTATCGCAACCTATGCCGCCAACCTGATAGATCACCTGCTGGAAATGGCGCCCGATAACTATTATCTGCTGCTCATTGATCCTGATCAGATCAGCCGGGCCCGTCCGGGTGTTGATGAGATTATTGTCCCCTCCGGTAATCCTCTGCGCTGGTTTATCTGGAGCTATACACATCTGCCGCGCCTGTTGCGTGAGCACCGCATCGATGTTTATCACACGCTCAAGCATGTGACCGCGTTCAGGATTCCAGCGCGGTCCGTGGTGACATTTCACGGCGCGGAAATGATATATCGCTTCCCTTGGGTATATGCATGGTACGACCTCCTGTATTGGCGTACCGTCTATCCGATCGCCGCGCGCCGATACGACCGGCTGTTGACGGCGACCGACTGCGAGATGCGGCATTTCTCGGAACGTAAACGTATCCCACGGGATAAAGGCCGCACCACGCCACTCGCAGCCGCAACCTGTTATCAAGCGATCGACGATAAGGAACGGCTTGAAGAGGTGCGACGCCGGTTCGCGCTGCCAGCGCGGTTCATCTTATTCGTAGGCCGTTTTCACGCGATTAAGAATCTGGAGCGGCTTGTCGAGGCATTTGCGCTTGCCCGACCGCAATTGCCGGACTCACTCCATCTAGTGTTGACGGGTGCCCAAACCGGTGCATACCACCGGCGTTTAGTGCGATTGGTCGAGCAGCTGGGTATTAAGGATCGTGTGCGCTTCACTGGCGAGATCAAGAATGAGCTGCCATTGCTGTTTAATCTGGCCGAGGTGTTCATGCTGATGTCGCTCTATGAAAATTTCGGCCTGGTCCTTCTGGAAGCCATGGCCTGCGGCACACCGGTGATTACCTCTGATTTCTCCGACCTCGATGAAGTCGTCGATAATGCGGCGGTGCGCGTGTCGCCGACCGATGCCATCGCTATAAGCGACGCAATGATCAAGGTAGTAGGATCAACAGAGCTTCGGGATGACCTCAGCGTCCGCGGTCTCGACCAAGCGCGCAAGTTCTCCTGGGAACGCTGCGCTCGTGAAACGCTGGATGTCTACCAGGAGCTTGCACCGGTCGAGCCTGCCGAGGCCGTCGCGACGTGATCCCATCAGCGTCCGTCGACGTGCAGCCGCCACGACTCGGAATGCGTCGGATTATTCTGATCGGCTTGCTCGTGCTCGGCTTGTTGTCGTTACGATTCGTTCATCTGGATGCCGATACGCCGGTGCTGATCACGCTGCCAGACGATGTCGGGTTGTACGTCGATGAAGGCTACAAAACACTGGACGCACGTAATCTCGCGCAGTTCGGCACGATCAAATGGAACTCAGCTGACAATTATCCCGGCTGGATGTCACGCAGCCCCTTGACCCAATGGTCTTACTACGCGGGCTTTCAGATGTCCGCGCCGGATCTGGTCTCCGCACGTGTCGTGACGGTGCTTTATTTCGGTCTGTTTCTGATGATTTATATCTGGGCCATGCACATGCGTCTGCACTGGTCAGTGTTGATCGGCGGGCTACTCGCCTTCGGGTTGGAAAGCACGCTGTTTTTCTACTCGCGTGTCGCCTTGTTCGAGATTCCGTTGATTACCTTCTTGTACGGCCTGCTGTTTTATTTCGCGCGCATCGACGCCCGCCGTCTGGCTCTGCCGCTGGTACTGACGTTAGTCTGCGGCGCGTTTGTGGCCATCACAATAAAGATGTCGGCGGTGTTCTATGTCATCCCGATCATGATTGCAGCAGTGATTCACTTGCTGCTGCAGACAAAATCCGGGCCACAGCGCCGTCAGATCCGCGCGGTCGTCATGGGGATCACGGTTGCGGTGCTGGTCTTGTTCATCGCGATGTACGATTGGCTTGACGCCTTGTTCATCCAGCAGAATGTCGATCAAAGTTCGCATCCTTTTTCGATCGCAGGGGCGTTCTATCGAACGCTTACCATGCACCTGATGCGCGCATCCCCGTTCGTTGTGGTGCTTGGTTTGGTCTGTCTGGCGCACGGTCTTGCCACCCGTCCGGATCAGTATCTGGGTAATCTGTACCGGTTATCCCTGATCTGCATCGTGCTGCTTGCTCCGGTCATTGTCTCCGTACTCCCCTACAGCCCGCTGCGCTATTACCTTCCGGCCCTGCCGGCGTATCTGCTGTTGGTGTTGGAGTGGTTTCATCTGGAGATCTGGCGTGCTGATATATCCAGTCGCATTTCCGCTGTGCGGCGCATCTGGATCATAGGGCTGCTGGCGATGGCGATGTTTGCCGTGTTGTTTCCAGCTTATGTGATGTTCTCGGATATGTTCCCGGTGTTGTCGGCTTCGAGGGCCAGTGTCGTCAAGTACCTGCTGCTGCCGGCGGCTGTCGTGATGGGCGCGCTCGTCTGGACATTGCGCGCGACTATCTTCCAGCGCCGGGTAGTGATGCTGGGTGGAATGTCCATGCTGCTCGCCTTCACAGGCTACAGTGCCTATGGGCTGACGAAATTTCTGTTTTCACCGACCTACCAGGTGCAAGCGGTGCGCGCACAGGTGGCACGGATAGTCGGTGCGGAGGCAACCCTGGCGGGAGACTGGGCGCCGATGTTTGCGTTGGGCACGCCGGTGCGCGCGCTGTATATGAACCGGCGCTACAATCCGGCCGAGACTATCAACGCGACCAGGCCCGATTATTTTGTTCACAGCGAGAGCCCGGAGTCGCGGCGGTCATTGGAGGTGCTGATGCGCGCGCCGGGGGTCCGGATCGACCCTCCGATAGACGTGGGAACCTATTACAATGGTCGACGACGAGTGGCATTGTATCCGCTGCACTACGCTGAGTCCGCCAGGCATGCCGCTCCACAGGCAACTCCGTAGTCAGTCCTTGTTCTGAATTCGACCAAGCGTAGTGGCCTGATGGGTTACTTAGGTGATAGCGCATGATGCCCAATATGAATACAGGGAGGAGCCGTTACTATTGGGGCTTGCGACTACACTCAGGGTGTCGGAGGATGAAGTAGGACATTAACTATGATCGGTGGCTTATCCCTAAAGGATGACTGCCTGTCCGTGGAGTACCAAGGGGATCGACATGGAATGGGTTTTGTGGGTGATTGGTGTCGTAGGCCTGATGTTGCTGTTCATCATCGGGCTTACGCTGGAAAAAATAATGGTGCTGCTGTCGGAGATACGCAATCTGTTGGCTGCCATTTATGATGAAGCCAGGCATTGAATCAGACAAGGTGTGGCATGGCTGTTCATTTTCACACGCCTTATTCGTACATCCTTAGGTTATTTGACCCATCTAACTTTTTGAACATCACTTCTATGTGAGACGCATAGGATGGCCTTTGCGCGAATTGGTCTAGAGCAGGACTGTTCGCGGCCAAAGGCCATTCCTGTATGTGTCAGGTCTTCTAAATGAATTCGCTGTCACTGCTGCAAAGTATGTGCATAACGACATTCCATGCCGTCTGCTTACATGGAGCTTAAATCGAGATTAAATGGTGGTGTGGGAATCGCGTAAGTCATTGGCAAATATGGTGGGCGCGACAGGGATTGAACCTGTGACCCCCGCCGTGTGAAGGCGATGCTCTCCCGCTGAGCTACGCGCCCATATTTGCGCTGTGTTCGGACTCTATTACTTGATCCCGCGGTAGATGGTCTGTTTGCGGGAAGTCGGCATTCTAGGGCGGCACCCGGATCGGGTCAACGTAAGAACGGCCTGCGGAGTGGTTGAACGCTGCCGTTCAGCAGCCACCGTAGCGACGGCAATAGGTTTTCGCCACGTAAATCGCAGCGATGGTGGCAATGGCGAAAATGAGGCCTGCCAGGGTTAATGCATCTAAGAACATCATAAGACCGAATAATCCTGAATCATGGAAACGGCCTATATATTAGTAAAGTCTAATCAACTAATCAATATTGCGATTCACCAAAGTTAATTAATTCATTGATATTCAAAACTATTAGTTTTTTCTAAGTAAACCCCAAACGGTTCATTCGCCGCCAAAGCGTGCTGCGATCTATCCCTAAGGCCCGTGCCGCCTCAACCCGGTTGCCATGTGCCGCCATCAGGGCGTTCTCGATTTCGGTACGTTGCTGTTCCAGATGATCCTCCGCATTCAGATGGCCATTGGTGTAATTGCGGACGTCCGCAGGCAGGCAGGGCAGGGTGACTTCGCCATTTCTGGCGAGAATCATGCCGTGCTCCACGGCATTCGCCAGTTCACGCACATTGCCGGGCCAGGGGTAGTCCATCATGTGTCGCATGGCTTCTTCAGAACATTGGATATTGTTGGGGTAGCCGCGGCTGATCAATCCGTCGCAGATATGCCGTATCAGTAAAGGTATATCGCCGATGCGCTCGCGCAGCGCCGGCACATCGATAGGAATCACGGCGAGACGGTAATAGAGATCGGCGCGGAATTCGCCGGCATCGACCATTTCGCGCAGATTCTGATTGGTGGCGGCGATGATGCGCACATTCACTTCGATATTCTTATCCGAGCCCACCATCTGGAAACATTGTTCATCCAGTGCCTTGAGTAGTTTGGGTTGCAGGTGCAGCGGGATCTCGCTGATTTCATCAAGGAACAGGGTGCCACCATCCGCTGCTTGAAAGCGGCCGGCCCTGTCGGCCACCGCGCCCGTGAAGGCGCCTTTCACATGACCGAACAATTCTGATTCCAACAGGCTGTCCGGAATGGCGGCGCAGTTGACTTCCATCAGCGGGCCCTGCGCGCAATTACTCTTCTTATGGATCATGCGCGCCAGCAGGGTTTTGCCGGTACCGGATTCACCTTGCAGCAGAATGGATGCGCGCGTTGGGGCAACCTGCTCGATGGTATTGGTGATTTCGTACATCTGCGGCGCCTGGGTAATCAGCCCGCTGTTCAGATTGTTTTGGAAGACCGCTTCAAGTTTGCGCCGTTCCGTGATGTCCGTGAGGACCAGTAACCTGGTTTGCGCCGGTCCGCCCGGCAATGTCAGCGTGGTGGTACTGAATTCCACGAAACGTGTGATGCCGTCGCAGTTTACCCGTTGTTCGAATTTCAATGCGTCAATTGAAGGCCGTGCGGCCGCATCGATATCGCCGGCATCAATGGCGGCACGCAGAATCGACTTGGGAAGATTGACGCCGGTATTCTCTTTTATATCGCGGATCGACGAAAAACTCTCAACGCCCATCAGCCGGCAAGCCGCCTGATTGTTGTAAAGCACCTTGCCGTGCTTGTCGGTAAGGATAACGCCTTCATGGATGCGCGATACAACGGCATCCATCAGAGGTGTCAGCTGCGCGAGTGCATCCATAGATTCCTCTGTAATCGTGAAGACCTGAGTGCAGGCTCAGATTTTTTATCTATCTGCGATCAACCATAACTAAAGTTGCAGCTGATGTGATTGAGCCAGATCAGTATTGAGACTTATTCGAGTGAATAGTTGTTGCAACGGCTGAGTCTGTTGCACACCCGCTGCAACGCAGCACATAAAGATTAAATCCACGCGTATTCATTCAATTACACCAGCAACTTTTTGTGAATTAGTGTTGCGCGACGGGGATATGACGATCAAACAAATACTATAAAAACAATCTGTTACATATTGGCACGGGCTCTGCAATATATAACAGCAAAGTGGGCACGCTGCGGCAGAGCCCACACAACGACGCAACAGCGCGTGAGGAGAGAACTATGCGACAAGCACATCCGGCATTGGACTGTTCATGTCCCGCCGATGTCCCGTTCCGGTGTCATGTGAATGACCACCGGAACGGGATGCTATGCCGTTCTTCTCTGCGCAAACGATCATTCGAAACGATCACGTCACCTTAATCAGGTGACAGTCGGTCTGTCGCAGTGCCACTGCCACGGACCCATCGGATCAGATCAGGTTTCCGGCGTAACGGGTTTATCTCGTTACGTCAGCAGCGGGGAAGAGCGCGTATATATGAATAATTCAAAACGAAGGTTCATCGTAGGACTCGCAGCGCTGATGTGTGCCTCCAGCCAGGCGCAACCGGAAGTAGGCATACCGGTTTCAGCTCAAGGTGCGGCCGTGATTGTGGTGCAGCCGGCGCAGACTGGCGCTTCGGTTACGCTTGGCGGGTCAGTCGTTCCCTATAAACAAGTAGCATTGACCGCACAGATTCCGGGGCGCATTGAATTTATCGCCGGCACCGAAGGTGACCGCTTCAAGGCACAGGATATCCTCGTCACCATCGATGACGATGATCTGCTAGCGCAGCGCCGTGCTGCGCTTGCGCAACTCGCTAACGCACAGGCCGAGATCGGCAATGCGCAGATGCAGTATTCGCGCGAACTCATTTCACCCCAGGGGAAAAGTCTGTATCGCTCTGGCGGCATGGGTATGCCCGGCATGTTCGATCAGATGTTCACCCAGCCTTTCTCAAACGCAATGCCGGGCAACGTGGGCGGTGACCGCTACGTGGATCGCCAAGCGGATCTATACAGCTACGGTTCGCGACTGAGTCAGGCTCAGAGTGGTGAACTGACCGCGCGTTCGCAGATAGATCAGATCGACGCGCGATTGCGCGACGCGCGTTCGTTTGCCCCTTTCGATGGCGTGATCATCAAAAAGATGGTTGAGGTGGGCGACACCGTTCAACCCGGCATGCAATTGCTGGAATTCGCGGACACGACCTATCTTCAAGTGCAGGTCGATGTGCCATCGCGTCTTGTGCCGAGTCTCAGCAAGGGCATGTTGGTGCCGGCACGGCTCGATGTCGGTAATACCCGTGTAGAGGCGCGTGTCGCACAGATCTTCCCTGCGGCGGATGCGGTTCGGCATACGGTCACGGTCAAATTCGATTTGCCCGAAGGTGTGCCTGGCGGTCCCGGCATGTATGCCGAAGTCATGTTGCCCGATAGCACGGCACCCTCGACGGTTGTGCCGGTGATACCGGATTCCGCTGTCTTGTGGCGAGGTGCCTTGCCCGCGATCTATGTGCTGGATGAAAAAAATCAGCCACAACTGCGCCTGATACGACTCGGCGACTATGTCAGCAACGATCAGGTCTCGGTGCTTTCTGGTGTGACGGTGGGTGAACGAATCTTTGCGCAGCCGCCGACAACGACATCCGGGTGGTCAACCAACAATCCCAATCAGAATCCTTGATTGAGCTGTAATAAGGCCGCATCGACATGTCTGACGACAACGATAAGAACACAGAGACCGGACCGGAAAATAAGCCTGATGCTCAAGACTCGGTGCAGGAGTCGGCTCAGGCTTCGGAAGAGCCCACCTACACTGTGCCTGATGATGTTCCTGATGATATTGAGGAACTGAAGCGCACGCGCTCCCTGGGTATGGCCGGCAAGATTGCCTGTGTCTTTATCGACTCACCGGTAACGCCCTTATTGATGTTCGCGGCGCTGGCCATTGGCCTGATGGGCCTCATCTTCACGCCGCGCCAGGAAGATCCGCAGATCTCGGTGCCGATGGTGGATATCTTCGTCCAGTATCCGGGCGCTTCTGCGGAACAGGTCGCGAGTCTGGTCACTGAGCCGCTCGAACGCATCATGAACGGCATTCCCGGTGTGCGCCATGTGTACTCCATGACCGAGCGTGGTCAGGCCATGGTGACGGTTCGCTTCATTGTTGGCGAACCACTGGGGCCTTCGATTGTGAAGGTGCACGACAAGCTGCAATCCAATCTGGACAAGATTCCACCCGGTGTCTCGATGCCATTGGTGAAACCAAAGGGCATCGACGATGTGCCTGTGGTCACGCTGACACTCTGGTCAGAATCCGTGGATGATGCCGCGCTGCGCACCTTGGGTGTGGATGTGCTGCAACGATTGCAGGAGATTCCGAACACCGGACAGGGCTTCGTGGTGGGCGGTCGTGAAGAACAGATCCGTGTCGAGATCCAACCGGAGCGTCTCACCGGTTACGGTGTCACGCTGGATCAGATTGCGCAAACCATACGTTCAGCGAATTCCGAAACGCCGGTCGGCTCGGTCGAATCCGGTAACACCAGCTTTTCGGTCTATAGCGGCGCCTTTCTGCGCAATGCCCAGGATCTTTCCCGGCTGGTGATCGGCAGTTACATGGGCAGCCCCGTCTACCTGCGCGATGTGGCATCGGTGTTTCATGGTCCCGCCGAACCTGAGCGCATGGTGACCTATTACACGGGCCCGGCCGGCGATGAGAAGGAACAAAGTGCCGCACAGGGTTTGCCCGCCGTGACCATCGCGCTGGCCAAGAAAGAAGGTAGCAACGGTGTCACGGTCGCCACTGAGATCCTTGCCAAGCTGGAGCAGCTCAAAGGTCATCTGATCCCGTCCAATGTGCATGTCAGTGTTACCCGCGATTATGGCAAGACGGCCAATACCAAGGTCAATGAATTGCTGAGCGCCTTGTTCGAAGCGGCCATTGCCGTGTCCATTCTGTGCTTGATCGGCCTCGGCAAGCGGGCGGCCTTTGTGGTGATCTCGGTTATCCCGGTCGTGATTCTGGTCACTATCGCCTCGGCCTGGATTCTGGAATACACCATTGATCGTGTCAGTCTGTTCGCGCTGATTTTCTCCATTGGTATTCTGGTCGATGACGCGACAGTGGTGGTGGAGAACATCTTCCGTCGCTGGATGGTCGCCGGTAAGACTACCTTAACGATTGCGATTGATGCGGTACGCGAAGTCGGTAACCCGACCATCCTGGCAACCCTGACCATCATCAGTGCCTTACTGCCGATGGGTTTCGTCAGTGGATTGATGGGACCTTATATGCGCCCCATCCCCGTACTGGGCGCCTGCGCGATGTTCTTCTCACTGATCGCGGCCTTTGTCTTCACGCCCTGGTTCACCATGCGCGTGCGTCCTGCCAATGTTGAGGCATTCCGCAAGGCCGAAGAACGCGAGAAGGCCACCCACAAAATCATTGGTCGCTATTACGATCCCATCATCAAGCCGCTGATCGAGAATCGCACACTGGGTGTGGCATTCCTGGTCAGCGTCATTGTGCTCACCGCCGCCGCGTGTGTCTTGTTCTACACCAAGACGGTCGCGGTAAAGATGCTTCCGTTCGACAACAAGCCTGAATTCAATGTTCTCATCAACATGCCGGAGGGTACTGCGTTACCCATTACGGCGAATGTCGCTCAGGTGCTGACGGCGAAGTTGCAGACGATTCCTGAGGTAACCGCGCTGCAGAGCTATGTCGGAACGGCGTCGCCCTACAACTTCAACGGCCTGGTCCGTCATTATTATCTGCGTCAACGTCCCTGGCATGCGGATATCCAGGTGATGCTCAAAGACAAGGATGAGCGCGATCTCAGCAGCCATGAACTTTCTGTAGCCGCGCGCAACTTGCTCACGCCGATCGCCAAGCAACTTGGTGCGCGCATACAAGTGGTGGAAATGCCGCCAGGCCCGCCGGTATTGCAGACCGTTGCCGCTGAAATCTATGGCCCGGATGCCGAGACCCGTCGCCAGGTTGCCCGCGATATGACGGCCATGTTCGAGCACGTCGAGAATCTGGTCGATGTCGACAACTACATGTCCGAGCCTTTCAGCTACTGGCGTTTTGAAATCGACATGGAGAAGGCATCGCGGCGCGGTATTACGGCAGATACGATCAATCGCAATCTGTCCATGGCGATGGGCGGGTACAAGTTGGGCGATGTGAAACGTGCCGCGCCCCTGGAGCCGACGTATATCGTCTTACAGGCGCCGCTTGCCGTTCGTTCACAGCTCGGACGTTTGAACAATCTGCCGATCGCGACCGGCGATGGTCAAACCATTCCGCTGGGTGAGTTGGGACGCTTTGTGGAAGTGGCGGAAGATCCGTACATCTTCCATACCGATCTGCGACCGATGGAATACGTCACCGGTGAGATGGAAGGCCGGCTCGGTGCGCCCATCTACGGCATGTATGGCATCGAGGATCTGCTGGAAGACTACACCACGCCCGATGGTGTGAAGATCACCGGCATGCCGCATGGTTTGATCGGGCCGCCGCACACCGATCAGAAGAGTGGTTTCGAATGGACCGGTGAATGGACCGTGACCTACGAAACCTTCCGCGACATGGGCCTCGCCTTCATGGCCGCGCTGATCCTCATTTACGGCCTGATCGTGCTCGAGTTCCGCAACTATGCACTGGCCGGTCTGATCATGGCGCCGATTCCGCTGACGCTGATCGGCATCATCCCTGGCCATCTGATTCTCGGCGCGCAATTCACCGCCACCTCGATGATCGGGTTCATCGCCATGGCCGGCATTATCGTGCGCAACTCCATTCTGCTGGTGGAATTCGTCAAGAACGAAGTCGCCCTCGGTAAGCCGATCCGCGAAGCCGCAGTTGCTGCGGGTCGCACACGTATTCGCCCGATCCTGATCACCTCGCTGACCAATATGGCCGGTGCTTCGGCGATCCTGACGGATCCTATTTTCCAAGGTATGGCCGCGAGCATTCTGTTTGGAACAGGTCTGGCCACCTTGTTTACGTTGTTGGTGATACCGCTGGGCTGCATCAGTGCCGAGAAGCATTTCCGTCCGCATGGTTGCGAGGAACTGCAGGAAGAGTCGATGAAGCCGGCTGAGTCTTAAAGGAAGGTAATGATTTTCTGAGGACGCAGGGTGCCAGGAGTAGGAGCCTGCGAGTGTTCAAACGGCAGTTGCCGTCGTGTCGGAGGAATAAAAATGGAACAGGACTTTAGAGATAACAGCGCAACGCACAGCCAGGTACATCGGCCTGTGCGCAAGCGTATCGGAATACTGGTCGCCACGTTGATCGGCGCCGGTGCCGTTCACGCCCAGGAGGCTGTGCAGCCTCAAGCACCGTCAACGCCGGGTTGGGGTCAAGCGCCAGCTTATGGTGCACAACCGGGCAGCGCGCCGCCACCGCCTGGACCTTATGCACCCGCGATGGCGCCACCACCGGGATATCCAGCTTATGGCCAGATGCCACCCAGCTTCCGTCCTGATCCGGAGCTTGAGGCGGCGCGTAACCAAGCGCCCGCAGCCTCTGCTGGTCAGCAACCGACGGGTGGTGCGGCCTCATCAGGATGGGCTCCGCCACCGCCGCAGGATCGATACCGTCGTCAGGGTGGTATTACCCGCGAAGAGTTTTTAAGCCAACAGAACGCACGGCGTGCCGAGATGGATAAGCGCATGCAGGAAGCGCAGGCACAGCGTGATCAGGCCTGGCAGCAGCGTGATGCCGCCAATGCCACGGCCAGTGCCGATGCCAAGGCACGACAGGATCAGCTCTACAAGGAAATGCAGGAGCGTGAAGCGCAAATCCAGAAAGAAATGGATCAGCGCAAGGCCGAGCTGCAGAAAGAGATGCAGGCGCGCGAGGAAGAGATGCGCAAACGTGATGAGGAATTTGCCGCCCAACGTCAGCAGTACGCGCCCAGTTATGCGCCCAGTTACGCGCCGTATCCGCAGGCACAGGCACCGTCACAGAATGTTGCGCCACAGGGTTACGCGCCGCCGCCTGCCTATGCACCGCCCGGTCCGCAATGGCGTCCCGGTTATGGTCCCTATCCGCAGCCGGGTGGTTATGCCTATGCACCACCGCCGGGATATGGTCCGCCACCCGCCTGGGGAGCCGCACCTTACCCGCAAGGTTTGCCGGCACCCGCGGCAGGTACACCGACCACCCCGGGCACTGGGCAATAGCAGGAGTGAATGCGCATGACGGTGAGCATGTCCCAACCTCTGCAGTGCAGTTACAGCATTGTCTGCTGGCACTGTGCAGTGGTGGTTATGACATTGCTCGTCAGCGGCTGTGGCGGCAACGGTACGGCGCCCTCGCAAAATGCGACGACCCAGTCGCCGTCAGCTATTCCTCCAGGTGCTTATCCCGTACCGGTATATATCCAGACCGTACCGGGTTATGGGCAGGGTACTCAACAACCGGTTCAGGGTTGGGTTATGCAACAGCCTCCACAGGGGCAACTGCAGCCGCAACAACAGTTGCACATGCAGCCGCAGGTACCGTCGCCTTACGGCGTAGCGCCCACGCCGGCGCCGAGCCGCAACGACAACCCCTGGGCATCACAGGCACAGCAGCAGCGCTATGCGAACAGCTGGGCCAGCAGTCAACCCTGGACGCCGACAGATCAAAGCGGTGGCACGGCAACCGGACGTTTCCGACCGTTAGAGGGCGAAACGCAGCAGAGCAATACGGCAGCACCACCGGTGGTAACGCCTTATGACCAGGCCTATGGCAGCAGTAAACGTCCGTTGCCAACCGCGCCTTACTACGGTGGATATGGCACTGCGTATCCCGGCGTTTACCCGAATCAGTACGCGGGTGGTTGGCCAGGGGCTTATGGCGGCGGATATCCGGGTGCATGGCCAGGCGGTTACGGCGGTGGTTACCCGGGTGTTTGGCCGGGTGGCTATGGCGGCGGGTTTCCCGGTGGTTGGCCCGGCGGTTACGGCGGAGGTCCGTTCGGTGGGTTTCCGGGCATGGGTTGGTAAGGCGTCCGCTGAGAATGATGAGGTTTAGTAATGCAGTAGTAGTGCAGCAGTGATCTTCGTGCATCCGATACCAATGGAAATACGAAGATCGTAGTAAACCGACAGTGAGTGCAGTCCCTCCGCGCACTGTTAACAGGTTGTTACCGAGGGTGTAGTTGGCACGATTCCCGTGTCAGTTGATTGCAATCAGATCGGAGGATCAAGCAATGATTACGTTCAAAAAAGCAATGTTGATCGCGGCTATCGCCACGGCACTCCCACTCTCATCCGCTCAGGCATGGTGGGGCGGTGATGGTTGGGACAACGATGGCTATAACGATGGTTGGGGTGACGGCGTCGGTGACATGTTCGGCGACGGCGACTTCAACATGGGCTTCAGCGGTCGCAGCAGCGGTCGTGGCTATGGTCGTGGTACCGGCCGCAATCGTTACTACGGCGGCAACCGTTACTACGACGGTTATGGCCCTGGTTATGGCTATGGCCCTGGTCCTGGCTATGGATACGGTCCTGGCCCGGGTTATGGCTACGGTGGCCCTGGTTATGGCTATGGTGGCCCGGCCTACGGTGGTGGTCCTGGCTACGGCTACGGTGCTCCTGGTTATGCCCAGCCGCCCGGCTATCCGCAGCAGGCACCGCAGCAGGCGCCGCAACAAGCTCCTGCCCAGCGGTAATGGCCGCGAGTAGGGATCCGCAGATCGGCTGCGGGTCCCTCTCGGTTACTGGATAGAGCCGCTCTGCACGGGCAGGGCGGCCCAGCGGGACCGCTGTGATGTCGCGTTATGTCTTCATCGTTGGCATGGGTATGGCGTTGTTGTTGTTTGCAGCGCAACCCCAGGCGCAAGGCCCGGCACTGGAATTTTCCGCCGAGGCGGTGCAGATGGCACCCGATAAACAATTACGCACGGCACGTATGTATGTAGGCCATGAACGAGTGCGTAAGGAATACACCGATAACGGACAGCAGGTTATCGAGATTGTTGACTGGGGTCGGGGTCGCGTGATTTTGCTGATGCCGGAACAGAAGACTTATATGGAAAGCAGTACGGCGGAGCAGACGCAAATACTGCCACGCCGGGCAGGGGAGGATACCAATCCCTGCTTGAGTATGCCCAGTCTGCAATGTCGTTATCTCGGCCAGGAAACCTTGTCCGGACGCAGCGTGGATAAATGGGAAATGCTGGCGCAACGCGATGGAATAACCGAACGCAGCCTGCATTGGATAGACCCGCAACGGCAGATGCCATTGCGACAGATTTTACCTGACGGCAGGCTCACCGAGTTGACACTGCTCGGCCAGCAGACGCTCAACGGTCGTCAGGTTGAGCACTGGGAACAGTCATCGTCGTTACCGGACGGCGAGGTTCAGCGAGTATCGCAGTGGTACGACCCGCAACTGCAGATCGCTATTCGAGAAGAGTTGCCCGGTGGTTATTTCAGGGAGTTGCGCAACATCGTGGTTGCGTTGCAGCCCGCACAGTTATTCGAGGTCCCCGCTGGATACCAGCGGTTGGAAAGGCCGGCACGGGCGCTCGGTGGTGCTGGCGAAAATACGTCTACAGTAGCAGCGCCGCCCTAGATAAATGATTCAAAAGATTCATTGGAGACCGCCGACATGAAATTCATTCAGCACCTTCTCAGCAAAGGCTTGATTATCGCCATAGCCATATTGGCTGCACTGGGATATCACTTCCGCGCGGACCTGTTTCCGCAATGGTTCAAAGCGCCGGCATCGGAAGAGCAGTCGGCGCAGCAATCGAGTCCGGCGGATGCGGCTCCGGATATATCGCCAGTTGCGTCGCCTGCTATATCACAGGATGTGCCGCCGGCACCACCCTCTGTGGCGGCCGTGCCGGCACCCGCACAGGAGGCTCCGGCCGCGCCAATGGAAGCGCCACCGGCATTCTCAGAACCGATGTCAGCGCAGACTGAGCAGCTGCCGCCACCCAGATACGCGCCGGTAGACGACTCGAAGGCCGCGCCAGCAGTTCCACAAGCTCCGGTGTCAGCTGCACCACAAGAAAATACCGCGACCTCAAGTACCGATAATGCGGACGTCTCTGCAGCACCCGTAGAAACCGCGGCATCCCTGGATGCCGCGCGTGCGGCCTTCTGGGCGCAGGATTTCGAGCAGGCCGAAAAGCTTTATCAGCAGCTTGCCTCCGCCGATCCCACCGCCGCCGATGCGCTCGGTGAGTTGGGTAATCTGTATTACACGCAAGGCCGCTGGAACGATGCTGCCGAGGCCTATGCGGGTGCAGTGCCCCGCCTGGCAGCGGTCGGCGATATTCCACGCGCCCGGCATTTACTCCGTGTTTTGGACGGGCTTGATCCGGCGCGCGCAAAGGCGGTTTGGGAATCCATCTCCGCAGGCGGTGGTTGAACGCGTGTAACGGCGATGTTCCCGGTCTCGGGTGCGGATCCGGTTCCGACATTCTTTGATTGAAGGTTGCACAAGATATGACGAACTCAGCACCCGACAATGATCCGAAACCCACTGAAACCCAATCGCTTCAGGGCGAAGTAGGTGGCAGCTCGGATGGCATGGCCGGCATGTCTGTGTGCATGGATAAATTTGCGCGCAGCTTCGAGGCCAGCGCACGGCGTTGGGAGCTGATTGTTTATCCGCTGTTGTTCGCCTTCGTACTGTTGGCAGCCTATGGGTTCTTTTTGATCTACCAGCTGACCAACAGCGTAAGTCATATCACCGGTCGCATGGATGTGATTGCCGAGCGGATGGTGGTGATTTCCGATGACATGCATCAGGTCTCGGAAGATTTCAGTTCCGTGACCGGCAATATGAATCAAATAACCGGGAATATCGGGCAGATGACTGCGAGCATGCAGCATCAGGATCAGGCGATCACGGCTATGTCCGATAGTGTGGAGCGAATGACTCAGTCGATGTCGGTCATGTCGGTGTCTGTTTATGAAATGCGCTACGACACCAGATCGATGGGACGCAACCTGCAGAACACGACCGGGCCGATGCGGTTTATGAATACCTTTGTGCCCTGGTAGCAACGCGGTGCTCCTGCACCGGTGCGACCTTGGGAGGAGTAATAACTATGATGGCCATGCCTAACAAAAGCGTGCGCAAGCGCCTCAGTAGCCTGGAGCAGCACCTGCGCACCGAGAATCCATTATTGGTCCAGGCAGTGGAGGGTTTTCGTAGCCTGTCGAGTATCGGTTACTCCACAGGTCTGCTGGGTCGCGATGAATCTTATGCCACTCAGGTTTCCTGGTGGCCGCTGATCTCCGTGTTGGGGACCTTCTCCGCAGGCAAGTCGACCTTCATCAATCAATATCTCGGCGTGCCCTTGCAGGATACCGGCAATCAGGCGGTCGACGATAAATTCACGGTGATCTGTTACAGCGGTGAGCGCGAGAATGAAGCGCGGGTGCTGCCCGGATTGGCACTGGATTCAGATCCGCGCTTTCCCTTTTATCAGACCAGCGAAGAGTTGGAACGCGTCGCGCCGGGAGAAGGTCGGCGTATCGATGCTTATCTGCAGCTCAAAACCTGTCACAGCGAACGTCTCAAGGGACGCATCATTATTGATTCGCCCGGCTTTGATGCCGATGCCCAACGTACCGCCACGCTGCGTTTGACCAATCACATCATCGGCCTGTCCGATCTGGTGCTGGTATTCTTCGACGCGCGTCACCCGGAACCGGGCGCGATGAGCGACACACTGGCACACTTGGTACGCAATACCATTGATCGCGCGGACAGCAGCAAATTTCTCTATATTCTGAACCAGATCGATACCGCCGCGCGTGAAGATAATCCGGAAGAAGTGGTCGGCGCCTGGCAGCGTGCACTCGCTCGTGAAGGACTGACGGCGGGGCGTTTCTATTGCATCTATAGCCCGGATGTCACTTTGCAAACCAGCAACGAGTCCCTGCGCCGTCGTTTCGAGTGGAAACGCGATCAGGATCTGGAAGAAATTACCAGCCGCATACAGCAAGTCAGTGTGGAACGCGTCTATCGGATCATGGGGTCCTTGCAGAATCGTGCCCAGGAAATCGTGGAAGTGCATATGCCGCGGGTGCGCGCATTGGTTGGACGTTGGCGATCATTGGTGTTGCAGACGGACGCGTTGTTGTTGATTCTGCTGACAGCGGCGGTGATGGGTGGTGCTATATGGAAACCGCAACTCATCAGTGTTGTCACGCAACGATTGGGCGACTTACTGAATACGATTCAAGGTGTCGGCGCATTAACGGCAATGACTGTTGTGGTGCTCATCGGCGTGCATTTCAGCGTGCGGCATTGGGCCATGCGCCATCTGCAAAAACGGCTGACTAAAGATCTTCCCGAAAGCGAAGCGCTCCGCATGGGGCGTGTGTTATACAAGAATGCACGGTTCTGGCGCAGTATTTTCGAGGCCAATCCGGCGGGGTGGAGTGGGCGTTATCAGCGACGTCTGCACAAGATTCTCGGTGACGCCAATCAGCATGTGCAATCCCTGAATGATCATTACACCGATCCGGCGGGTAAACGGCATCCGCCCGTGGTCCAGGCCGAGGTGGTGGCTGAACCCATGGTCGGTGAGGTCATCAGAGGAACGCGCTGAACCGGGCATGCGTTGCCGGGTGAGTGCGCGGTCGTGGAGCGTGGTCTGATGAACAGTTTCCTACGCCAGATATTTCTCTTGCTGATGTGTTGTTTGTGGTTGCCGGCACAGGCGGTTCCGCAGGCCTACGGGCGTCAGTTGCCCAGCGTGCTGGATATGTTCGAGACCAGCCTGTATTGGATGCGCGACTGGACCGGGCCGGAAAATCCAGAGGACCCGGCTACTCTCTTCACGCTGATGGAAGAACAGGCTGCGCGCCAGTTCGATTTTGCCGGCATGGCCAGTGTCATCGACGGGGCCGACTATTGGTCCGGCAATATTCTGCAGCGTAGCCATTATCAACGCCGTTTGCGTGATTGGCTGTTTCTGCAGTTGGCGCGCGAGAGTGGGATGCTCGATCCGCGTCCGGTACGCTTCTTACCTGTATTGCCATTGCGGGTCGGCCCCTATAAATATGTCGCGGGCGTTGACATCTGGCGAGTCAATCGACCCCGCTCACGTCTGCTTTTCCATTTCGGCTGGACCTGGCGCGGCTGGCGCATCCAGGATGTCAGCCTGAACGGCCAACGCGTCACGGAGTATTTGCACACCTATCGGAACAGCAAGGAAGGTCGTGCCGGTGATCGGGGGTTCCCACCGGCCTGGCCCTGACCCTAGCCTAGATACGATCCTACCCCTGCAGCCGCCCACGGCTTCGGCTACAATACGCGACCTTGCGCATTGTCTCAGGAAGCCGTCCCACTATGACCGTCCGTACCCGTTTCGCCCCCAGCCCGACCGGCTATCTGCACATCGGCGGTGCCCGCACCGCGCTGTTTTCCTGGCTGTATGCCCGCAAGCACGGTGGCCAGTTCATTCTGCGCATCGAAGACACCGATCTGGAACGGTCCACCGAGGAATCGGTCAACGCCATTCTGGAGGGGATGACCTGGCTGGGTCTGGAATACGACGAGGGTCCGTTCTACCAGACCAAGCGCTTCGACCGTTATGCGGTGATCATCGAGCAGCTGATCGATACCGGCCATGCGTATAAATGCTATTGCAGCAAGGAACGACTGGAAAAGCTCCGTGAAGAGCAGATGGCGAACAAGGAGAAGCCACGTTACGACGGTCACTGTCGTGACGGCGCCACGCCTCCCAGCGCCGATGCGCCCTATGTGATCCGCTTCCGCAATCCGCAAGAAGGCGAGGTCGTCGTCGACGATCTGATCCGCGGCCGCGTGGTGTTTCAGAACACGGAGCTGGACGACCTTATTATCGCGCGTACGGATGGCACGCCCACCTATAACCTGACCGTGGTGGTCGATGATGCCGATATGGACATCACGCATGTGATTCGTGGTGATGACCATCTCAATAACACGCCACGCCAGATCAACATTCTGCGCGCCTTGGGCGCAACGCCGCCGTCGTATTCGCATGTGCCGATGATTCTGGGCGCGGACGGCAAGCGCCTGTCCAAACGCCACGGCGCGGTGAGCGTGATGCAGTATCGGGAGGAGGGTTATCTGCCGGAGGCACTGCTGAATTATCTGGCCCGACTGGGTTGGTCGCATGGCGACCAGGAAATATTCTCCATCGATGAGATGATTGAATTGTTCGATGTGAAGGACGTGAATAAATCGGCGTCCAGTTTCAATCCCGATAAGTTGTTATGGTTGAGCCAGCATTACATCAAAGAAAGCGATCCCCAGCATGTCGCGCGGCATCTGAGTTACCACCTGGGGCGGCTGAATATCGATCCGGCACCGGCGCCGGAGTTGTCCGACGTGGTCAAGGCGCAACGCGAACGTGCCAAGACCCTGGTCGAGATGGCCGCCAATAGCACCTTCTTCTATCAGGATTTCGAACACTATGACGACAAGGCCGCGCAGAAAAATCTGACGGCGGCCACGCGCCCGGCTTTGGCGCAATTACGCGAACGTTTCACAGCGCTGCCGGATTGGCTGCCGGAGGTTATTCATCAGGCGGTTATCGATACTGCGGAAGCGCTCGGTGAAAAACTGGGCAAGGTCGCACAACCGCTGCGTGTGGCCATGTCGGGTGGGACGGTGTCGCCACCCATTGATGTCACGGTGCATCTGATCGGGCGTGAGCGGACTCTCGCCAGATTGGACAAGGCTCTGGCCTATATTGATAGCACGGTCAGCGCGTAACCGGTTGGTTTGGGCGCCTTCCCGCAGTACGGGTGCAGACTGACTTCGGCGCGGCCTTGTTTCGTCAATAATCTGTCACATCTTGCGTGCAATCATCAAGGAGCCTTTGCTCAATACTAAGCCGTCATTCCGGCGTATGCCGGAATGACGAATTATTCAGAGGTTTCTTATGTCGAGATAACTCACTCACGAGCGAAATTTGAGCTAACCTAGTGTGATCGCCGCCGCAGGAGAGCCGACTTGAGCATCGATACTGGAAAAGCCACTAACTCCCCGCAGATCGACAAAGTTAAGCCCAGTTTGTGGACAGCAGAGACACGGCGCCCGCTCTCCGTCAGTCTGGCCTGTGCTGAAGAACTTATCGAACAATATCGGACCCTGGGTATAAGCAACATCGAGGCGGAGAGCCTGCTCCAACTCAGCTGCAGGGCGTTGAATGCTACATTGGAAGACATCGACACTCATGCCTTCTCTGCGGCACCGGTGGCCGATCAAGTCTCCATGTTGTTACCCCGGTTGGACATCGACAAATTGGCCGAGCTGGTCGGTATCAGCAGGGCGCAGGCGCAGAGTGCTGTGGCCATGTTGACATTGGAATGCGTATTGAAAATGCATTTTCCTGTATGAGCATGCTAAGAATACTGTTCTGGTATACCCACTAACTTGGTAATTTTTGTCACGGGCAAACTGCTGCGGCTTGTCTCATGTGGCCAGCATTGTTAAAGTCTTCGTGCAGTTTCCAGTGGGTACTTCGTAGCGTGGATAAGTTGATAGCTCGGATATCCTAAAATTATTTCAAACAATCACTTCAAACAGCGTCGAGGGAAAGATCCATGAAACCAATCAAGCTTGCCATTCTCTGTTCAGTTCTCGCCTTAGCAGGTTGCGGCGACAAGAACGATGCGGATACCGCAAAATCTGAAGGTTCGCTGCTCGATCAGGCCAAGGAAATGACCAGCAGTGCTGCCGATACCGCGCAGCAGGCTGCCGCCGATGCAGGTGATGCGGTCAGCGATGCGGCCGGCAACATGCAGGAAGGCGCCACGGACATTGCGGAACAAACAGGCGATGCCATGGATTCCGGTATGGCCGCCGCGGGTGATGCGATGGATTCAGCAGCGGGTACGGTGAGCGATGCGGCTGATGCCGCTGCTGCAACAGCATCTGACGCTGCGGATGCGACAGCCGATGCCGCCGGTTCCGCTCTGGACGCAGGAAAGGAAATGGCCGGTGATGCGGTTGCAGAAGTTGATCAGGCTGTGAGTGGTGGAGATGCCACTGCTGCTGCGGCAGCTGGCGCCGGTGCCGCTGCTGCCGGTGCTGAAACTGCCAACGAGACGGTTGCTGACGCGAGTGCTGTGGAACCGGCTGCGGGTGGTGCTGCGCCTGCTGCCGATCTCGAACAGGGTCAGACTGTTTATCAGGGTAAGTGCCAAGCCTGCCACGCGACGGGTGCGGCGGGTGCGCCGAAAAATGGCGATAAGGCCAACTGGGCGCCGCGTATTGCACAGGGTATGGATACACTGAACAAGCACGCTATCGAAGGCTTCAAAGGCGCTGTTGGTTATATGCCGCCGAAAGGTGGTTTCACCGCGTTGTCTGATGACGAAGTCAAGGCTGCTGTTGCCTACATGGTCAGTCAGAGCCAGTAGTTGTTGTTAGATCGCCGGGGTGGATGCTCAGCGTCCACCCCGGTTTTTTTTGTCTGTCATCTACACCCGGATAATCAGTGTTACTGCTGATAAACATCAATGCACACCTGTAGTTTTAGATCTATATTTATACTGCCTGGAGAGAGAGGTTAGGCTATCAGCAAAGGAGGTGGCGTAATGAATAAGGAACGCAAAACTGACCTTCAAAAGGGCGGCAATGGCCCACAAGGTCGGTCGCATGTTGTGCACCATATGACGCCGTTCGAGGAAATGGAACGGTTGTTTGAAGGTTTGATGCCAACGGATTGGTCTCGTCCGGTGCAGTGGGAATGGCCACGCATGGCGCGTGCGCGCATGCCCTTCGAGGGCAAGCTGCCGAACATGGACGTCGTTGATCGTGAGACCGAGATTCTGCTGCGGGCGGAATTGCCCGGGGTCGACAAAAAGGATCTGGACATCACAGTGTCCGATGACAGTGTCACCATCAAGGGTTCCACAAAGCAGGAGAGTAAGGAAGAAAAGGGCGATTACTACCGTTGTGAAATTACTCAAGGCAGCTTCGCACGCACAATAGCGCTGCCGTGCGCGGTGTCCAGTGAGAAGGCTAAAGCCAGCTTCAAGGACGGTATGCTGGAGTTGGTGTTGCCGAAGACCACGCCGGCCAAGCGGCGTAGCATCAAGGTCGAATAGGTCCTAGGTACTATCTGCGCGTAGAGGGCTGTAGTGGGTGTGTGATTACTATGCCGTACTGTTCCCGTTTAACAGTGCGGCATGGTTGTGTTGATCGGGTGTCACAACGCATTGCGCCATCCACCTGTCGGGCGCGAGAGCGGCCACGTGCAGAGCCGTGAAGGTTGCGCTCTCCAGCTTAATCAGTGGGTCATGGCGCGCTGCAACGTGCGGTTCGCCCCAGGTGGTCGCTTGCAGATGCTGTCCGTGGATATGTACATCGAAGGCGCAAAATAGCTGATGCCGTGCATCCATCTCGAACAGCAATGTATTGACCCAGTCAAACAGCAATAATTCCAGGTCAGGTGCCCGGCATTCCAGGGTAACAGCGCTGTGCGCCTCAATACATCGGGGGTCGGTAATTGCGGCCATCAATGCCAATGCCAACTGGGTGAAGGCTTCGTCGGGTGAACCGCCATAACCGCGAATGCCGATATCGCTTTGGTGGGTGAAATGCTCCCAGCGCGGGGTCTGTGTTGCTCCTGGTGAATCGATAACGCGCGGATTCGGGTTTTCGCTTGCGGAAATTCTTTCCATGATCATGGCTCTTGTGTATCTGAGCGTGACTGCCCGGTCATGGGTACAAAGGCCACGGGGAGCAGCTTGCGCTGACTGATCTCGCCCTCATCGGATTTGGTGTAAAGCATCAGTTCCTGATCGAAGCCGGAGTCGATCGGGGCGATCAACCGACCTCCTGAACGTAATTGTTCAAACAACTGCGGCGGAACGGCTGGTGTCGCGGCGGTGAGCATAATGGCGTCAAAGGGTGCGGCCTCCGGCCAGCCGGCATAGCCGTCACCGATGCGAGTCTCAATGTTGTCAAAGTTAAGTAACTTAAGGCGTTTGGCGGCGCGTCTGGCCAAAGCCGCCTTGATCTCGATGCTGTATACCTGCAGTGCCACGCGCGCGAGCACGGCGGTTTGATAACCGGATCCTGTGCCAATCTCCAGAACGCGGGAGTCCGGTGTGAGATTGAGCAATTCGGTCATAATCGCCACGATATAGGGTTGCGAAATGGTCTGCCCATCGCCGATCGGGAGGGGACCATTGTCATAGGCGGCATCCTGTAGTGCATCAGGCACAAAGCAATGCCTAGGAACGGTTAGCAGTGCCTGACGCACTGGTTCGCTCAATTTGCCGAGCTTCAGGAGTTGCTGCGTATAGCGCAATTCCCGCTCGATATCCTGCAGCATTCGTTCGTTAGCGCGCATTCACACCGCCGGTTAACCATGCCCCACTTATGCAGCTTGGCACAGGTCGCCCGAGAATCAACTAACGCTCAGTCCTGCTAGCTAAATATAGCCGTAGTTTTGCGTGAATCCAGGTGGTAGCGTTGCTGTGAGCATGACCTGGCTCAAGAAGTCGCCATTGAAATGCGGCATAGTGATAATCAGCAAGAACTGTGCAGGTGTGATCTACGGGATTTATGGAGAAGGGGAAACGGCATGAAGGGTTTACAAGCCCTGGCGGCGGACAAGTTGGCCAGTATCTGTGATCCAGGCGAACTGACGTTTGAGACCACGGATGAGGTTGCCGATCTCGAGGGTATCCTGGGTCAGCCCCGCGCACTGGAGGCGATCCGTTTCGGACTGGCGGCGCAGCGCCCTGGATATAATCTGTTTGCCATGGGCGCCAGTGGCATCGGCAAGCACTCGGCGGTCATGCGGCTGCTCGAACAGCGCGCGGCGCATGGTGAGATACCGCCGGATCTTTGCTATGTAGCCAACTTCGATGAGCCGACACGACCCTGTCTGTTGCAATTGCCGGCAGGGCGGGGGTCCGAATTACGCCATGACATGCGGCATCTGGTCGATGAGTTGGTCGGTATATTGCCGGCCGCGCTGGAGAGTGATGAATTTACGGCGCGCCTGCGTCAGGTCGATCAGGTCTTAGAGCAGAGGCAGAGTAATGCCATCCAGGCCTTGCGCGAGAAATCCGAGGCGCAGGACGTCAAGCTGTTCGAGCAGCCGGGTGAATTCACTTTCGCCCCGTTGCATAACGGTGAGGTGTTGGCGGTGGAAGCCTTCAACAACCTACCCGCTCCGGAACGCAAAGCCATCGAGGATAAGGTGGCTGCGTTGCAGGAGGAGCTGGACGTGATTCTGGAGGAATTGATCCCGCAGTGGCAGAAAGAACGTCGCAGCGCGATCCGGGCCTTGCGGCATGAGGTTACGCGTGGCGTCGTCCAGCAGCTGCTCACGGGGCTACGCAGTCAGTTTGCGGATCTGCCGGCAGTGATTGGGTTCCTGGACAGTGTCGAACGTGAGGTCATCCAGAATGCCGGTGATTTTCTCAAGCACGAGGAGGCCGATGCCGTAGCTGCCGGCGATCAGTCCGCCTACCGCAATTATCAGGTCAACCTGCTCGTCGATAACAGCGCCCTGAGCGGCGCGCCTGTTGTCTATGAAGACAATCCCACCTTCATGGCATTGATCGGTCGCGTCGAACACATTGCCCAGCTCGGCGCACTGGTGACGGATTTCAATCTGATACGGCCGGGAGCCTTGCATAAGGCCAATGGCGGTTATCTGGTTTTGAACGCCCAAAAACTCTTGTCCCAGCCGTTTGCCTGGGAAGGACTGAAACGTATTCTGCGTGCGCAAGAGCTGCGTATCGAATCGTTGGGACAGGCCTGGAGTCTGATCAGTACCGTCTCGCTGGAGCCGGAACCTCTGGCATTGGATGTCAAAGTTGTACTGGAAGGCGATCCGATCCTCTACCACCTGCTGCAGAGCTACGACGCCGAGTTTCCTGAATTGTTCAAGGTTGCGGCGGATTTCGATGATCGCATCGAGCGCTCACCGGAAAACATCGAACGCATGGTGCGACTGATAGCAACGCTGGTCCGCAAGGAGGGCCTGAGGCCCTTTGATCGCAGTGCGGTGGCGGCCGTGATCGATCACAGCACGCGGTTGGCTGCGGATGGACGCAAGCTATCGACACGCATGCGTGACATTCTTGATCTGCTGCAGGAGGCTGACCTTGTTGCCGAAGATGCTCAGCAAATGCAGGTGCGTGCCACGGAGGTCGAGCGGGCGGCACAGGCGCGTATCGATCGTGTGTGCAGAGTGCGCGATCAACTGCATGAGGAGATTCAACGCGGTATTTTGAACATCACAACAGTGGGTCATAAGATCGGCCAGGTGAATGGCCTTACCGTGCTGGATGCAGGCACATTCAGTTTCGGCCTACCCGCCCGTATCACCGCAACAACGCGACTCGGTGAGGGCGAGGTGATCGATATCGAACGTGAAGTGGATATGGGCGGGCCGGTGCATACAAAGGGTGTGTTTATCCTGTCGAGCTTTCTGGGTGCACGCTACGCGCAGAATTTTCCTTTATCACTGTCAGCCAGTCTGACATTTGAACAGTCCTATGCGGGTGTTGAAGGTGACAGCGCCTCGCTGGCTGAACTGTGCGCCTTGCTGTCATCGCTTGCGGCTGCGCCGGTGAATCAATCGCTGGCGATGACCGGATCGGTGGATCAACAGGGGCAGGTGCAGGCAATCGGTGGTGTGAGCGAAAAGATCGAGGGGTTCTTCGATGTGTGCTGCCAGCAGGGCCTCACGGGGAAGCAAGCGGTGATTATTCCGCAGTCTAATGTTCAACATCTAATGCTGCGAAAGGATGTTGTGAGCGCGGTGCGCGAGGGTCGCTTTCAGGTCTACGCTGTCGCGCATGTGGACGAGGCCATGGAACTGTTATGTGGTCGCAAAGCCGGGCGTATGCGCCGTACCGGAGACTTTCCGGCTAAGACACTTAATGGCCGTGTTCAGGGGCAATTGGCGGAATATGCCCGTCTGCGGATGGTGTTTTCCGCCGGGCCGCATGACCCCGCTGCACCGGGTACGACCAGTACCTGAATCAGGGCGACTGGAAGGCCGCGTAACGCCGGACGGGATTTCCGCAGAAGCATCGGAATACAGTCAATTTTCGGGTTCCAGAGGTTGACAGTTTCAGTGCCACTGGCGTAAAGTTCGCGCTCCGCGATTGGGGCTATAGCTCAGCTGGGAGAGCGCTTGCATGGCATGCAAGAGGTCGTCGGTTCGATCCCGACTAGCTCCACCAATTTGCACGGGTTAGTGGTATGCATCGCGTCGGCCAAATAGCAGTTTATCTTGGTATTCTGCTGGTGACGATTGGAGTGGTGGGAGGTTTTACCGCCATGTTCAAGGATGAGGATGCGTTAGCTGTTAACCTTTTGGTATTGGCGCCACTGGGTTTTGTGGTGCTGCTCACCGGTGTCGTAGTTACCCAACTGCATCGCCCGAGCGAATAGTTTTATCCTGTCCCGTTCATCTAGAGGCCTAGGATATCGCCCTTTCACGGCGAGTACAGGGGTTCGAATCCCCTACGGGACGCCATCTTAATGCTCAGTTCATTCCTGTGACTGAGTACAGCGCGAGCGTTCGATCATCGACATGGAGCGATGGTTGAACGCAAACCGCCTGCCGTATTCCCCACCCGCTGACTGATCCCAGGTCCTATCAAAAAACCTCCAGACAATCTAAAGACATTATTGTCGAAGCCTCTCATGCACTGCCAATGCGTCGAGGCTGTGACCGGCGGTATCAGCGGTATCAATAGGTATTCAGTGCCGCCTTATTCTGGACAAAATCCCGAAATGTTTTACGGATCGATTCCTCATAGGGGAAATTATCCTGATTGCTTTCTGAAATCTTATAACTCTGGGTAATCTTCTTTTTGTTCGTGCAGTCAAACACCGAATAAACCGGATCGCGTGTCAGCTCATAGCCGTAACTCGCGCTTACAAAATTGGCGCCTTTGATGAATCCCGATATGACCAACGTGGTTTTGTGGCTGTTACATAAGGCTTGGTATTCCGCGTAGCCGTCCTTGTCCTTAAGTAGTCGGTAATATTCATTCTGACTTGGATAAAAATAGTCGAAATCGACCGGCTTGCTCAGCACGTCTTGCAGCGACGTGCTCAGGGTTTTGGCAACGTTGCTCGAGAAATCCTCGATACGGGCGGTTGATGCCACGCCCGTATCACTGGGCATCGCCCAAGTGACAATAAGAACAGCGAGTGGCGCTGCGGCTTTGGCGGGTGGTGGCGTGATTGGAACAGCGGTTTGTGGTGGACTGGATTGCTGTGTGTCCGTGCTTGCGCCCTTTGTACTTGGTGCGACGGGTGTGGGTCTTGGTTTGGCGGTGCTTGGAGCGGGTGTTTTTATTGGTTCAGCAGGGATTATTTTAGCTGGGGCTTTTTCCGGTTCAGGTAGAGCAGGTACTTGCGCTGTCTGCGCCGTTTTTTCAGGCTGTGGATGCTCTTTCACTGTGACGCTGGGTTCGACCGCAGAAGTCTGCGTCTGTGGTTCGGACGATTGCGGAATGACCGCAGGCGGAGTGGTTTGTTCCTTTGGATAAAAAATTGAATAGCCAAGGGCTCCTGCCAGGATAAAGACCAGCGCCCACGCCGCTATATTGAACCGGCTGTGAGCAGGTTGTTCAGGTGCTATCGGTCGTGGCGTTGTCGTTGAATCACTAGTGGCTGACGCATCCCCTGTATCAATAGACTCAAATGTTTCCGGTGTTTTGGAGGGCGGCTGGGTGGTGTGCGGGGCGGGTTCTATATGGTCCGGGGGTGGCAGCAATGCGCTGATGGCATGCAGTAACTGCTGAAAGCCGGGATGATTGATATCTCCATTCCAGTCCGACAACGAAGCGGCCTGAAACTGACGGAACACCAGTGGAATATCCACTGTTTCCAACAGCGCGGGAATCAGTTGGCCTTTTTTCATGGCCACTTCCGCTTCCGCACGCACCCAGGATGATTCCACCGAATCGCTGGACCAGAGCACGATCACGCATCGCGTGGCGGCAAGCTCGGCCTCAATAACCCGATCGAAAATCTTGCCGGGCAGGATGGTGCGGTCCCACCAGACACGCCAACCCTGACGTGTCAGTACCTCAGCAAGCTGCCTGGCGCGTTCAATGTCTTTGCTGGAATAGCTCAGGAAGATGTCACTCATAGAACCAGTTCCCCGTTCGTTATAGTCGCTGTCAGATTCCCGATTACTGATTCGCTACGCCAAATAAGCGTTCGACAAGCTCAACTCCCGGCTCACCGAATACGCGTTCTGCGACACGTATAGCCTGTAGATATATAGTCGTTTGTTCGCGTGGCGACTGAGTCAGTTTGATGGCCCGTGCATACAGTTTCTCAGCCTGTCGAAGATTGCCGAGCAGCAATTTCCCCTCAGCCTCGGTAGCGAATCGCCAATGCGATTCCGGCGCCGACTGGCAATGATTGAGCGCGCGTTCCGCCATGCTGATGACCTCCGGCGGGATGGATGAGGACAGCGGTAATGCCATCAGATCGAGAAACGCGACGTTGATCGCATGGTAGTAGGCTTGTTCGTGATCTTGGGTGGCTTCGGCATTGTGCAGGCCTGAGAGATATAATTCGCGAGCACGGGTCAGGTCGGTCGCGACCCGCTCCGTCAGCCAGCGACGTTTGATTCGACCAGCGAGCACACCCATGATCTCGGTGGAACTGGCCATCCCTTGTTTATAATGCTGACTGAGGATGCTTAGTGCATCTGCGCCGCGGCCAACACCTTCAAGCGCGAGTGCGAGGCTGGCCAGGGCCGTGTCATCGAGATCCGCAACGCGGGGCAGAAGGGTTTCAACGGCGGCATGAAAGTCGCCCAATTCAACCGCCAGACGAGCGCCGTCGACCGCTGGTCTTTCAGCATTGCTGCCGGTCAGCGCGTCCACAACAAGTATGATGCTCAGATGATCATGTGTTCCCGGCCTGACTATTTCCAAGTGGTTTCCCGGAAGGACGGCTTGAACAGCATCCGCAAAGGGTGCAAGAGATGATGAGGTTGGCACAAATTCATCACGGTCACCGGCCACAACGCGTAGTGTAAAACTTGTTTGTCCGTCGAAGCGATCAGTCCAGTCTTTTCGCAGGGAAGTGATGAATTTTCCCTGCGATGCCATATCGCGGACTTGTCGTTTAAGGCATCCGAAGGGTCCCGCCTTGCCGAGTCCGTTGCTCGGTGTGCCGAATAGAAACAAATGACTGAGGCGATGGGCTAAATCTGCATCGTCCAATAGGGCCCGTTGGGCTACAAGTCCACCCATACTGTGCGCGGCTATTGCGATACGTTGATAATGTTTGAAAGGCGGGAGGCTTAATGTGGTGCGTAAGCCGCGTGCCAATAGGGTTAAATCAGGATCGGCGGACCAGATGCCGGGAACATCTATACGCAGACTGGATGCATAGCCGATGCCAAATATATCCCAGCTTGCGATGCGTGGTTCTTCCAGCAGTAGCTGTACGAATCCGGACCATGTCGCACTGGTATCACCTGAAAATCCGTGTACGAGGATCAGCGCCACGTCCTGATTATTGGCGCGGTGTTCAACAGGAATTGTTGCATCGACACGCGTGGAAGGCGGAAATAACCGACCAATCAACGGTAGTCTGGAGAGTATCATTCTCAGCATGTCGAAACAGTCCGTTCGATAAACCCGGCGTCAGTCGCCAGCTTATGAAACTGTGCGGTTGCATCGTCATCGCCGTGGGCTATTCCATCCCATACTATTATCGCCAATGGCTGGTTCGGTTCCGCCAGGGCGCGGGCCTCACGAATGATTGTTTCATTCACATGGAAAAAAGCGGCCGTATCGTCGGCAGATTCATTGAGGACCAGTAGATCGCCCACGGCATCGACCGCAGCAATGATCCGATCATAGAGCGGCCCCCAATCACCAGGGCGGTCTATCACCGACGATTCCCGGAAACGCGTAGCGGAGTAGGGAAGAACGATCCGGCAGCGCACGCCGGATGCGATGGCGAGATCCAAGGCGATCAGATCGGCACCGCAGGCCGCTGAACAGACCAATACATCAATCGCCTCATTACGCAGCAGATTGCCGAGGGCTTGTCTGACGGAAGTTGTGCGGGTGAGAGGGAAGCGTTCAGGTTCTGTCGGCGCATCGATTCGTCGCCCCACAAGTGCTGCAACGACAGGTATCGATACCGAGGCTGACTTGTTCACCACTGGCCAGCCTTGGTCTCGTTCAATGCATAGACATTCCGTTTTGTCATAGCAGCTCTCCCTGAGCATATTTGTAGCTTGAGTTAAAGCCTAGCTGTTTTTGGATGGCAACGGCAATACGATACACCAGACCCTATTAATAGGTCTGAGCATAGTAAGTAATTCGGTTAAAGCAATATGTGAGGTTATTTAGGCCAGGAAATAGCCGACGATAGCAGGCGCATTATCAGTGGATCAAAAATCAATACGCCCAGTTATGTCGTTCGCCGCGTGCATGCTGGCACCAGGCATAGAGGGCATCGTAGATCACCATAGCCTGCGCCAGGCAGGCGTGGTCGTCTTGAAAGTTATGCGAGAGCCCCAGCGATATCGCCAAGAGCCCTGCGCTCTGTGGTGCGATATCCAGCCGGTCGGTGTCGGCGCCGCGTACGATGACGGCAAGATCCAGCAGTGCCGGATTACTCAGTTCATACTTTCTCATAATGGTGTCAAAGCTACACAGCTCCCCGTCATGCGAGAGTTCGGCGCCGGGTATGTCGTAGGGGGTGGCGCCGGTTTCTTCTGCAATACGTAGTACATCACCGGGCGGCACATAGAGAAATTCCGCATGATGATCGATAAAGTGTGCGATCAGCCAGGGGCAGGCGATGCGGTCGATTTTAGGGCGTTCCCGGGTTATCCATTGCATTACGCGAATCTCATCCAAGGAGCCTCTGGTTAAAAGCCTTCCGCTTCGCGTTCCAGGTAGGTCAGCGAAGCATTGCGGCCGGAAAGTTCTTCGAACATGGCCAGCTGTTTCCAGGCATCGGCATAGAAGCTGTTGATGGCTTCGGTAATATCGGTGCCGTTATCGACCGCATTATTCATATGCGTCAAGAGTGCATTGAGATAGGTGTAGGTGGGTTGTTCAAAATCTGCGAGTGGCCTCGGTTTGCCGTGTCCAGGAACGAACAGCTTTGCCTTCAGTGTGCGCAGTCGCTCCGCTGAACTGATCCATTCAGCAACATTGCCGTCAGGCAGGATGGAGAGTAGTCGCCCACTGCACAGGATATCGCCGGCATATACCGTGTCATCCGGTGTCACGCGCACGATCAGGCTGCCGCGGGTGTGGGTGCGACCATAATGTTCCACGCCCAGGGATACCCCGCCGCCGAGGTCCAGGCTCACGCTGTCGCCGGCACCGATCAATCGATCAGGCGCTGCGGGAATGGCGACCGGTTCGGGCAGTTCCAGGACGCGTGTAACGGTCGCTGAAAACTCTGCTGCCTCGTTGTGCATACGCTCAGCAGCTTCAGTGGCGGCGATGATGCTTGCACCTTCCTGCCGGAATACATCGTTGCCCATGAAGCGATGTGGCTGCGAGTTCGTGTTAATCACATAACGTATCGGAAGCGTTGTGATGGCATGGATCTGCTGCAGCATTTCGTTCGCCATGGCGGGTGAATATCCGCTATCGACCACCGCGACACCTTCCCCGCCAATGATAAAGCCGAGATTCATGCGGAATCCCTCATTGGCCTTGCTCGGTGCCTCATAAGGGCCGACCCAGGCCCAGGCGTGTGTTGATACCTGTTCGGGCAAGGGGAGTGCATGGGCGGTCATTGCGATTAATCCAAGCATGCAGCCGAGTAGATAGTGCCAATGTGAGTTAGGCGTCATCCGTGGTGCTCCTCTATTTCGATTGCGTTTGACCGCCGGCAGCCTTCCAGCCTTCGATGCCGCCTTCAATAAAGCGTGCCTTGAATCCCTGCGCCTGCAGGGCGTCGACGACGCCATTAGAGACCGATCCGCCGCGTACGCAATACAGAACGATGTCTTTATCCTTAGGCAGCTGCGGCAGCCATTCGGTGATCTTCTCCGGATCCTGCCATTGAGCGCCGGGCAGTTTTTCACTGGAGGCAGCCAGATCAGACGGACGCCGTGCGTCCAGAATGTACAGTTCATCGAGTTTGGCTTTCAGTGCGTCGGGTGTGATAGTGCGTTCCATTATCTAGCTCCTGATTGCGATTTATTGGTCGTCATGCGCGGGCTATGCAGCCCAGCCGATCACATAGGTATAGACCAACCCCAGTACCGCGCAGGCGCCGATAACTTTCAGGATGTCCACTTTGTATTTCCATAGGGCGATGAAGGCGCCGATGGATATCAAGGCGGCATACCATTGGAACTCACCGGCAAATGGCGTCGCGTCTGTACCTTCAGGCCATAACACATGCCAGGCGAAGAACAAGGCGAGATTGATCACGACACCGACAACCGCTGCAGTGATGCCAGTCAGCGGCGCCGTGAATTTCAGATCCCCATGGGTTGCTTCAACCAAGGGTGCGCCTGCGAGGATGAACAGATAGCCGGGCAGGAAGGTGAAGAAGGTGGCGACGGCAGCGCCCATGGCGCCACCCCAGAACAGCGCATCCGGACCAAAGATCGACTGGGTCCAGCCACCCATAAAACCAACGAAGGCCACCACCATGATAAGCGGGCCAGGCGTGGTTTCGCCGAGTGCCAGACCGTCGATCATCTGGGTACCGGTCAGCCACTGATAATGCTCTACACCGCCCTGATAGACATAAGGTAGTACCGCATAGGCGCCACCGAAGGTAACCAGTGCGGCCTTGGTAAAGAATTCACCCATATCACTCAGCGTGCCGGCCGGCAATGCCAGATAAGCCGCGACACCGAGGGAAACAAACAGAACGATTAGGATGACGAGTCTGCCCGGCCGGAATTTCGTATGTGCGGGCGGTGGCGTGTCATCGTCGATCAATGCGGGACCGTAATCCTTGTTGGATGCGCCATGGCCGCCACCGACCTTGAATTTGTCTGGTGCAATCCGTCCACCGATGAAGCCGAAAATACCGGCACATAACACGATGTAGGGGAAGGGCACATGAAACACGAAAATGGCCAGGAACGAGGCTGCGGAAAATGCCCAGAGGATGTTGTTTTTCAGAGCGCGTGACCCGATACGCCAGGCGGCGAAGAGCACGATGGCCACCACCGCGGGTTTGATGCCGGCAAAGACACCCTGCACGAAACTGACATCGCCGTAGGCGACATACACCCAGGTAAGCCCGATAAGAATGAATAACGAGGGCAACAGGAATAATGTGCCCGCGACGATACCGCCCCAGCTGCGATGCAATAACCAACCTATATAAACTGCGAGTTGCTGCGCCTCGGGCCCGGGCAGCAGCATGCAGTAATTGAGCGCGTGCAGAAACCGATGCTCAGAAATCCAGCGGCGTTTTTCCACCAGTTCCTGATGCATCATCGAGATCTGACCAGCGGGACCGCCGAAGCTGATAAAGCCGAGTTTGAGCCAGTATCTGAAGGCCTCCCAGAAACTGGGATGGGCAGGTCTTTCGAGGGGGGCGGTCATTGTTGGTTTTCCTCTTGCTGAAAGGCGAGATAAAGGTCATCGAAAATGTGACTGGCATCGTGCAGCAGGCTGTCATCGTCGCGAGTGCGTGAGCGTATACCTTTAAGCAGACGTTCCAATCCGGCCGCCTCGGGCACCGGTAGGCCGCCGACATCGAGAAAATGCACGAGCTGTGCGAAGCGTTGTAACGCAGCATCCTGATTCAGTCCAAAACTGGCCAGGAGGTTTTCAAACGTCACCAGTTGTCCCGACTTGGTGTCCAGATGCGTGAAGGTCGCACCGTCGAAATCGAAACCCAGTGCATCGGAGGGACAATCGCTGGGTGAATCGAGCCAGAGAAAACGCGCATCGATGTCGATGAAACGGCGAATCAGCCAGGCCGAACAAACGCGATCTACCCACAGATCCTTGCGTGTCGCCCATACGCGGCCGATGTAATCAGCACGAGTGCGTGGCAGTACGATGCCGGCTTTACCGGTGGGTTCATCAGGCGAAAGCGCTGTGGCCAGTCGAGATTCGAGATCCGCAAGCTGTGTGGCGAGCTGACGCTGAGCCTCGCCTGGGAAGAAATCGATGCTACAGAGTGCGCCGTAGGCATTGCGCAGTTTGCGTGCCTGCCGATTCAGGTCTGTGGTCGCTGATGTTTGTAGGGTTGTGATACAGGCCATGATGTCCTTGGCCAATTTACTGTACTCCGCGGTGCGGTCGAATAGTGTAGAGAAGGGATAGTCAGCTTGGCCTGTGACATCAAGCAGGTATGCCGTGCCTCCGGAATCACTGACATCCTGTTCCACTTTTTCCAAAGTCGCCCGGGTCTCTTCAGTTTCGGGGATTAGATAGACGCCATCGCGCAATACGGCTGCGCCACAGGTTTTGAGTGCCCGCCAGGCACGCATCCGGGCCGTGGCGTTTTCGGTGGGTAGGGAGGTTATAAGCAGTAGCCATGACATTTGTTGAATATACTACTAACTGTAGAATAATCTACATAAATACTTTCTGTTTATGTAGGGGTGCCAGTCACAGAGATATCTAACTATCTTATTGTTAATTATATATAAAAATATATTTCCACTACATAAGTGCCCAGGTCGGTTCAGACATGAAGCCCATGCCTTGCCTAAAACAATTATTCCACTGGGGGCGCCTCACGCTAAGCAATCCTGGGTTTTGTGACTCAGGAAGCACTTTTCCTGGCCGCTAACAACCCAGGATGGAGCTCATAGAATGATTACCCGTGGTAGATGCGCTGGCTCGGATGCAATTCTGTCGCACCATGGCGTTTTGCGAGACTGCTAACGATGGCAAGTGTGAAAATACAAGTAAGCGCCAAGCATCTGAAACTCGGTATGTTCGTTGCGGAACTGGACAGGCCCTGGCTGGGTACACCATTTCTGTTTCAAGGGTTCCGCCTGCGTACCATTGAAGAAATCGAAAAGATTCAATCCCTATGTGACAGTGTTCTTGTCGACCCCGAAAAAAGTGCCAAGACGCCTCTGGCATATACTCAGCAACCCGTGCCAAGCAAGGATGCTAAGCGCCAGCATTACGATATGTCGGCGTCGTTTGAAGACGAAATCCTGGTAGCCAATGAGATTCGCGCCGATACAGAGAATTGCTTAGGCCATGTCTTTGACGACGTGACCAGTGGTCGCATGATCGATCTGGTCACGGTGAAGCGCACCATCAGTGACACCGTCGACGGCATCCTGCGTAATCCCGACGCGCATGTGTCCCTGACACAGCTTAAAGAATGGGATAACTACACAGCACAGCATTCGATCAACGTTTGTATCCTGGCCTTGGCGTTCGCCAGGCACATCGGGTTACCGCGTCATGAAATGGAAATGTTGGGAGCCGGTGCGTTGCTGCATGATATTGGTAAATTGAAAACGCCACTGGATGTTCTGAATAAGCCGGATAAACTCACTCCCGAAGAGTTCAAAATTATGCAGTCGCACCCGGTGCATGGCAGAGAACTGCTTGCAGAGAGATATGGGCTGCCACATCAGGTTGCTGATATGGCGTTTTCACATCATGAACGTATTGCCGGCGGCGGTTACCCGCGCGGACTGACCGGCGCGCAGATTTCGATATGGAGTAAGATGGTCGCCATTGTGGATGTCTATGATGCCATCAGCAGCGATCGTTGTTATCACAAGGGCATGTCTCCGACCGAAGCGCTTACCAAAATGTATGGCTGGCGCTTGAAGGATTTCGATGCGGAGCTACTCGAAAAGTTTATTCAATGCATCGGTATCTATCCTGTAGGGACTTTGGTTGAGTTGACAAGCGGCGAAGTCGGTATTGTTATATCAGTGAACCCTACAAGTCGCTTGAAACCAAAAATCGATTTGATCCTCAACGAAAAGAAGCAACCTTATTTCCCATCGCGCGTCGTGAATCTTGAAGAATTCAAATCTACCGATCCCAGTAATACCTATGCCATTAAGGAAGTGTTAACGCCTGGGGCCTACAACATCAATATGCGTGAGCATCTGGCGCCTATTCAAGCGGCCAAGTCCAAATTAATCCTGCCTCAAACGGGCTGATAGCCTGGCATATTTAAGAATTTTCTCGTTGTAAAATAATCGTCCTCCCTTTTCTGCCTCCTGCAAAATAATGGCATGTCATATGCGGTTGTTTGGCTGTTCCATCAATGCCAATATTGCGTCCGCAATCTGTTGCTGAAAACGTATAGCTTTTTTTGCCAACAAGAAAAAATCGAGGTAGAGGATGGGGGCGACACGCAATATTTCTCTGGAAGTGGCTTTGCGGTGGCAAAGCGACCACGCCACACATATCGATCGTCAGTATTTCGAAAAGATCAATCTCTGGAGGGATTATTTTCCTCAGGATCTCAGTGATCGTTTGAATGCGGCCGCGCCGGGAGACGTCATCATGATTGATGTCGCTGTTGGGGAATTGGTTGCCCCGTTTGATCCTGCATTGGTCCAGCGGATGAAGCGCCACCAGTTCAATACCCAGCCGCGTCCGGGCATGCAGGTCGAGCCGAGGGTAGGGCGTTTCTATCCTGCTACCTTCTTTGATACACCGCTGTTTTTTTACGGTGATTACAGGCCTTCCCGCATTCGCGCGCTCGATGCCGAATCACTTGAGGTCGATTTCAATCACCCACTTGCGCGTTATGCCGCGCAGGTGGAGGCGCGGATTATCAAGGATCTGGGAGCCAGTGCGGAGCGGGGTGGGCGATGCAACGACATTGCCCAGGAACTTGTCTCGCGCGGGCCAGGCATGCAAGCGCCGTTGCCTGATGTGATGCCGGATTATTCGTCCGGCGATGTTCTCGCGCGACTCGACCCGCGTGAAGACGCAGTGTTTTATCAGTCACCAAGACTGGTACAGCACATTGACGCCACTGCACGGGCGCAGATCACCGAGATCTATAGCCGTTTTCTGCAGCCCGGTATGCGTGTGCTTGATCTTATGAGCAGTTGGCAATCACATCTCCCCGAGCCGCTGACGGATCTCCAGGTCACCGGGTTGGGTATGAATGCACAGGAGCTTGCGGAGAATCCACGTCTGTCTGAATCGATTGTCCATGATTTGAATGTCCAGCCGCAGTTGCCCTTCGCTGCGGGATCGTTCGATGCCGTGATCTGTACCGTGTCGGTTGAATATCTGGTGCAGCCGATTGAAGTCTTCCGTGATATCGCGCGGATACTCAAACCGGGGGCGCCGTTTATCCTGACCTTTTCCGATCGCTGGTTTCCGACCAAGGCAATTGAGCTTTGGTCGGATCTGCATGCATTCGAACGCCTGGGTCTGGTACTGGACTATTTCCGACGTGCAGGTGGTTTCGTTGATCTCGGCACCGAGTCGTTACGTGGATTACCGAGGCCTGAAGACGACCCGTATGCGGACAAACTGGCGCATTCAGATCCGGTGTTTGCGGTCTGGGGACGGCGAGCCCCCTGAATTTATATCTCCTTGAGTGAGTATAATATTGACAAATTAATCAATATAGACTAATTAATACCCTATCATTGGTTATTAATTGATTAATTAGTCAATATGAGTGTTGAGCACGCAACCAGCCCAGTTGGCGATTTACTGGAGCAGATCCTGGCCCAGGCCAAGGCGCAGGGCATCCCGGGCAAGGATCTGGCGGTACGCGCGGGCATTGCCCCGGAAACCTTGTCGCGCATGAAGAGCCGCGGTACCGGCGATGCAGCCGTGCTAATTGCGTTGGCGCATGTAGTGGGCCTGAAGGTTGTTCTGGTGCCGGATGATGAACGGTTGGAAGCCATCCGCAGCGGGGCATTCTTCTAATGCCTGATCGCCATGCCGTCATCTGGAGTCGGGATGCACAAGGTCCACACAAGATGGGCGATCTGGTCCTGACGGATCAGGAATGCCGCTTCAGTTACACCGCTGAATTCCTCGCCCGTGATAATAAGAACGGATTGGCGCTGCTTGCCAGTCCCGAACTGTTCGGGACCAATCCCGTCGTCTATCGCAGCAGCGCGCGCATGCCGTTTCATCCGCGGCTCATGGCGCTGACGCCGGGTGAAGCGCCGGGTAATATTCAACGCCGCATCTACAACGACATCCTCGCCAAGCGTAACCCGCCGCCCGCACCCGGGTTGGATACCGAGTGGGAACTGTTGCTGTTAGCCGGGCACGGCGGCATCGGGCATATTGATGTGTTCCGCGACGATCGTGCGGCGGAGCAATGGTATGCGCGCGACATTCATCGTGATTCACTGATCGGCCAGCGTTCATCGGTGTGGCGCTTTATCCGCGAAGACATCGAACAGACCGCGCCGGAAACCGATACCGCCAGCATTGCACGCCTGCTCGGACCGACGCCGTCCGTCGGCGGCATGATTCCCAAGCTGCTTGTCGCAATACCGGATCGACCAGATTGGTCGGGTCGCTTCGCGCCACCCGGCACGCAGGAACATAAAGGCGAACCTTTTACCGATGTGGTGCTCAAGATTGAGCCGGCCATTTACAGCGGCGTGCTGGCACTGGAAGCCCTGTGTTACGAGGTGCATCGCGAGCTGGGCTTCGATGTGCCGCGCATCTGGCGTAACGAACTGGATGGCATGCCGCTGCTCGCCGTGGAGCGTTTTGATCGCGATAGCGATGCCGTGCCCGTGCCCATGGAAAGTTTTCTGTCTGTCCTGGCCTCCGGTAGTCGTGAAGTGATGGGGAGTACGGATATCGACATGGTCGGTGTTGCGGCCATGCTGACCAAACTCGCCACGGTCGTGAATCTCGACCCGCGCCGCGCCCAGGAACAGGTGTTCCGGCGTTTTTGTGCCGCACTGCTGACAGGCAATGGTGATATGCATCTGGAGAATCTCGCCTTCCTGGGCGGTCCGCGGCAGGTGCGTATCGCCCCGGTTTATGATCCTGCGCCGATGCGGGCCTGGCCGCGGCATAACCTGCGTTCCGCTATTCCCATCGATTTCGATGCGGCAAAGTCAGTGGGTGAGAACCTGCTGGAGCTGGGTATCAGTTTTGGCCTGCGTCGGGCCGAGGTGCTTGAACTGTTCGCCCAGTTTCTGGAGGGCACGCAGCAGTATCCCGAGCGCGTCATGGCCTTGGATGAAGTCCCTCTGGAACGGCGGCAACAATTGGTGGATATTGTGCGCACGGAGCGCGCAACACTTGCTTCGGTTCTAGGCTAACGGAGCCGGTATCAGAGAGTCCCTGCTGTCATGTGACAGAGTTCACATTTTCCGGAGCCATTAGCGCCTAGATTCAACCCGCTGTGGTGGGTCGTTATCGACACCTGTAGTCAACCGACTGACTTTCAATGGATGGGAGGAAATGGATATGTTCGACCAAGTCAAACAAAACATGGGTAAATGGAATCGGCAGAGCGATGAGGAGGAATCCTCCAGTAACGTCGACACCGCACGTCCAGCAGCGTCCCGCACGAACAGCCAATCTAACAGCCCGGCAATGATCGGACCTTCGATCCGCATCAAAGGTGATCTGACCGGCGAAGAAAATCTGATTATCGAAGGACAGGTCGAAGGCACCATCCATCTGGATAAGAATGACCTCACCATCGGCAGCAGTGGCCGCGTCAAGGCCAACATCCAGGCCAAGGGTGTCATCGTCGAAGGTCAGGTGGAAGGCGATATCATCGGCAAAGAGAAAGTGATCATCCGCCGCACCGGCAATATGCGCGGCAACATTGTCGCACCGCGCGTAACCCTGGAAGATGGCGCCATGTTCAAGGGCAGCATCGAAATGGAGCCCGAGGCCCGGCGCGGTGCCGAAACCGAGACGCCACGAACAGCATCAAGCAAGGATGTTTCCAGTAACGCCGCAGTCAGCGCCGCGGCTGTGTCATCCGGCAAAGTCTAAAGCAACGGAGTTAAATCATGGGATGGCTAGACAGCGGCCGTCCGGCACAGTTGCGTCAGCGCTGTACCGAACTGCTGCGCCCGCGCAAGGACATAGAGACACAGAAATCCGATGAGCAGCCGATTAACAGTCCGCTGTTCAAAACGCTCATCGACTATGTGCAGACGGCAGGGCGTTGCAGTGTGCTGGATCTCGGACCTGCCTTCGGTAGCAATGTCACCTTCTTCGGCGAGCTGCGCTGCAAACTGCAGATTGCCGATTGCGCCGCTGCACTGTTGGAATTGAATGCACGCGAGGAGATCGGGCCAGAGGTGTATGCCAGGGAACTGCAACGGCTGTTACCCCTGGCAGGAAAACATCCCTTCGATGTCATCCTGACCTGGGACCTGCTTAATTATCTACATAAACCGCTGTACACCGCCCTGATGACGCATCTGTCGCCCTGCGTGTCAGGCGATACCTGGCTGCATGCGTATATCAGTTCGCGACGCGACATGGCCGCATCCCCGCAGCAATACCGCCTGAATCACGAGGGGCGTGTGGTGCTTATGGATGCCAGTGCCGCCACCCAACCCTCGCCCTGTTATCCCCAACAGACCTTGCGCACCCTCATGCCCCGTTTCGACGTGTCCCGCGCGACCTTATTGCAGAACGGCATGCAGGAATATCTGTTCAAGGGGCAGGGGCGTGGGCATCGGCAGACGTGAGTAACGCCTCAAATAAGCGGCGCGCGATTTGTGCGCGTCCGGCCCGCGTAGTTTGCGGGCGCACTTGATTTGATTGTTAGAGATTTCTGGTCGCAGAACTGACCATATGGAGTCTGATCGTGGCTACTCGTTCTCCCCTTGAAAACACTTCGGATCTCTTCTTCGCGTTTGTTCAGTGCCGCCGCTTCTTCCGATTTTCCAACGGAAGACAGCACCACTGCATATTCAGATAATATATTCGCGTATCCAATTGAGTCTCTAGTATCCGCCTGCAGCCTATCTAATTCTACTTTTGCCAAAGCGAACCATTCTTGTGATTTCTCTAGCCGCCCCTCTGCGTGATACATCCGCGCCAACTCCACCATAGACATGTGAATGGGGCCGTTTGTTTTTTTATCCAACTCATATGCTTTTAATAATCCTCGTTCCGCCTCTCGCCAATCACAGATAGCTCCGGAAGCCCGACCGTACTCATAGGCATAAACGGCTGTCACCCTATCCTCGGCATTACCAAGGTCTGCATTTGTCCAAGCTCGCCCAAAAGCCATTCTTGCGTTGAACCACTTACCTTCCTTCACATTTGCGAGCCCACCCTGGAAGTACTGATTCCCAGTGTGGAGATTGATCGGGTTCGCGCAAGAAGACAGAAGCAATATGAGAGTTGCTGCAGCTATTGTTTTCATATTTTTATCTCTAACAGCTAGTTAGACGGAGGCTATGTTTTCCGAGATAGACGGAGTCTGTCTATCAAGGTAAACGCTGTTTGTTGTATTGTCCGGGCTCTTCATTTTTTGTCTTTGCCAGGGAATGCATGGCAATGTCTGATAAGCGTCCAGTCGTCGATGCTGTTATCGCCGGTCATCATGGGCGTGCTCTCCTCCTTGAGAAAGCGTACATCCGCAAGATCAGAGTGCCATGCTATCGCAAACCAGATGGGCGTACATTGCGCGCTGGCGAATGATTTCGCAATTGGTCCTGTGGGAATCCTAGGGGGGGAACTCTGAATAATTCGTCATTCCGGCTTGCGCAGGAATGACAGTTTAGTAATAAATCAGAAGTTCCTTAAGTTTCCGCAGCTTGTTCCAGGGCCAGCTGTTCAACACGTTTGATCTGTTCAGAGGAAAGTTGCGGGGAGATGGTCATGAGGCTTTCGCGCGCGGTGCGATCACCGCCGGCGACGGCGCGGGTGTACCAGTAGTAGGCGTGTTCCAGATCACGGTCGGTACCGCGGCCGTTTTCATAGGCCCAGCCGAGTCCTTGCTGCGCCTCGGGGATGCCTTGTTTGGCGGCGAGCTGCCACCAGAACACGGCCTTGATGTCGTCGACGGGGATACCCAGGCCTTTGTGGTAATGCCAGCCCAGAAAATGCTGGGCCAGTGCGTCGCCATCGATGGCGAGTGCCTCGGTGAGCACGAATGAGGTTTCAAAGTCGCCCTTTTCCAAGGCGGTCACGGCGCGGCGCAGCATCGGGTCTTCTGTCGTCATGGTGCTAGTGTACTCGCACAATGTGCGTTGAATAAACCGTGCAACTGCGGGGAATACCCCTCAACCTTCCCGATCCTGCGGCGCGCCGTAACGGACCGCGACAATCCAGTAGATCATCTCGCCCTGCGGGGTTGCGACTTTGATTTCATCATCGATGCCCTGCTTGAGCAGGGCCCGCGCCAGCGGTGCATCCATGCTGATCCAGCCCTGCTTCGGATCGAACTCATCCGGTCCGACGATGCGATAGTCATACTCCACACCCTGTGCGTCTTCCAATGTCACCCAGGCACCGAAAAACACCCGCCTGGGATCGCTGGGCGGCTGATCCACGATTTTGAGATCCGGCAGGCGCTTTTGCAGATAGCGGATACGCCGGTCTATTTCGCGCAATTCCTTTTTACGATAGATGTACTCGGCATTTTCCGAACGATCCCCCTCGGCGGCTGCGGCAGTCAGTGCGCGTGTCACTTCAGCACGGCGTTGCCACAGCGCCTTTAGTTCGTCCTGTAATTGCCGGTAGCCGGGTGCCGTGATGTAGGCGGAGGCCTTGGGCTGGGGTGGTCGATAACGCGACATGCGGCGGTCTTGCTCCTGAGGTGAATCCAACGTCGGGTGGATGGCGCCTTGGTTTGACGACCCTGTGGCTATTTTGTGGTAGGTTCCGGATGAACGCCAGTCACACAACACAATCCATTATTGCTGGTCTGATAAAGAGGTTAGAGGTACCGATGGACACACAGCTGGTCTGCTGGAAATGCGGTGCGCCACTGGACGATATTCCACTGCCGTTGGCACGTCTGGCGGAGTGTCTGGTCTGCCGTACCGAGCTGCATGTGTGTTTGAGCTGTGAGTTTTACGATACCCGCGTGGCCAAGCAGTGCCGCGAGACCATCGCCGAGGAGGTGAAGGACAAGGCGCGGGCGAACTTCTGCGATTATTATCAGCTCAGGCCGAATGCCTTCCAGCCGCGCGATGATACGGAAGAACGCGCGGCACGTAGCCAGCTCGATGCCTTGTTCGGTGGGGGTCAGAAGACGGATGATTCCGGTGGCGCGAGTGGTGATCAGTCTTCATCGGATCAGGGCGCGCGGAATGCGTTGGATGATTTGTTTGCGCCGCGGCGGAAAGAGTAGTGGCACCTGTCGGATGCGGCCTTCGGCCTGAATCCGACCTGCATTTCACCCGTTTGAGTAGGTCGGATTCAGCGGCGATAGCCGCGCGTCCGACTGCTACTACTAAGAAAATACACGTCACACCAATGCAGCAGACATTTTATCCTGCTATGCCAATCGCCGTTTAAGCGTCTTATCCAACGCACGTCCGGCTGCCACCATACCAAAAGTGGCGGTCACAAAACTGATCGAGCCATAACCGAAGCGGCAGTCCAGATGCACGCCGTGAATGCCGGGCTTTTCATGGCTGACACTGCCATCTTCCTTGGGATACACCGGCTGCTGGCTGGAAAACACACACTCCACGCCAAAGTAGCGCTGCGTGTTGCGTGAAAAATTGTGCTGATCGCGTAGTGCGCTACGCACCTTGGCGGCCAGTGCATCATTGTAGGTGCGGCTCAGATCTTTGATCATCACCTGAGTCGGGTCGGTAAGGCCGCCGGCGCCGCCGGTGGTGATGATGGGGATCTTGTTGCGCCGACAGTAATAGATCATCGCCGCCTTGAATTTGATACTGTCGATGGCATCAATGACGTAATCGTACTGATGATCCAGCGCCAGATGCGTCGAAATATTTTCCGCGGTAATGAAATCATCGATGAGGCGGCAGTCGCAGTCCGGATTGATCTGCTGAATGCGCTCCGCCAGTACCTGAATCTTTTTTTGCCCGACGGTATCACTGCGCGCCTGCAGTTGACGGTTGATATTGCTGAGTGCGACCTCATCGTAATCGATGAGCGTGATACGACCCACGCCGCTGCGCGCAAGGGCCTCTGCGGACCAGGAACCCACGCCGCCCAGCCCGACCACGCAGAAATGCAGACTGGGGAGCAGAGCGTAGGCCCTATCGCCATAGAGGCGTCGAATCCCGCCGAAACGCTGATCAAAATCGGGGCTGGTCATGTTCATGTAATCGAGTGGATGGATGAGACGTCATGATACCGCAGCTTGGCTTTTCCGTGCGGGCAGGTTTGTTACACTGGGCTCATTCATTCCTTGATACGAATCCGGGACATCTATGAAACTCGACCTGCACTCCCGTCATTCAACGGTCAGCGATACCAGCAGACCCAGAAGCCGTTTAAGAACGCTGTTACCTTTATTGGTTTTCGCGGCCATTCTCATTGCTGTCGCGGGCCGCGAGTTCCCCGCTGTGAGTGCATTACTGCAACGCTGGACAGACCCTGCTGCCTGGCAGGCCGGTCAGGTTTGTCAGCAGGCCGCCCTGGAGCTTGCCAAACAGTCCGATTACGCCCGCATTGTTGAAACAGGCAAGGTGCATAACACCCAGAAGGGTTTCTATGTCGAGGACATTGAGGTAGGTGAGATGGACGACCAGGGTGGTGAGCTGCAATTTCTGGTCAGCTGCTATGTGGATACGGCGGGGCGGGTGGTGCGAGCAGATAGGTTGGGTCGGTGAACGAGCATCAAGCATTATTTGCTGGAAGTTCAGACACTGCATAGACTGGCCTGAAACTGCGCGCCGCCGAGTGTCGGGCTGGTATCTATTATAATTTTTCCACCGTAGGCGGCGGTAATGTCTCGAGCCACCGCAAGTCCAATGCCCTGACCCGGTACTGAGCTGTCGATACGCACACCGCGGGTGAGTACGGCGGCACGTTGTTCGGGTGCGATACCCGGGCCGTCATCCTCGATCGTCAACAGCAGTGTTTGATTATTGCCTTCTGTCTCGATATGCGCGCTGACCTTGACCTGCTGTTTGGCCCACTTGCAGGCGTTGTCCAGCAGATTGCCGCTCAGTTCCATCAGGTCGGACGCGTCGGCACGGAACAGCACATCCTCTGCCACCTCAAGACTCAAAGTGAGCTGGCTTTCCGCGTACACCTTGGCCAGTGAATTCAGTATCCGTTGCAGCAGCGGCGCGATGGCCACGGGTGTCATGAGCGTGGTGCGGCCGGAGGTTGCGGCACGCTGTAATTGGTAATCGACGATCTGACTCATGCGTTCAGTTTGTTCTTTGACGAGCTGCTCCAGGGACTGGGCCTTATCGTTCTGTTTATCCGCGCCACGCAAGACCGCCAGCGGTGTTTTGAGGCTGTGGGCCAGATCGGCCAGCGCATCGCGGTAGCGGGTAAGTCGTGCGCGTTCGGTTTTGACCAGGGCGTTGAGATTATCGGTGAGGCCGCGCAGTTCCCGTGGATAGCTGCCGGTCAATGCCTCCTGGCTGCCGCTTTCGACGGCGGCCAAATCGCGTTCCACCCGACGCAAGGGGCTCAGGCCCCAGCGCAGCACCAGACCCTGTGCGACCAGGAGACCGAGCGCCAAGGCTGCGAACCAACCCAGCAGGCTGCGTCGGAAGCGCGCGACCTGCGCGTTATAGGCTGCGGTATCCTCACTGACGCTGAAGGTGAACTGCAGACTGCGTTTGCCGAGTTCCCAGGCACTGCCGAAACTCAACACAAACAGCTCGCCGCCGGACTCGCTGGCTTGTCGAAGGTATGACCATTCACCGGAGGGCAACTGCGCTGGCAGGGGCAGCTGATGTCCCAATTGCGAAGGAGATTGCCAGATACTTTCTCCCTCGGCGTTTATCACGCTGGCATACAGCCCGGATCCCGGACGCTGAAAACGTTCTTCAGGCAGTCCTTCCGGTAGTGACAGATTACCCTGGCGATCCATGTCGGCCGCGGCCAGCAAGCCGTAGATCGCGGCCTGCAGATGTTCACGCACGGCGGTTTCCGCAGAGGCTCTGTAGGCACGGTCCAATGCCCAGCCGGCCAGACCGAGGAAGATACTCAGCACCAGACTCGCAGCCAGGGTCAGGCGGAGATTGAGTGACTGCATCAGCTGCCGCGTTCCAGTACGAAGCGGTAGCCGCGACCGCGCACGGTCTCGATGGGGTTCAATGTATTGTCAGGATCGAGTTTGCGGCGCAGCCGGCCAATGAACACTTCAATGACATTGCTGTCGCGGTCGTAGTCCTGTTCGTAAAGGTGTTCGGTGAGCGTGGTTTTGGACACCACCTCGCCACTGTGCAGGATCAGATATTCAAGGACGCGATATTCGTAGGAGGTGAGATCAACAGGTTGGTTGTCGACCCGTACCGTCTGCGCGCTGGTGTCGAGCAGGATCGGACCGCATTGCAATGTCGCCTGGGTCCAGCCGGCGGCGCGCCGTTGCAGAGCGCGCAGGCGTGCCAGCAGCTCTTCGACCTCGAAAGGTTTGACCAGGTAATCATCGGCGCCGGCCTCCAATCCTTCCACCTTGTCCTGCCAGCGACCGCGGGCGGTGAGGATCAGAATGGGAAAACGTTTCTCGGCGCTGCGCAGACGTTTGATGACTTCAATACCCGAAAGTTTGGGTAGCCCGAGATCGATCACGGCGATATCGGCGGGATATTCCATGCCGGCATACAGACCTTCTTCACCGTCGGCGGCCATGTCCACGACATGACCTTCCGTTTTGAGGCGGTCTCGCAGTTGGGTACGCAGATGGTCTTCGTCTTCGATCAGGAGTACGCGCATGAGATTCGGAAATGTCCCTGTCAGCGGGCGTCGATATAAAGGATTTGTACGCGCCCATCAGGTGAGAGCACCTTGACGCGATAGTAGAGTTCGCCGTTCTCTTCGCGCGGGTCTGCGGACAGCACGCGGCCGCCGGTGCGGCGCTCGGCGTCGGAGACGGCATCGGACAGACTTCTGCCACGCGGTTGAGGCCGCACATCATAACCGCGATTGTCCGATCGGCGCGGTTCGTAATCCCGATCGGGTTGTTCATAACGCTGCCGGGAATCCTCGCGACGGTCACGGCTCGGTTCTGTTTCTGAGTAGCGTTTATCCTTTTCTTTACCGCGACCTTCGCCACGGGGAGCCTCGGCACCGCGACTATAGTCCGCGCCATTCCGATAGCCGTCCTCGGGATCAGGCTTCTTGGCCTGTACAACAGGCAGGGCCAGCAGCCCGCTCAGCAGCAATACCTGTTGTAGTCTGGTTATTCGCATAGCACCTGTCTCTCAACGCCCAACCCTGATGTTACGGCCCAGTATCCTGCCTGCCAAGCTGCGATACTGATTTCCCGAACTCACCAGTCCGGTTGTACGGTCACACGTACCCGGATCCGATTACCGGGTTCATTCTGCATGCGGGTGACATAGTCTTCGCCCTGATAGCGATAGGTCACCCAATAGCCTTCGATACGCTCTTCCTCGCGGTAATCGACAACCTGCCGGCAGCGGGTCTCGCGGACGGTGCTGTATTCGGAAGGGCGCTGGCGATCATGGCCGATATCCCGGCCGACCGAACCGCCGAGTATTGTACCAGCGACCGTCGCCGCATCCTTGCCATGGCCCTTGCCCATGGTATTGCCGACCACACCACCGATGATGCCACCGAGGATCATCGGCGTTGCGGACTGATAGCCGCTGCGATAGACCGGCACGTCTTCGTCCCAGCATTCTTCGCGCGGGATGCTGACCCGGACCTCACGCACAATCGGTTCCGCGCTGATCACCTTGGCGTAGTCGAATCGCTCGTTTACTTCGCGCGCGGACGGATGACCGGCCACGGCCGCTGTGTTGATCGCCAGGCCTGTCAGTATCAGCGCGCAGGCCAGGATGTTTTTGTTCATGTCAGATCTCCTTGTCGAATCCACCCGGTTGAACCGGTCGATTTCATTACTGTGCGGGCTCAGCTTACTCAGACCGGGCTGAATGCAGCCTGAACGCGGGACAGGGCGTCGTTCAGCCTGCGTTCAGGCCAGGTTGATTAGTCTGATCCTGGAGGTTCCCGGGAAAGGGGACATGCGAGAGGAGAAAGACATGATGAGCAAAGCAACATTTTCAGCATTGAGTCTGACAGGCGTGCTGTTGCTGGCAACGGCTGCGGGTGTGCCGACGCTGGCGTATGCGGATGATGGTTATCGGTCAGCAACCAGTGTCAAAGTGGGTTATCGAGATCATGACGGTTATCGTGACCGGGGTAGTCTTCGCAACCGGGGTGGCTATAGCTACCGGGATTCGCATAAGCACTACAAACATCGCGGTCATGGCCATGGGCATGGACACTACGCGCGGCCGCATTATCCGACGACCTATTACCTGGTGCCGGGATATCGCAGCTACTATGAGCCGCGTTACTACGGTGGCGGGCGCAGTGGCTGGGATATCGATCTGCATTATTACATCAGGGATTAGTCGGCTGTAGCTTGTGGGGATGTGCTTGCCCGCAAACCTTCAAGTGCGTCTCTGTTGCGGATTCCGGAAAGGTCCAGTCGGACGCGCGGCTAAAGCCGCTGAATCCGACCTACATTTTTGTACACGACAGGGTGTAGGTCGGATCTCGCCGCAGGCCGTGCCCGACATTATTCGGGCGTCTCACAGTATGCGTCGGAGTACGTCCGTCTCAGGTGTGCCGAAAAGGCGGTGTTTCAACGCCCCGGCAACATGCAGCCCCACCAGCCCCAGTAGCGTAAAGGCAAAAATTTCGTGGAGTTCTTCGGCGATCTCTTTCAGTTCCTTGTCGGGCGCCAGGAGTGTGGGCATCTCGATGACACCAAACAGCGCAATGGGTTTGTCCGCAAAATTGCTCAGGGCATAACCGGCAATCGGCGTGACGAGCATCAGCAGATACATCCCGAATTTGGTGGCCTTGGCCAGGTTTATCTCCCAGCGCTGCAGGGAGCGGGGAAGTTCCGGTGCACCAACCATCAGTTTCCAGGCGATACGGATGACCAACAGGATCAGTGTCAGTACGCCAAAGGTTTTATGCAGCATATACAGCTGCGGCCGCAGGGCATCCTCACGCGGCAATTCACCCATATACAGGCCCACGCCGATGAGCCCGAAAATCATCAGCGCCATCAGCCAGTGCAGTGCGCGTGCGACGGCGTCGTAACGGTCAGTCGGGTAATTCATTCGGGCCTCCCACACAGATTATTGCTTCATCAACGCCCTCTCCCTTCTGGGAGAGGGTTGGGGTGAGGGAAGCACGATGAATACACGGCATGAATTTATCTCCCCCTCATCCTGGCCTTCTCCCTGGAGGGAGAAGGGACTCACCGTTTTTGATTGGCAGCTTTAAGATGACTATTGGTTGAAGGCTTCATGTCATCTGCTGCCGATAATATTCACTGGCACACACGGCGAAGGCAACGGACACATTGAGGCTTTCGACCTGACCACTGCCCGGTATTTTGACGACCTGCTGGGCAAGCTGGATCAGACTGCCCGAAACGCCCTGGGTCTCCGCGCCCATGATCAATAACGTGCGTGGAGTGAAGCTGTGCTGATAGAGCGAACGGCCACGCGCGCCGGCGGTGGCCAGCAATTGAAAGCCCAGTTCCTGCAGCTGGTGCAGCTGCTTGGTCGGGTGGCGTAGTTGCACTAAACCGATCTGTTCCGCACCGCCTTCGGCCACCCGGCAGGCGGCACCGGAGAGCTTCGGCAGATGTCCCTCGGCACCGAGGATGAAACGCACGCCGTAATGGGCGCAGGTGCGCAGGATGGCGCCGAAGTTGTGCGGATTTTCCACGCCGTCCAGATACACCATCAGTTGCCGGCCCTGATCCTCGCGCACCAGTCCCAGCAGATCTTCGAATTCCAACGGTGAACGTTCGCGAGCCAGGATACAGATGCCCTGGTGATGAATCGACTCTGTAAGGCGTTCCAGATCATCGCTGCCGACAATGTGATAGGCCTTGCGTTTGGTGGCTGTCCAGCGCAACAGCGGCGTGAATTTGGGAATCAGCGGTTCTTCCAGATAGACGCGGATGATGTCATGCGCGCGGCGTTCCCACAGCGCCATACAGGCCGCTATACCGTAATACTTGATCTCCCGCCGCGTGGTCTCTGTCGACTTGGCGTGGGTTGGTGCTTTTCGATTAGCTGCTGCACGGTTGGACGCGGGTTTCGTTGCTGGCCGGCGTTGTTTCGCCGCTGGCGCTTGCGGGGCATCGCTGCGGGGTTTCACTTTGCGCTGGTCCCAGACGGTGGCGGGTTTCTGGGTGCGCTTGGCAGCGGGCTTGGGTGGTTTGTTCACAATCTCTCCGAAGGATAACGACACATCAGCAGTGCAGGTGGCTAGTTTACCGTTATTCGATGCTGACGGCAGGGGGCGTGGCAGTCGGGGGCCAGTTCCCCAAGGCGTTGATGACCAGCTTGGCGCGGCCATGCTGATCGAACAGGCCCCAATGGGCCTCGCTGGGTTCCAGATGTCCGAATTCGTCCTGTAGTTCGACCGGTTTCCAAGGCGCATCGAAGGCCTCGAAGCAGGCGATGTTCTGCGTTGAGTTCTGGGTTGTGCGCTGCAGAAGCGTTGACCAGAAGGCGGCTTGCCTGACCTCGTTGAAACCCTGTTCAGCAGGACCGCTGGGCAGCCCTGTTTCCTTGATGAGGATCGGTTTGTCGGTGCGTTCGTGCAGACGTTGCAATACTTCGATCACGAAGGTGACGGCCTGATCGGTGTTGGCGGGATCAAACCAGGGTTCAAAACGCGGATGCACGTTGGGCAAAATCAGATCCAGTGCGAATAACGCCGCGGCGTCCGGCGTATCCAGATAGACGGAAAAAGGCTCGCTACTGCCCAGTGCGAGCTGTGGCAGCTGTTTGCGCACATAGGCTGCAGCGGCGGTGATATCCGCGCTGGTGTAACGTTTCCAGAACAGGCCTTCGTTGCCAAGCACCAGCGCGGTGATCTGTTGCGGATAGCGGCGCGCAAGCGCGATAGCCAGATCCAGTTCCTGGTGATCTTTGGGATCCCAGACCCCGAGAATGACGCTCCGGAATCCCGCGGCGATAGCCAGCTCCGGAATGGTTTCCTGGCCGTTGCCGAGTCCGTACGTGATCAGGCCGGAAAAATAGGGGTGCAATTTTTTCAGATCAGCGCGGATGCCCGCAGGGTTCGCCGGCTGTGGCGTCCCCTGACGCATGGAAAATGAACGTGGCACATAGCTGATATATCGCTCATGACTGAGCGCCTGCGCAAGGGGTGTTGCTTGTTCGGCAAGTGATTCGGCATTTGCATAACCGGGGAGGGTAAGACAGGCCAGCAAGGCCGCTCCGAATATCGGCTGCAATATGCATTCGCGCAGGCGTGTGAATAGCAGCATCATTAGCGGGACATTGATGTGGAGGCGGTGTTGGATTCGACCAACGTCTTCAGGTTGTTCAAGCCTTGTTCGTAATCCGGCCCGATCCACTGATCCGCCATCAGGCCGAAGTAGCGACTGAACAGGTCGTAGCCGAAGTCGCTGTCAAAGCCCCAGGTCACTTCGGTCTGTCCATCGATACGTTGTAAGTCGTAGTAGGCGATGGCCGTACTTGTATCACCGAAGCTGAGTGCCACGGCGACGCGTTGGTTCGGTACGCTGGCAATGATCTCCTGGCTGCCACCACCCACCTGCGGTTGTTCGCTGTACCAGGTCATTTGCGCGCCGACGCCTTGCTCCGGTCCGGTGAAATTGAAATGCGTCTGGGGATCTTTTTGCGCCCAGGGCGACCAGCGGTTGAAGGCACGCAGATTGTTCAAGTGCGGGAAGATCAGCTCTGGTTCCGCCTGAATCAGTATTCGACGTTCAACATGCACACTGGAGGGCAGCAGCAATCCGGTCACGATCAGGCCGAGGGCGATGATGCCGAGGAACAGTGTCACGAGTTTGACAATACGCATCCTGCGCTCCTTGTGTAGAGTGCATCAAAGCCGGTCCCCGCCGCGGTTCGATTCGCAGCAGGTGCAATGCTTCGATTCAGATGGCTATTTGCGCCTAGAATCCCTGTCCAGGTCAAGTGGTAACCTGCCTATGCAACTTCTCGGTAGGGGGCGGGGTCGGATGTAGGTATAGAAATTTTACGTAGGGAGGGCAGTATGCGCGGATTATTGAGCGGTACCTATACGGGGATAGGCGCATTAATTGGGTTTGGGATGCTGATGTCTGGTTGTGCTGGTGCTGATAATGCCCCGTTGGTGCCGAATTATCAGGACGCCTTGACGCAGTTCCAGGCAGAAAGCAAGAACGCCAAAGACGCTCCGAAATTATCGGAGCAAGATAGACAGATCATGCAGGATTCGGGCGCGCAGCTGGCGGCTGCGATGCCTGAGCCGGGCCTTAAAGTCGGTGCGCGTGCGCCGGACTTCAGCTTGAAAGATGCCCAAGGCAACGTCGTGACCCTCAGCGAGGCGCTGAAACAGGGGCCGGTCATCCTGACCTTCTATCGCGGTGCCTGGTGTCCGTATTGCAATCTTCAGCTCAAATTATTAAGTGAGAGTCTTCCGCAGTTTGAACATTACGGCGCACAACTGATTGCTGTGACCCCTCAGCTTCCGGACAAATCTCTGGAGCAGGTCAACAAGGCGGGTTATCCCTTTGCGATCCTCAGCGATCTCGACAGTCAGGTGATGCGTGATTACAACCTCTATTTCGAGGTGCCGCCGGCACTCAACGAAGTCTATAAAAATGCCTTGGGATTGGATCTGGCTGAATACAATGGCGCCGGGCGTTATGTGCTGCCGGTGCCGGGCACCTTCGTGATCGACAGCCGCGGGATTATCCGCGGGGCCTTCGCCAAGACCGATTACACTCAGCGCATGGAGCCCAGCGCCATTCTTGAAGTGCTCAAGACCATGCCTGTGGTGACCATTCAGTAGTCCGGTTTGAGGGTGGGTTGCGATACACTGTGGCCATGGAGCTGATAGATACTCACTGTCATATCGATGTCGAGGATTTCGATCCGGACCGGGACGATATCCTCGCGCGTTGCCGGCGCCAGGGTATTGCGCGGCTGGTTGTGCCTGCCATACTCGCGGGCACCTGGCAGTCGTTGTTAGATCTCTGTCGGCGTGAGCCGGGGTTGCTGCCGGCGCTCGGACTGCATCCGGTTTATCTCACTCAGCACAGCGACGCGGATATCGCATCGCTCGCCACCTGGGTTGAACGTGAAAAACCTATTGCCGTCGGCGAGATCGGTTTGGACTACTTTGTCGAGGCACTGGATCGCGAACGTCAGCAACAGCTGTTCGAGGCGCAGCTCCAGGTCGCTCACGATTCCGACCTGCCGATCATACTGCACGTGCGCAAGGCGCATGATCAGGTGTTGGCAACGCTTAAACGGTATAAAGTCCGTGGTGGTATCGCGCATGCCTTCAATGGCAGCCTGCAGCAGGCGCAGCACTATATCGATCTGGGCTTCAAGCTGGGTTTTGGCGGTATGTTGACCTATGAGCGTTCCAACAAACTGCGGCGACTGGCCAAGGAACTGCCGTTGGAGGTGTTGGTGTTGGAGACCGATGCACCTGATATGACGGTCGCGGCGCATCATGGTGAACGCAACAGCCCGGAATACCTCCCTGATTGTCTGCAGGCGCTGGCGGAAGTTCGTGATGAGGATCCCGTCCATATCGCGGCCGCGACGACCCGTAATGCCGAGCAAGTACTCGGTTTGAGCCGTTGAAATTGGTGTCTTTCAGAAATGGGTTATTGCTCTGAGTTAACAATGGAAATGCGATGAAATGCGTTATCTATAAAGGCGATAGAAAACAGGACACCTATCTCTATATCGAGCGCGAAGGGGATTTCAGCCGTGTGCCGGAGGCCCTGCTCAAAATGCTCGGTGTGCTGGAATGGGTCATGGCGTTGGAACTGACCCCAGAACGCACACTGGTACAGGCCGATCCTGAGCAGGTTCGCCGACAGCTCACAGAGCAGGGCTATTACTTGCAGATGCCGCCGCAGGACGATTCGATACTGCAATGACCAAAGCGAAGCCGTCAGGTGGTCGGCGGCGCAGATACAGAACAGGATTGCAGATCCACGGTTCCGCCGGCACTTAAGTTCTGATAAAGCGTCCAGAATTTCCCATCGACCTGTTTGACGCGCGGTTTTGCCTGCGGATTCAAAAAGCGTCCTGCAGCACGCGGGCCTGCGTTATAGGCGGCGTACGTCGCGCGCGCCAGATCGTCATGATTACCTGTTTTCCTGGCAATGGGCCGCGCATGGAGACGTAGATAGCGCAACAGAATGCGTGTCCCTACGGTGGCGTTATAACCAGTGTCTTTTTTCAGTCGCTCGATATCAAAGATGCCACGCCAGACACTGGGGTTGATCTGCATCAGGCCAATGCTCCCGCTCGGCGAACGCACATGGCTGATAGTGCCGTCTTGCTGCACATACTGTCGCCAACAACTTTCAATCAAGGCCGTTGTGGACAACAAGTAACTGAAATCGGCCGATTCCTCCGCAGTCAGTTTGGTTTGGGCAAGTTCCTGGGCACGCACGGCTTCAAGCAGTGCTGCGACCAGTATGCGGTAGACCTCCAGTTCTTCCGCTTTGGGCACCCAGGGATCAAGGCGTTCTGACAAATGCTGCATAATCTCAGGCGCTGACTCGGCCTGCGCCACGGGTATGAAAAAATCCAGCCAATGCCTGTTCAGCGAACTCGGCGGCACGGTTTGCGTCGGTGCCGGTGAAATAGGTGGCTGCTCGTCGCTTAGATTGAACAGATCCTGCAGGAATGGGTCCAGATCCCAATCGAACTTCAGTGGATCATCCAGATCCATGGGCCGCATCGCTCGAGCCAGCCGGCGCAACCCGTTTTCCGACATCTCGATGCTCAGGCCCGGCGCGGAAGAGTCCAGTACCATCAGTGCGTCGCCAGCGCTCAGGAATGAAAGGTAGGGCAGAAGCTGTCCACTTAACTGACCGCGTTGACCGGCCTCCATGATGAGATCGCGTAAATCAGTCCAGGCGCGAATGAACAATTCGCGAGTTGGATCGCCGCTGGTCTGTTCGGCTTCCCCTGACAGTATTGCCGTTACCTGATAACGACTGTTGAGCAGAATCTCCAGCAGCCGGATGCGGATGTCAGTGTCCTCTATTTTCAGGCCCAGGTTGCGGATGATGTACACGAGAAAGGCATCCCAGGATTGCGATGTCCGCTCGAAATTCGCGAGTTCTTCGCTGGACAAAGGTGTCTCTGTGGGGGCGGGTAGGATGTCAGTCAGAGCAAGATACTGATCCGGTACGTCAAGAACCAAAGGGATACTCAGCTCATTCTCGCCAACCTCCAGCACTGTGGCACGCACAGAGTTCAGGATGGCATCAAGTTGCTGTACCTGGGATTCGGGTACAAAATTGTGCAGCACATTGGCCACTTCTGTACGCGGTGGTCGCAAGTCGATTTGAAACGCCTCCAGTCGTGGCCGCATGATCCGGGCCACCAGTTTCCAGACAATCTCGGCCACCAGGCTTTTATCGCCATTGTCATCAATCAATTCGGTGTCCAGCAGTCGGTAGCGCAGGAGATGATCGGGCGTGATGTAAGGCTCAAGCTCGAACTGGGCCTGCCCCTTCCAGGCGATGGCGCCATAGCAACTACCGAACCACTCCGGGCCGAATTTAAGATTGGCCTGGGTGTTCACCTTTAATTTATCGCCCACGGATATCAGTTTCAGACCGGTCAATTGGATAAACCGACAGTCACCCTGACGGAAAATCTCAGCGGGGGTTGTGTCATGTGTCCCGAGCGCATCATTCAATGACGTCTGCAACACCGAAATCGGCAACCGTAGTGGCAGGGTTACTTCCGCGGACGAGGCGACGCTGCTCACCAACAGCGATAACAGGCTGGCAAACCAGATTGGCGCTGTGCGGTGGCGATAGAATGTAACGACGAGGTTCACGGTGGTATCCATGCGGGTTGTCCGCGGCGAATATCTAGAGGCGCGCCGCATATTTACACGGCATTCTGAATAATATCCATAGTCCCGAAGATAGCGGGCTACCGATGTTCAATAAGTAATGTCGACTGCAAATCGCGGACAAAAAAAACCCCGCCTTGTTAGGCGGGGAAATGTCTCGATATCGCCCCCTGTTAACCACCATCGGCGTTGCGCGAACCACATGGCAGTGAATATAGCGAACCGAGTTGCGTCCGATACTCGCAAGGCCACGAAAAGCGTAGGCCAGTGCTGGAAACTGCGGGTACCGGGTGCCCGGACCAGAGGTCCGAAGCGAAGCCATAGTTTAGCCTGTTTGGGCCCCAAATCGAGAGGGGTAATTAAGTATTTTTTTGCTGATGAGGCGGCCTGACAGAGATCCGCAAAATCCCTAATAATTCGCCTTGCATGCCCTGTAACTGTATGAAAAATATAATTATAAAAATTGCGTCACGATAAACGATATCATCGGTTTGAATGTGCTCTGAGCGGGTATATTACCCAAACATGTCTGCAGATCAGTGGGTTGTATTAACCATTAGAAATGTGGTGAAGAAACGAGGCGTTTTCCTGACAAATCCGGACATGACTTGATCTTACTTTTAGATCCAGTCTAAATGGTGACTGGGACTGCCTGCTGGACCCTCGAGGGGGTCGGGTGGGGGGTAATCCTAAGGAGCGGGGCCGACACCTGAACATTCCTTCGAATCCATTTTGGATTAGCGATAATGGAGAGCATGACGACCACACTACATACACTTGGGCATGCCAACCGCAGTTTCGATGAGTTAGCGTCGATGTTGCAATTGGCAGGCGTCATGACGCTGGTCGATGTGCGACAGCATCCTCAGTCAGCACAGCATCCACATTTTGCTCAGGAAAGTCTGCGTGTCGCGCTGGAAGGGGTGGGCATTCAATATCATTGGGCGGGTCGTCAACTGGGTGGTCATCGGCAGCCGCAGGCAACGTCACGGCACACTGCGTTAACGGATGTGGGTCTGCGTGGGTATGCTGACTATATGGATGGCGACGCCTTCAAAAAGGGTGTCGCGCAATTACTTAATCTGGCCACTCGCGCGTCCACGGCCATGTTGTGCGCAGAAGCGGAGCCGTTGCACTGTCACCGTTCGTTGATCGCTGATTATCTGACTCTTCAGGGGATTGAGGTCATTCATCTCATAGCGCCAGGACAGAGCCGATCTCATTCATTGCGCGCGGAAGTACGCCGGGAATCACAGCAGTTGGTCTATGATCGATCAGCGGCGGTGGATGCGGCGATAAATATCGAAGGGAATACACCATGATGGAATTACACAAACCAATGAGCATACCCTCTGCAGCAGAGGCCTTACCGGGTCGCAGTGAACCTATGCGGGTACCGGAGAGACATTTTGTGAACGGTAACCCGCTTCAGCCGCCGTTTCCGGAGGGTTATGCACAAGTGATATTCGGCCTGGGATGCTTCTGGGGAGCAGAGCGCAAGTTTTGGCAGACCCAAGGCGTGTTCACAACCGCAGTGGGTTATTCGGCCGGACATACACCCAATCCCAGCTATAAAGAGGTCTGCTCGGGATTGACCGGGCATAATGAGGTCGTCCTGGTTGTATTTGATCCGGAACAGGTCACTTTTGAGGCACTGCTTAAAATCTTCTGGGAGTCACATAACCCCACTCAAGGCATGCGCCAAGGCAATGATACCGGGACCCAATATCGTTCCGGCATTTATGCCTTTACCGATGCCCAGCTCAACGCGGCGAAGAATTCCCTGGATGCCTATCAACAGGTCTTGACCCAAGCCGGGCGTGGTGCGATCACTACCGAGATTCTGCCGGCAACGACGTTTTATTACGCAGAGGATTATCACCAACAGTATCTGGCCAAGAATCCCGGTGGTTATTGCGGACTGGGAGGTTGCGGCATCCAGTATCCTGAGTAAGTGTTCGTATTACTTAAGGAGCCTCTGATTAATAACCTGAGCTGTACTTTATGGCCGACCCATGCCGGTATGTGGAGCCTGTTCGTAAGCCTTTGGCTCGGGTTTGTGCCTCCGTGGCGCTGGTCGGTATGGGGGCCTAGGCGGATAATTTTGATAGGGTGGGTAGGGAACGAAGAAAGGGTAAGGCAACATACGGCTGCCGGCGTCATATTCAGGCTCATTCGACTGAGTTGGCTGCTCAGGCGCCACCGTTTTGTCCACTTGTTGTCGGCGTTCCAATTCGCGCTGCTGTCGTGCAAGCTCCAAGTCGCGGGAGACTGCCCGCAATGATTCCAGGCGTTCTTCCAGGGATACCGCAGAAGGTGGATTCTGTAGTCTGATAGTTTCAAGCTGCTGAACATCCTCGACTGGTGGAAACTGGCTGAAGTGACGCACCCCCTCGGAGTCTATCCAAGTACTGACGGTGGATTCACCCCATGCCACAGAAATTCCAGCTGCTGCCAGAGCGATACTTAATGCTGCTGATAGCCGGAGAATCGTCATGGTGATTTCCTGATATAAGCTATTAGCCCAGTCGAACAGTACTTTACATAATGGGGCGACAGAAACAGCTGGCGTATAATGAACATGAATTTACTGATCCTAGAGGCAAGGATAGGACCATGGACTTTCCAGATCAGGTATTTTCGAGTGTAGTTCACATTCCGGCTAACCTGATAGCCTTGGCGTGGGTTGTATGGGCATTGATCCGACTGCCGCGCGAACGTCTCTATGACAACCGTTTCACCCATGTCTATTTCGGTGCCTGTGTCGGTGTACTGGTATTGTGGAGTATCCATGCCGGCGTGCCGCCGACACTGCATTTTCACCTGTTAGGCGTGACGGCGCTGACGCTGATGTTTGGTTGGCAATATGCATCACTCGGTGTCGCCTTGGTCCTGATCGGGACGACCCTGAATGGGCAAGGCAGCTGGGCCACGTTCGGTGTGAATCTGCTCTGCATGGGCGCAATTCCAATCGGCCTGAGTTGGGGATTGTTGCGCTGGACACAACGTCGACTGCCCCATAATTTTTTCATCTACGTCTACATCAATGCCTTTCTTGCCTCTGGACTCAGTATGCTGGCGACCGGTACTGCCGCAGTGGGTTTGTTATGGCTTACCGGTGTCCACACGCCGGAATGGCTGGGTTATCAGTATCTACCTTATTTCCCGCTGATGGCTTTCTCCGAGGCGGTGATGAATGGCATGATAATGACGCTGTTGGTGGCGTTGCGCCCGGATTGGGTTTGCAGCTTTGACGATGACCTTTATATCAAGGGGAAGTGACCGGAAGCCCAGGTCTAGGGCAGCGTCGACGTTACATGGGACACACACACGCGCCACCAAATTACAATCGTGCCTTTGCCGTGGCGATAACACTCAACATGGCCTTCGTGGTTGCCGAGGCGGGTGCCGGCTGGTACGGTAACTCGTTGGCTTTGCTCGCAGATGCGGGCCACAACCTGGGTGATGTCCTGAGCTTGTTGTTGGCCTGGGGGAGTCGCTATCTGACGGGGAGAGCTGCCACCACCCGACGCACTTATGGTCTGCGCCGCAGTTCTATTCTGGCTGCTCTGACGAATGCTATCCTGCTCCTGCTCGCCGTCGGTGCCATCGGTTGGGAGGCCCTGACGCGGTTGTCGGAATCCGCTTATGCAAACGGCAAGGTGGTGATGATCGTGGCTGCAATCGGCGTGGTCATCAACGGCGCAACAGCCTTGTTGTTTATGCGCGGTCGTCATGACGATCTCAATATTCGCGGCGCCTATTTGCATATGGCCGCCGACGCTGCCGTGTCATTGGGTGTGGTCGTGGCGGGAGGCTTGATCCTAGTCACTCAGTGGCACTGGTTGGATCCCGCTGTCAGCTTGGTGATTGTTGTGGTTATTGCCTACAGCAGCTGGAGCTTGTTCCGCGAATCATTGGATTTGGCCCTGGATGCAGTGCCCGAAGCGATCAATCCGGCCTTTGTAGAGCATTATCTACAATCGTTGCCGGAAGTCAGTAGTGTGCATCATCTGCATATCTGGGCCATGAGTACCACCGAAGTGGCGTTGACCGCACATTTGGTCAAGCGGGATGCGCGTCTCGACGATACGTTTCTACAACGCGTACATAGCGAGTTGCACGACCAGTTTGGGATCGGGCATGCAACCTTGCAATTGGAATCAGGTGAGATGGCGGATTGCGCTACCAGTGATTCGTCTGTGCAGCACCGCTGATTGTTCAGAATACGATCTGATACAAAGAATAGAAGGGCTTATTTCAGATGGCAGGTTTACGGAATAGACATAGCTTACTGTACAGATTTACTCCGTTTTTACGCTGGTGGCCGATGGTCACCCGTGAAAATCTGCGAGCCGATGTGGCCGCAGGCCTGACCGGTGCCATCGTGGTGCTCCCGCAAGGCGTGGCTTTCGCTGCCATTGCGGGCATGCCTCCCGAATACGGACTCTACGCCGGCATGATACCGGCGATTATCGCTGCCTTGTTCGGTTCATCCTGGCATCTGGTTTCCGGTCCCACCACGGCGGCATCCCTGGTACTGTTTTCCGCGCTCAGCGTCTTTGCGGAACCGGGAAGTGCGGACTATGTCAGCCTGGCCCTGACGCTGACATTAATGGTCGGCATTATTCAATTGGTCATGGGGTTGGCGCGGCTAGGCGTCCTGGTCAATTTCATATCCCATTCTGTAATTATAGGGTTTACCGCAGGGGCTGCCTTGCTGATTGCGGCGAATCAACTGAAGAATTTCTTCGGCATAGCTGTTCCGCGAGGCCTGCATTTTCATGAGACCTTGATTGAAGTCGGCAAACAGTTTGGAAGTATCAATCTCTATGTCACAGGGGTTGCCATTACTACCTTGCTACTGGGTATTCTGATCAAGACCTTCCGGCCGAAATGGCCCTATATGATTATTGCCATGGTGGGTGGTAGTTTGTTGTCGGTACTGTTGAATAACAAACTGGGCGTGACAGAAACAGGTATTGCAACAGTCGGTGCGCTACCAGCGAGTCTGCCTCCATTATCAATGCCGAATTTATCCTTAGAAGCGATAAAGAACCTGGCGCCAGCGGCGCTCGCAGCAACCCTGTTTGCATTGACCGAGGCCGTATCTATCTCGCGTTCGATAGCGATTAAAAGTGGCCAGCACATCGACGGTAATCAGGAATTTTTTGGGCAGGGGCTTTCGAATATCGCCGGTAGTTTCTTCTCCGGCTATGTCGCCACGGGATCGTTTAACCGTAGCGGATTAAATTACAGCGCTGGCGCCAGAACGCCCATGGCCGCCATATTAGCTGGTGGTCTCCTGATGATAATCGTCGTCCTTGTGGCGCCATTGGCGGTGTATCTGCCGAATGCGGCCATGGCGGGTATTCTGGTCCTTGTAGCCTGGGGGCTGATTGATTTTCATCATATCGTTCAGATTCTTCGTGCCAGTAAATCCGAATCGGCTATTTTAGCGACTACCTTTTTTTCCGCATTGCTCCTTGAACTTGAATTCGCGATTTTTTTGGGCGTGATGTTGTCGTTGGGTTTGTATCTGAAGCGTACATCCATGCCAAGGGTCCGGGTGCGTGCGCCCGATCCGCAGCAGGTTAAGGGTAAATTTGCCACCGACCCGAACTTGGCGGAATGCCCACAATTACGCTTCGTGCGCATTGATGGCTCGTTGTTTTTTGGTGCCATCAACTATGTTCAGGAGAGGCTGCGGGATCTTGACGATCAGCATCCGGAGCAAAAGAATCTTGCAATCGTTGCCTCAGGCATTAACTTCATCGACTTAGCGGGCGGTGAATTTCTGGTCAAAGAGGCGAAGCATCGGCGTAAACTCGGCGGTCGATTGTATCTGATCCGCGTAAACGAAGAGGTCTGTGGTGAATTCAAGCGTGCCGGATTTATTGATGATATCGGCCGTGAAAATATCTTCGCGGGTAAGACCGAGGCGATTGCTCATATGTTCGAACGATTGGATCGCACGATTTGCTCGCGCTGTGATAAACGCATTTTCAAGGAATGCGCCACGCTGCCGGCGCCAGTGAAGTCGTAGCAGCGACTAAAATAATACGCCGCGCACCCTGACGTCATTGGCATGTTTATAGGTAGAGCAGCCGTGAAATGCGTACCGGTCAGTTGCGGCATGGTAAAGTGAATGTAACGGACCCTTATACATTATGACAAAACCTCATATCTATACGGCCTCATTGGAAACGTTCGAAGAGATGGTGATTCAAGCCTCCTATGAGCGTCCCATACTCGTGGATCTCTGGGCGGAGTGGTGTCCTCCCTGTCTGGTGATCGGGCCAGTATTGGAGCGGGTTATCAGTGATTATGCCGGCGCTATCGCGTTGGTCAAAATCGAAGTCGACGATGGGGACAATATGAAGATTGCCGGCCGCTACCGTGCGCGCGGTTTCCCGACTATCCTGCTGATCGAGGATGCGGAGGAGCGTGGTCGGTTCACGAGTGCGAGGCCGGTACACTTTGTTCGTGAATTCATTGAGCAGCACAGAAAGCTGGTGTCATAACGCTTGCTAGATCATGCATTGCTACTAATTAGCGATAGACATGGTATATAACAAAGCTGCGGATCATAGGCGCCCTCGTTATGGCGGATACTACGGGACTTTCGCTAGTGAAGTGCAATTCTCAGCCTAGTCTATAAATGAGGCCGGATTGCAAATAATGGATGGCGCAGGCGAATTTGTTTATTTGATCTGCGGATAACAGCTAGGAGGGTGATGGACGTATCCGTGAATCCAGCGGTGTGCGGCAGATGGTGCGTAAAGTACCTCGCTGGCGCCTTATTGATGTCGTCTGTGGCATTTGGCGTCGGGTCAGCCTCGGATGCAGAGCTGCCAGCCGTTGAATTACAAGTCAAGTCCACCTATCTCTATAACTTGCCGAAATTCGTGCGTTGGCCGGAGCCTGTGCTCGAAAATTCCGATAATAAGCTCACGATCTGTGTTATCGGTCATGAAGATATGCGCGACTATCTCTATAAGCTTGATGATCGCCAACTACCAAAAAATCAACTGAAAGTCAGTTACCGAAATCTCGATGCCAGTTTATTGGGCTGCCACATGGTCTACTTCGGTGTGGATAAACATTTAGATATTGGTTCAAAACTGGAGTGGTGTCATCGAAACCACGTATTAACTATTGGCGATCAGCCTGGATTTGTAGAATCGGGCGGTATTATTGGATTTTCTCTTATTGATGAACGAGTACGTTTGGTCATCAGTCGTTCCGCAACGCGGGCGTCGGGGCTTCAGATCAGTGCCAAATTGTTGGAATTGGCACAGGTGGTGGACTAGAGATCGGGCTATGTTCGCGCATTTAGGCATTAATACCAAATACACGTTAATCACACTGTCGCTGATACTGTCGAGCCTTACTGCAGTCGGCATAATGGTTGTAGTACATGACAGAAGCTCGGCCTATGACCTTTACTTGCAAGAGCTTGATGTTCTGGCAACCATTATCGCTGATAGGACCGTTGCCGCGATTGTATTCAACGATGCCGTTCTCGCGGAGGCTAATCTTTACTCGCTATCCGCAAGGTCCTCAATCAGCGCAGCGTGCGTATTCGATCAGGAAGGTAAGCTGTTTGCCAATTACCGGCGAGATCCTGCATTGGATTCATGTCGAACCGCGATTGGCAATGATGGAACGATACTAATGCCATTCCATGCATTGCTGATAAAAAGCATTATTCTTGATGGGGACCGGGTTGGCGAACTGCAAATAGTGTCAACGTTTGCAGAATTAAAAAATCGTCTTAATCGAATTGTAGTGTTTGTTGTATTGATTGGTGCAGGCGTATCTCTGACTGTGCTGCTATTATCCAGATTAATGGTTCAAAAAGTTTCCCGCCCCTTGTTAGAGTTGTCCGCGCTGGTCAAAAAAATAACCCGAAAAAACGACTACAGCTTACGCGCCGACAAGGTGTCCCGTGACGAGGTGGGTGTACTGGTCGATGCGGTTAATAACATGCTTGAAACGATCGAGATACAGAGTCATGTACTGATGGACGCTAATCTGCGTCTGGAAAAGACAGTGACTGAACGTACCGCTGACCTGCAAGAAGCGCAGGAAAGACTATTGCGTAAGGAGCATTTGGCGACGTTAGGGCAATTGACCGGAACCGTCAGCCATGAATTACGCAATCCACTAGGGACTATCCAGGCATCTGTGGATGTTTTGCGCAGCCAATTACAAGGATGTCCTATTGAGGTTGATCGACCTCTTCAGCGCATTATCCGCAATATTCATCGCTGTGAAGTCATCATAAATGAACTTCTCGATTACAGTCGTGGCACGCCGCCGAATCTGATACCCACCAAAGTGAGTTCGTGGTTACGCGAAATTGTTGCCGGCTTTTCAGATCATGGGAAAGTGCAGCTTGACTGCGATGCATATGATGACCTTGTAGTGGATATGGATCCCGAGCGTATGCGTCGCGCGGTGTTGAATGTCCTGGATAATGCAATGCAGGCTTGTGCTGATCGTGAATCCTATGGCAGTGGTGAAGATGATTGCCGGATCAATGTGGGTCTGACTCGTCTGAATGATCGTATTCGTATCGCTATTAAAGATACGGGTGTCGGTATGCCTGAGTCCATAATACACAAAATATTCGAACCCTTATTCAGCACCAAGGCCTTCGGTGTGGGGCTTGGGCTGGCGATTGTCAAACAGATACTCGAGCAGCATCAGGGGGATGTCGAAGTTGCGAGTAAAGCAGGCTCAGGAACTATCGTCACCTTATGGTTTCCGGTCAGGAGAGCGGTCGGATGAATGCAGCACCGAAATCTGTCAGGATTCAACAAGGCGGCTCGCCTAAAGAACAGCGTTTTGTCCTGATCGTGGATGATGATCGGGATTTTGCCGAGTCGTTACAAGATTTGCTGGGTGCGCATAACTATAGCGCGCGGATTGCGAGCAGCAGTGAAGAGGCTATGCGAGTTCTGCTTCATTTTCCTGCGCAGGTTGTCCTGCTGGATATCCGGCTGGGGCTGCAGAGTGGGATACGCTTGTTGGATGAAATACGCTCCGTCATGCCGGATATCTTGAGCGTGATGATTACCGCCTATTCTTCTGTTGAAACCGCGATTGAGGCATTGCGACGCGGCGCCTATGACTATCTTCCAAAACCTGTGCGTGCTGAAGTACTCATCGCGGCGCTGGATAAATGTTTTGAACGCATTCGTCTCAAGCAAGAGCGCGATTCAGCACAGAGGGAACTTGCGGCGTCAGAGTCACGTTACCGGCAGTTAATTGAGGACAGCAGTGCTGTTGCCTGGGAATTGGATGTCCGGAGTTGGACATTTGTTTATCTGGGTAGACAGATTGAAAAGCTTACAGGTTTCCCGTTGAAATCCTGGTTGAGTGAAGGTTTTCTTCTCAAGCAAGTTTATAATGATGACCTGGATGTCCTGAAAAAGGCGCTGTTAACCGAGGCAACTCACCAACGTGAAGAAATTGAAATCCGATTGGTCGTTGCTGACGGGAGTTTGATCTGGATGCGCTGTATTATTGATGTACAGGATGCTGCTGACCAGAATGTTGTTCATGGGTATCTCTTCGATATAACTGATCAGGTGAATGCCAGGCTGCAACAGTCGCGATTGCAGAATCAACTGCAACAGGCTAAGCGCATGGAGGCCATAGGTTATCTGACGGGTGGTGTGGCTCATGATTTCAATAATATTCTCGCCAGTGTTATCGGTTTTACCGACCTTGCTCTTGAGCGCGTCAAGACCGGCGATGTGGAGTCTGTAGAACGTTACTTGCAAGAAGTAAGAAATGCGGGAGAAAAAGCCAGGAATCTGGTTGGGCGCATGCTGGCGTTCAGTCGTGGCGGAACCGGAGAGCCTGCCTCTATTCCCTTGGTGGAAACGATAAATAACACCCTGCGCCTGGTTCAGGCAAGCTTGCCAAAAACAATAAAATTAAGCCTGGAGCGTAGCACCTCAGAAGTAAAAATCCTCATGGATCCGGTTCAGCTGCAACAGCTTCTGATGAATCTGTGTATCAATGCGCGTGATGCCATGGATGGGCCAGGGCTGATTACGCTGCAGGTTACCGATGCCAAGCCTTATGTCAATGAATGTGCGTCATGTCACCGGTCAATCATGGGTGAATATGTCTGCCTCGCGGTGACGGATACAGGTTCTGGTATGTCAGAGGAGTTGTTAGGACGAGTTTTCGATCCATTTTTTACCACCAAGCAGGTTGGGCAGGGCAGTGGGCTGGGGCTCTCGATTATTCACGGCATCGTCCATGAATATGGCGGCCACATTCTGGTTGAATCGCAGCCTGGAACTGGAACGCGCTTCCGTATCCTGTTTCCTGTATTGCGGCAATTGGCTGATACTACCGAATCGGAAGGTAAGAACAGCATTGGTGTCGTACTCATTGAAGATGATTATGAGATCGCACAGACCTATGTGAAGGCATTGCAGACAGCAGGATATTCGGTCGTGCATTATGCCAATACAACTGATCTTATGACGCATGATGATGTTATGCGGAAAATGCAGATGGTCATTGTTGATCAATCGCTTTCCGAGATTAGTGGGCTGGAATTCATTCGCCGCCTGCGAGCAAGGGGTTTGAGTCAGCCGATGCTGCTGTATACTCGAGATGTAAATCTACTTGACGATGCCGCATCTTTGCAAAGCCATGGTGTCAATATGGCGATACGCAAACCTGAGTTGCCGTCATCATTGATCAATGCCGTTGGTGAACTGATTAAGGACATAAAATAGCGACGAGCGATCCTGCGGTCATGCTTCGCTCTATCTCCTCGTTCTCGACGCAGGGTTTCAGGTAATCCACACTTGCATCTGCCAGGCCCGATATCGGGGCAGGGAATGCCGGATGCCACAGTGACACGCTAGGTAGCAATCTGCTGGATGAAGATGTCTATATGTCTGAATACACACTGGTCCAGATCAATACCCAGCAGGTCGGGCTTGGTACTTGACTCTGAAACTGGCCCTTTTAGCGATTGAGCCGCCCCGCAGCGCTCTGTATTATGAGATCATATAGCCTAGGTGGCGGGGAAGGGGCGCAACGGCATCGACCGGTGAATCGAGCGCAGATATAATAATTCCGCCCCAGCGGTGAGAACGGTATGACCAGAGTCGTAGCAGTGACCAGCGGCAAGGCCGGGGTGGGTAAAACCTACCTTAGTCTCTGCCTTGCATTGCAATGTGCCGGCGAAGGTCTGCGCACCTGCCTCGTTGACGCCGATAGCGGCGTTGCCAATATTGCATCTTTACTTGGCCTGACCCCGCAACAGACATTGCATGATGTCATTAATGGTCCAAGCCGATTGCAAGATATCCTGATAACCCGCCACGGCGTCGATATCATTCCCGGCAGTACGGATAGTGCCGCATTAGCAGGCCTGACGCCTGAAACCTGGCAACATTTGGCTCAGGAATTTGCCTCGCTGACGCCCTACGATCTGATCATCTTCGATCTCTCGGAAAATCTGGATGTCCTCCAGGCCATGTTCACCACAACACCCGAAGTAATCTTGGTGGTGACTCCGGAGCCCAACGCGCTGACCGATACCTATGCATTGGTTAAACATCTGCAGCGTCAGCACCACAAGGGACTGCTGCGGGTCATCGTGAACCAGGCCAAATCCGACAATCAGGCCCAGCACAGCTTTGAGAAATTCCGGGAAGTGGTTCGGGTCTATCAGGGGGTCGAACTACAATTACTGGGCAAGGTTCCTTACACCGAGCAAATAACGTCCACTATCCTGTCCCGGACAAAGTCTTCTCAGGTCTCTGAAAGTCCGCTGGATCTGGCGCTGGCTGAACTGACCGACCAATTGATACAAGCGGTACCGACTATGCAAGCAGGTTTATCCGCGCAACAGTGCTATGCGGGGGTAAATGGCAGTGAATCAGCAGTGGCATCCCAGACGCTGGACAACCCCGTTAGTGAGATGACTGCAGAGCCAGACAAGAGCGAGTCACCGCGCGCGGCGATGGCGGGACTCAATGAACGTCTGTTGAGTCTGGAAATCGGCATGGAGACGGTGCTGCAGGAACTACAAGCGCTCCGGGGGATGTCGGGTCCTCACAATGTCGAGCCCAGGTCTGCGGCTACCGATCCAGTGCAGCATGCTCGAATGCGCAGTACCGATCTTCGTGGCAATCGAACCCACGCCGATGCAGGCAATCAGGCCAGGTTTGTCCGCAACGAACAGCGTTCAACGCCGATTGATGCCTTGCAGTTGCGACGTGTGGTCGGCCGCATGTTGATGAAGGCGACGCCGATGGATGCCACTGCGGATACAGATCCGGTGCAGATCTCGGTGGATCAGCTGCAGATGGAAAGTGGTAACGATTTCAGTTTGAGACCGGGGCGCTATACACGGATATCGCTGCGTTGCGAACAAATCCACAAACCTGACAGTTTCATTGAAGAGATCTTCAGTACCTGCTCAATCAGCGGTTGCAAGGTGCGCCATCTCGGTTCGCAAGTGCGTTACTGGGTGACCAGCGGTCGCGATGGTTGCATTTTGCTGGATGGTGATGACAGTGACCGCAACTGTGTTCAGGTCTACATGGCCGCAGGTGGAAACGGCTTGATGGAAACCGAGTCTGTTGAACCCATGGGCATACCGCGTTTGCGAAGAGTGACGGATGTGGTCTGGGAATCGGGTGAGGTCCAAGAACGACTATTGGGTAAATATCCGCATCAAAGGTTGTTGATCAGGGATGGAGAGGGCGGCGCTCAAGAGGTCGTTAGGTTGCTGCGGCGTGATCGCAGTCCGTTAGTCTGCGCATTTAATAAGGCCGACGGCGAAACCGCCGCCGGCCATCTACGCGAATCGTCGCCCTGACTTGCGCAGGGCGCTGACGCTTACTTCTTTACCACTTCGATCTTGGCGTCCTTGCGCAGTTCAGCCAGATAGTTTTCGATGCGCTGATTCTGCAACTGCATCTGAATCTGTTCCTTCACACTTTCGAAGGTCGGCGGCTCCACTTCGCGGGTATCTTCCAGTTTGATCACGTGCCAGCCGAACTGGGTTTCCACCGGCTTTTTGGAGACTTGACCTTTCTTCATTTTTGACGCGGCTTCGGAAAACGGCTTGACCATCTGGTCAGGGCTGAACCAACCCAGATCACCACCATTCTGTTTGCCACTCGGATCAGTGGTTTTTTCCATGGCCAGCTTGGCGAAATCGCCGCCCTTCGAGATCTGATCGATCAAGTCTTTGGCCTCTTCTTCGGTTGCGACCAGGATGTGCCGGGCGTGATATTCATGGCCATCATGTTTTTTGACCTGCTCGTCATAGGCCTTTTTCATCTCTTCGTCGGTTACCGGGTGGGTCGTGATGTATTCACGCATGCTGACACCCACAATCAAACTGCGACGCTGCCAATCGAGCTGTTTGACGACATTCGGGCGTTTGTCGATACCGTGCTTCTCGGCGTCCTGCGTCACCAGTTCGATATTGACCAGTTCATCAATGGCGGCCTCGGGGCTGAGTTGCTGGGCACCCGGCGTGCGGCTGCGCTGAGCGCCATAAACCTGCACCATTTCTTCGGTGATCGGCTTTCCGTTCACGATTGCGACAGTTGCCGATTCGGTAGCACCTTCGGCTGGCGCTTCGGCCATGGCCTGGGTTGCCAGGCCCATGAGTAAAATTGTCAGTAGGCGGGTAGCCATCGTCTTCTTCATGATATGCGTTCCTATCGCTGGTTGAGATGCCGGCAGTGGATTGCCGGAAGGGGTTAGGCTTCGTCAGGTGATTTGGCCTGGATGCTCAGGGCATGGATGTCGCTTTGCATTGCATCACCCATCGCGGCGTACACCATGCGGTGGCGTTCGACCAGCGATTTGCCTGAAAATTCCGCCGATACTATACGCACATTGAAGTGGCCACCGCCACTGCGTGCTCCGGCATGGCCGGCATGTTTGGCGGAGTCATCCTCGATGTCCAATTCTGTGGGTGCAAAGGTCGTTGTCAGTTTTTCACGGATCATGGCAACACGGTTTTCATTCATCAGGGCAGTACCTTCTTGAAGGGTTTGACGAGGACCTCGGCGTAAACGCCGGCCTCGAGATAGGGATCGGCATCGGCCCAGGCGCGGGCCGCCTCCAGGGAGGCGAATTCCGCAACCACCAGGCTGCCGGTGAATCCGGCCGGTCCAGGGTCGGGGCTGTCGATGGCCGGGTGTGGTCCGGCCAATATCAAACGCCCGGTATCACGCAACTGTTCCAGGCGTGCCAGATGAGCGGGCCGCGCGGCCAGGCGTTTCTCCAGACTGTTTTCGTGTTCTCGGCTGATAATCGCGTACAGCATCAGGATTCCTCTTTAGTGCTGGGCTTGGTGTCAGGCTCATCCGGAATGTAGCGGGAAAGCACAATGCCCTGGCCGAAGACGAAAATCAAAGTCAGCCCCATTAACCCGAACAGTTTGAAATTAACCCAGGTGTCTTCGCTGTAATTGAAAGCAACATACAGATTGACGCAGCCCATCAGGATGAAGAACAGGACCCAGGCCAGATTCAGCCGTGTCCATACACTGCGACTTGTCTGAATCGCATGCCCCATCATCCGTTCTATCAGACTTTTCTCACCGACAAACTGGCTGCCCAGAAAGGCGATGGCAAACATCCAATATGCAATGGTCGGTTTCCATTTAATGAACACCGGATCATGCAGAATCAGTGTGGCCCCACCAAACAAGACGATGATACCCAGGGTGATGAGATGCATTTTCTCGAAGCGGCGGTGGCGTAGCCAGAACAGCCCGACCTGAACGAAGGTCGCGACGATGGCCGTCGCGGTGGCGACGTAGATGCCATACAGCTTATAGGCAATGAAGAACAATACTATCGGAAAGAAATCGTAAAGAATTTTCATTATGGGAATAGGCTTTGGTGGTGGTTAATGCAGTGCAGGCTTGCCGCCCCAGTGCTGAAAGTAGCGGCTCATGACGCTACGTACGGATTCCGGGAAATCGCCAAGCTGCAGTTGTTGCATACCCTGATGGAAAAACTGTCCGGCATCCTGTGGAAGATGTTGTACCAACCGCTCGAAGGCCTGATCCATCAGATCCGCGCGGCGCGCACGCGTGGCGACAATGCCGAGGTTCAGATGCAGCAGACGCCAGGGGCGCCCCGGGTTGTGCGATTCCAGGTCCTGGCTAAAGCGCGGCCCGGCATGATCGATGATGTCGAGCATGACACGCGCCAGTTCCGCCAATGCCGTGGTGTTATCGCAGCCGTTGGCCAGCATCGCCAAGTCATTAACGACAGGCTCCAGCTGTTTAAGTTCGCCGGCATGCCGCAACATCCAATGCACAAAGCCGATGTTCAGCAGTGCCAGCTGTTCTGCACGGCTCGGATCATTGGAAGGCAGCAACTGTGCAGATTTATCCAACAGGCTCAAGGCGAACTCGCCGATCTCCGTGACGCTTTGGGTGGTTTCTGGCGTGGCGGTGTCCGGGTGGCGGATGGCATCGGCTTCCAACCGTGCCATAACCTGGAACAATTGGCCGAAGGCGCTGATCAGATCCTGCGGATTGTCGACGCTGGAGACATCGGCTGGCGCTTCCTGCAGCGACAGCTCAACCAGCAGACTGCCTAGCTGTTCCTGAAGTCGTTCCAGATCGTTCGGTACCGGACCCATCGTGGCCTGAATTCCTGCTCGCGAAAAACAGCGCCATGGTACCTCATTTCAGGCATTGCGCCGATGACCCTGTCGCATAACCGGGTCCCGGCTGTGGGGAAAGGCCGCTGTATCCTCCATGGATGGGGTACAATGCCCGGATGTCTCTTCAATATGATTTACATAGTCATTCTCAAGCCTCTGATGGCACCCTGACGGCCACCGGGCTGATACAGCGCGCCTGCGGCGCGGGCGTTGATGTCCTGGCGCTGACCGATCACGACAGTGTCGATGGCCTGGCCGAGGCGCGTGTCGCTGCGGATGATTTACCGCTGCAACTGATAGCGGGTGTGGAAATATCCGTCACCTGGAACAATCAGACAATCCACATCCTCGGACTCAATCTGGACCCGGATAATCCGGATCTTCGCACTGGCCTGACCAGCCTGCAGACTTTCCGCGACTGGCGCGCGGAGGAGATCGGTCGGCGTCTGGACAAGGCGGGTATCGAAGGCGCGTATGCCGGTGCGCGACGTCTGGCCAGTGGTCGAATCGTCAGCCGCACGCACTTCGCGCATTTTCTGGTGGAGCAGGGCCGTGCGCGTACGGTGCGCGATGTGTTCAAGAAATTTCTGGTTCGCAACAAACCGGGCTACGTTCCGGGGGAGTGGGCGCCTCTCGATCAAGCGGTGGGTTGGATTCGCGGTGCCGGCGGTGTGGCCGTGGTGGCGCACCCCGCTCGATACGGATTGACGGGGAGTAAGTTGCGGCGCTTGCTGGATGATTTCAAATCCTGCGGCGGAACGGCGATTGAAGTCGTCTCGGGCAGTCATACGGCGGATGATGTTCATCGCATGGCGGGTATCGCGCGCAGTCTTGATTTAAAGGCCTCGCGCGGATCGGATTATCACGGACCGGAAAATCCCTGGATAGAACTGGGTCGCTTGGCTATTCTGCCGGACGGTTGCGTGCCGGTCTGGGACGATTGGCAATTACCCAACAGTACCCATTAACCCTTTCCCCGGTGCCGTGATTGCCAAGCCATGAGTCAATTCTTCGAAATCCATCCCCATAATCCGCAGAAACGTCTGATTCATCGAGCCGTGGAAATTCTGCGCGAGGGCGCGGTAATCGCTTATCCAACCGATTCCAGTTATGCGCTCGGCTGCATGATAGGCGATAAGGATGCCATGGAAACCATCCGGCGTATCCGGCGGCTTGATGATAAGCATAATTTCACCCTGATGTGCCGCGATCTATCCCAGGTCGCTATCTATGCGAAGGTGGACAATACGGCCTTTCGCTTACTCAAGGCGCACACACCAGGCCCCTATACCTTTATCTTCAAGGCAACGCATGAAGTGCCGCGCCGCTTGCAGCACGCCAAGCGCCGCAGTATTGGTATACGCGTGCCAGCGCACCCGATCAGCCTGGCATTGCTGGAAGAATTGGGCGAGCCCCTGATGACATCGACACTGATCCTACCGGGCCAGGATCTGCCGGAAATCGACCCGAACGAAATTCGTACTCAGCTGGAACATCAGCTGGGTTTGGTGATCGATGGCGGTGCGTGCAGCCCCGAACCGACCACGGTGGTGGATATGACGGAAGGCGTTCCGCAAGTGATGCGCGAGGGGTTGGGCTCTGTCGAGGTCTTCGCCTGAATACAGGTATAATCCGCTGATGCAAGAATTCTCAATCATTCAGAAAATCTCCATCTGGGTCATTCCTGTGCTATTTGCCATCACAATCCATGAGGTGGCGCATGGGTGGGTAGCGCGACGATTTGGGGATAGTACGGCCTTCATGCTTGGGCGCTTATCACTTAACCCCTTCAAGCATATCGATCCGGTAGGCACGGTGGTTGTTCCTGCACTTATGTTATTAATGCAAGCGCCGGCATTCGGCTGGGCTAAACCTGTACCTGTAAATTTCAATAATCTGCGGAACCCTAAACGCGACATGATCTATGTCGCAGCAGCTGGCCCATTATCTAATTTAGTCATGGCCTTGTTTTGGGCATTGATCGTACGCTTGGGCATGTCCCTTGTAACGACGGGGGCCTGGTACTCTATGCCACTAGTGTATATGGGCAGCGCAGGCATTTTCATTAACCTGATATTGATGGTTTTAAATTTATTTCCGCTGCTACCACTTGATGGCGGCCGGGTGCTTGCAGGTTTGCTTCCCGGTCCATTGGCGTGGAAATACAGTCGTATTGAACCTTATGGTGTCTGGATTTTGATAGCGTTATTAATGTCCGGGATCTTATTTCGGATATTGACGCCTTTTCTAAGCATCGCCATGTCGATTGTTTCACCGATTACAGGCTTATCTGCCATGAGTATTGAAAAAATTGTTTTCTCGTTGATGTAACCGAGATCGCATAGCCCAGGTTTAGCAACTGCTTAACCCATGCTACTTAAAAGCAAAAACGACTTAGAGGATTCGCACTTGAATTCCGTCATTCCACAAAATGCCCGCGTTCTATCCGGCATGCGCCCGACCGGCCAACTGCATCTGGGGCACTATCATGGTGTGCTCAAGAACTGGGTCAAGCTGCAGCATCAATATGATTGTTTCTTTTTTGTCGCCGATTGGCATGCGCTGACGACCCATTATGAAACTCCCGCCATCATCTCCCAGAGTTTGTGGGACATGGTGATCGACTGGTTGGCGGCAGGTGTCAACCCAGGCACGGCCAAATTGTTTATCCAGTCACGTGTCCCGGAACATGCGGAACTGCATCTGCTGTTGTCGATGATGACGCCGATCGGTTGGCTGGAGCGCGTGCCGACCTACAAGGATCAGCAGGAAAAACTCAAAGGTATGGATCTGGCGACCTATGGTTTTCTGGGTTATCCGCTGCTGCAGAGCGCGGATATCCTAATCTACCGCGCCTTGGGTGTCCCGGTCGGTGATGATCAGGTCGCGCATGTGGAACTGACCCGCGAGGTCGCGCGGCGTTTCAACCATCTCTATGGTCGTGAGCCGGATTTTGAAGACAAGGCCGAAGCCGCCATCAAAAAGATGGGTAAGAAGAGCGGGAAAGTCTACCGGGACGTGCGCAAGCGTTATCAGGAACAGGGTGATGCCGAGGCGCTGGAAGTCGGCAAGGCGCTGCTGGAAGAGCAGCAGAATCTCACCATTGGCGACCGCGAACGTTTATTTGGCTATCTGGAAGGCAGTGGCCGCATCATATTGCCCGAGCCGCAGGCTATGTTGACGCCCGCCTCCAAGATGATGGGGCTGGATGGTCAGAAGATGTCCAAGTCCTATGGCAACACTATTGCCTTGCGCGAGGAGCCGGAGCAGGTCACGCAGAAGTTACGCACCATGCCGACCGATCCGGCGCGGGTGCGTCGCACCGATCCCGGCACACCGGAGAAATGTCCGGTGTGGCAACTGCATCAGGTGTATTCCAATGAAGAGGTGCGTGATTGGGTGCGGCAGGGTTGCACCAGTGCGGGCATCGGCTGTCTGGACTGCAAACAGCCGGTGATTGATGCCGTGTTGCAGGAACTGGAACCGATCCGTGCGCGTGCTGAGCAATATCTCTCCAATCCAAGTCTGGTGCGCGGTATCGTGGACGAGGGTTGTGACGCGGCGCGTACGGTCGCGCGTGAGACACTGCAAGAAGTACGTGCCGCAATGGGCTTGAATTATAAATAGAAAACATAATTCATAATTGCCCCGACAATGGCAGACTAATTCCGGTAAAATCGCCCCAATCCAGCCTATAACAGAGCACTATATTAAATCTGATGAGTGATACCGAGAGCCCCGCCGAGATCCGCGAACAGCCCCAGCAGGCAGAGATGCCGTTCGCCATCGTCCAAGGCGCGGCGATCACCTCCCTGCCGCAAGATTTGTATATCCCGCCCGATGCGCTGGAAGTCATCCTGGAATCCTTTGAAGGTCCGCTGGATCTGCTGCTGTATCTCATCAAGCGCCAGAACCTGGATATCCTCGATATACCTATCGCCGCGATTACCCATCAGTACATTACCTATATCGATCTGATGGAAGAGATGCGCCTGGAACTGGCAGCAGAATATCTGGTGATGGCGGCCATGCTGGCCGAGATTAAATCGCGCATGTTGCTGCCGCGTCCGGAAGGCGTCGAGGGCGAAGAAGAAGACCCGCGTGCGGAACTGGTGCGTCGACTGCAGGAATACGAGCGTTACAAGCAGGCTGCCGAAGACCTCGATGCCCTGCCGCAGGTAGGCCGTGATGTATTTCCCGTTTCGGCGCAGGTGCCGGAACGGCAGCAGACCAAGCAGCATCCCGACATCAGTCTTGATGAATTGCTGCTGGCGTTCCGCGATGTCATGAAACGCGCCGACATGTTTACCCATCACCATATCCAGATGGAAACCTTGTCGGTCCGGGAACGCATGTCGAATGTATTGAGCATGGTCAGCGCCGACAAGTTCGTAGAATTTCAAACGCTGTTCACTGTCGAGGAAGGGCGGATGGGTGTGGTCGTGACATTGCTCGCGATCCTGGAACTCATCAAGGAACAGCTGCTTGAGTTGATTCAAGCGGAAGAGTTCGGGCCAATCTATGTGAAAGCGGCGGGTGGACACGCAGAACTGCCGGACGACTTCGAAACCAGCGCGGACAGCGCACAAGCCTAATCCATATCACATTATAAATATCACATAACATATTGAAATATTTATGACTGACATCTCTCTTAAATGCATACTTGAAGCCGCCCTGCTGGCCATTGGGCGTCCGCTTTCGCTCGACGAGATGCGTGGCCTGTTCCCGGAAACGGATCAGCCTGACGTACCGACCCTGCGCGCGGCGCTGGAAGAGTTGGGTAATGATTATGCCGAACGAGGCCTGGAAGTCATCGAAGTCGCCAGTGGTTTCCGTATTCAGGTGAAACAGAACATGGAGCGCTGGGTTTCGCGCCTGTGGGAAGAGAAGCCGCTGAAATATTCTCGCGCCTTGCTGGAGACGTTGGTGCTGATTGCATATCGGCAGCCGATCACCCGTGGCGAAATCGAAGATGTACGTGGCGTGACCGTCAGCACCTCGATTATGAAAACTCTGCAAGAGCGCGAGTGGGTGCGTGTGGTGGGTCATCGTGACGTTCCCGGCCGGCCTGCCATGTACGGAACGACGCGTGAGTTTCTCGATTATTTCAACCTGAAGTCCCTCGAGAATCTGCCGAGTCTGGCTGAATTGCGCGACATTGACAGCATCAATGCCGAGCTGGATTTCGGGCCGCTCGAAGGTGAACGACGCCAGGCGATTGCGGCCTTCCGCGATGACACGGCCATCGATATGCCGACTTTGCCGGACGATACTGACTTTCTTCCCGTCGAGATTGACCTGGAGCGGATCCAGGCGCCCGAGACGCTTCACTGAACCGGAATTCCCCGGTGACTGAATTATGAGCGAACGGCTGCAGAAAGTTCTGGCCCGCGCGGGACTTGGCTCGCGTCGAGAAATCGAAGGCTGGATCAGCGATGGCCGCATTCAGGTCAACGGTGTGGTTGCTGTGCTCGGTTGCACGGTCGATGGGACCGAGGCGATCAGCATCGATGGCAAATCGGTAACCTTGGCGCCGCCTCAGGCGCAACGGGTTATCGCTTACCACAAGCCGATGGGTGAGATCACCACGCGCAGCGATCCCGAAGGTCGGCCGACCATCTTTGATCACCTGCCTAGATTGGCGGCGGGACGCTGGATCAGCGTCGGTCGTCTGGATATCAATACCTCGGGACTGCTGCTGCTCACCAATGACGGTGAACTCGCGAATCGCCTGATGCATCCTTCCACTCAGCTTGAACGCGAATATGCGGTGCGTGTGTTCGGTGAGATCGACGGCCTGATTCTGGAACGCCTGCTTCACGGCGTGGAACTGGAAGATGGGCCGGCACGTTTCATCAGTATCCGCGACGCCGGTGGCAGTGGCGCCAATCGTTGGTATCACGTGGTTCTGGCGGAAGGCCGTAACCGTGAGGTGCGACGCCTGTGGGAATCTCAGGGTGTGCAAGTCAGCCGCCTGACCCGGGTGCGTTATGGACCCATTGAACTGGGACGCCGCCTGCCGGTTGAAAGCTGGCGAGATCTGGAGGCTGGCGAACTCGCTGCGTTACGGAATGCCGCGGGGATGCCGGCTTCTGCGCCGCGACAAGCCGTGAAAGCGCCACCCAGGTCCAAACCCGGCGCCAAGCCCAGCGCCAAGCCCAGCGATAAACCGACAACCAGGACTAGCGCCAAGCCTGGCGTTAGGTCGAAAGCTAAAACCACCACATCATCTCGAAAAAGCCCACCTCGCCAACGGCGGAGTTAATGGTCAATGCCTGCGGCACTGTCGTCGCGCAAACTGCGTAGGATTTTTCAACAGCTGCTTGCCCGGTATGGCCCACAGGGCTGGTGGCCGGGTGAAACAGCCTTCGAAGTCATGGTCGGCGCCGTACTCACTCAGAATACCGCTTGGATCAACGTTGAGCGGGCGATAGCCAACCTCACTGCCAACGCGGCGTTGTCACCGGAACAGATCCTCGCAGTTGATGAGGCGCAGCTTGCCGAATGGATCCGGCCATCGGGTTATTTCAATATCAAGGCAAAACGGCTGCGGAATTATTGCCGTTGGTATACCGATGCCGGTGGCTATCAGGCGCTGGCGAAACAGTCGGATGTGGATCTACGCAGAGCATTACTGGTCGTCAATGGCGTCGGTCCGGAAACGGCTGACGACATATTATTGTATGCCTTTGAGCGGCCGGTATTTGTTATCGATGCTTATACGCGGCGATTATTCGCACGTTTGGGGTTGATCCAGGGTGATGAGGGTTACGATGAGTTGCGGCTGGGCTTGGAGCAGGCGCTGGGCGCAGATGTCGTACTGTTCAAGGAATATCATGCCCTGATTGTGGTGCACGCCAAGGATATTTGTCGGGTTCGAGCGCGCTGCAGTGAATGCATGTTCCGCAAGACCTGTCCGAGTGCAGGTGGCTTTTAGCGCAATTTCTATGCAGTGAATCCGACGCTTATTCGTCAACGCAGACGCGATTACGGCCGCTGTTCTTGGCGGTATACAACGCACCATCGGCACGTTCAAACAGTTTCTGGGCAGACATCTTCTGCGCAGACACGCCGGGTTCCATTGTCGCCACGCCGGCACTGACGGTCATGGCAATGGGTTTGCGGGCGCCCTGGCATTCCAGTTTTTCGATCTTACGGCGGATGCGGTCAGCCAGTAGCCGTGCGCCATTCTGCGTCGTATTGCGTAACACCATGACGAATTCTTCACCACCGTACCGGAACAACATATCCGTGCTGCGAGCGCACTGCTGCGCGCAATGCACCACCGCCTTGATGGCCTTGTCGCCCTGGCTGTGGCCAAAGCGATCATTGATCGATTTGAAGTGATCGATATCGAACACGATGATCGACAGCGGCGTGCGATGGCGACCCGCGAGATTGACCTCATTGTGTAGTGAATCGTCAAATGCGGCGCGATTGCAAATACCGGTCAGCGCATCTTTCTGCGCCAGGGCAAGGGCATCGCGATAGAGCAGGGCGTTACGCAAGGGGTAAAGCAGGCAGCACATCAACTTTTCCAGGATGATGGTTTCCGCCTCAGTGAATTTGTTGCGACGGCGAAACAGCAAGGCACCCAGGCCGATGTCGGATAAGCGCAAGTTATAAGTACAGCTATGGCGGCTACGGCTACCGATAAGATATTGAAGGTTTAAACTCTCATTGCTGTATTCGATGCCGTCGATCGGCACATTGTCAGCGCATTGCAGGCGAAAGATCTCCAGCAGTGCGGGAATATCCAATGTGGTCTGCAGCGTCTGAGTCATATACAGCAGACGGTCTGAGAGCTCATCCGAACGGCGCAGCAGGCCAGCGGCTGCGGGATCGGGCATAGTGATACTCACTTTGTCGGCATAGGTAGACATATCAGTCGTTCCGAGAGTTAAACGATTTTGTGGTCTTGTGAGTATTACTTAAGCGAGTTTCGTGCCAATGGGCCATGAATTATTGATAAAACATTTTTAATCAAAGAGATATAACCGTTTTTATTCTAGGTATGGCATGAGAAGTCAAAATAATGACATCGATACAATCGTGTTAAAACCCCATTTTTGGGGTGTGGCGGATATTTGACGGCCGTAATGGTCTTATTATCGGCAAGAGCTTGCCGCTGCCCCTAGGGCTAAAACGGTATGCTTCGGTCGAACTTGTTTACGCGTCGATATGAGTGCGAGGATGTGGGTGCTCGTGTTTGGACGTCACTAATGGAGAGAGTCTTGATGCTGCGTTATCTAGTAACTCTGGCTTGGCTGTTGATGGCAGTGCCACTGTTATCTAATGGGGAACTTCCGCCAGCCGATGCCCTTGAACCTGGAATGGTCAATCCTGGTTACCACGACAAGCCTGATTGGTTCAAAAATTCCTTCCTGGATCTGCGCGAGGATGTCGCCGAGGCGAAGGCGGCCGGCAAGCGGGTAATGTTGTATTACTACCAGGACGGATGCCCCTATTGCAAAAAACTCCTGGAGACGAATTTTTCCCTGCGTGATATCGAGACCAAGACTCAGTCCGGGTTCGATGTGATCGCCATCAATATCTGGGGTGACCGGGAGGTAACTGATCTGCAGGGTCAGACGGTCACCGAAAAGGAATTCGCCAGCCAGATGCGGGTGATGTTCACGCCGACACTGGTGTTTCTCAATGAGACCGGCGATGTGGTGTTACGGCTCAATGGCTATTACCCACCGCACCGTTTCATGGCAGCGCTGGATTACGTGAGTGATCATGTCGAAACCCGCATGTCCTTCCGTGATTACGTGAAACAACAGGCACCGGTCGCGGCCTCCGGCAAGCTGCATCAAGACCCCAGTTATCTCCAGGCACCCTACCAACTTGCCAAACGTACGGGGGGGCGTCCGCTGGCCGTCTTTTTCGAGCAGGCCGAATGTGCCGCCTGCGATGAGTTGCATCAGGACATTCTCAAACGCACGGAGAGTCAGGCGCTGCTGAGCCAATACGATGTCGTGGTATTGGATGCCTGGTCCAAAACACCGGTGACAACGCCAGCGGGCAAGTCCATTACGGCAGGTGAGTGGGCGCGTGAAATGAATGTGCAATACGTACCGACATTGATTCTGTTCGATGCCAAGGGAAATGAAGCTTTCAGGACCGAAGCCTATCTAAAGGCCTTCCATATCCAGTCGGCCTTGGACTATGTGGCTACGGGTGCCTATACGGCACAACCGAATTTCCAACGCTATATTTCGTCGCGCGCCGAGGCCCTGGAGGCCAAGGGTATCCATGTCGACATCATGCAGTGAGGACGTACTGTACAGCTTCAGGTGGGTAAGACGAATTCCTGCGCTGAGAATTGCCGTCCGGTAACGCCGCGGCTGTCCGCTCCGAGCAGGTACAGATAGGCGGGCATGATCGACTCAGGCAAGGGATTCGCCTGACTGTTTTCACCCGGATAGGCGACGCTACGCATCCGCGTACGCACCGCGCCAGGATCGATGCTGTTGACCCGAACCGGTGTATTGGTCTCCATTTCTTGCGCCAGGATCTGGCTCATACCCTCTATGCCAAATTTGGAAACACCGTAAGCACCCCAGTAGGCACGCCCACTGCGCCCGACCTTATCCGAGGTAAAGATGACGGAGGCATCCTTGGATTTCATCAGCAGACCCAGGCAGGCCCGTGTCAGTAAGAAGGGTGCGTTCAAATTGACTTGCATCACCTTGAACCATAGCTCGACATCCTGATGGGCCATGGGTGACATGCTGCCTAGGATTGCCGCGTTGTGGAGCAAACCATCCAAACGTCCAAATTCTTTTTCGATTGTCCCAGCTAGATCGAGATAATCTTTCGGCTTGGCGCCTTCCAGATTCATCGGGTAGATCGCGGGCTGCGGATGTCCCGCCTGTACAATCGCATCGTAGACCGCTTCCAGTTTGGGGATGGTTCGTCCGAGCAGGATAACGGTGGCACCATGTGCCGCGCAGGCTAGGGCTGCCGCTTTGCCAATACCGTCGCCGGCACCGGTAATCAGAATAATGCGTTCCGCGAGGAGATCAGCGGGGGGGGTGTAATCGGACATACCAGCTCTGCGCATGCTAACGAAGGAACGGGCATTATACGGGAATCACTGCGCGGCGAAACTCCGGGATTACAGAGGATGCAGCGACTGAAATGTGGCCGCTGATCAGCGCTGTTGCTTGCGTGGGACAGTCGCCGCATGGGGTTGTATGCCTGGATGTGTCAACCAGGCCGCCGCATCATCGGCTTGCATCGCGTCGGCGATGTGTCTGCCTTGCGCCAGGTCGCAGCCCAGATCGGCAAGCAGTTCCAGTACACGTTGACTCTGTACACCCTCGGCAACTACGCGCAAGCCGAAATTGTGCGCCAGTGAAATGATGCTCCGGACAATCTTTTCATCATCGATGGACTGATCCAGATCCATCACAAAAGATTTATCAATTTTCAGTTCATTGACAGGTAAACGTTTTAGATAAGATAGCGAGGAATAGCCGGTTCCAAAATCATCTATCGAGATTCCCACGCCCAGTCCGCGCAAGCGACGCAACACATCCAGGCCACGGTCCGGGTCCTGCATCATGGTGCCTTCGGTAATTTCCAGAATCAGACTGCCGGGTGGCGTGTTCCAGATTGCCAGCGCTTGCTTTACGAGCTCAATGATGTCCGGATGATGAAGAATATTCGGTGTCAGATTCACAGACACAGTAAGCTGGGGCTGCAGGTGCTGGAGCATGCGCAGATGATGCAGTGCCGCTTTCAACGACCAGAGCGTGAGTGCCTCGATCTGACCTGTCTGCTCCGCAAGGGCAATGAAATGATCCGGTCGTATCTCGCCGCGTTCCGGATGTGTCCACCGCGACAGGCATTCGAAACCTGATACGCGACTGTGGTCCAGATCGATCTGCGGTTGGAGGTGCAACCTCAAATCGTTGCGCTCAATCGCCTCATGCAAATCGGTTTCCAGAGCCAGCAGGCTTGGCTTGGCGATATCCAGATGCGTGCCGAAGAACTCACAGTTTGTCGATGATTCGCGTGCCTCGATCAGTGCCCGATCCACGGCTTGCATAAGCTGCTGGGCATCGGCGGCATGTTGCGGGAACAGTGCCACACCGGCATAACTACGCAACCGCAGGTTCAAGCCGTCTATATGGAAAGGTTTACTCAGGACCTGCTCGATTTTATGTGCCGCAAGTTGTGCATGGCCTGGGTTGATTAAGCCCGGTAACAGTAAGGCAAATTCGTCGGCGCCAACACGTGCGACGGTATCCGATTGGCGTAGTGCCTCGCGGATGCGACTGGCGGCTTCCATCAATAATGCGTCGCCGACCTTGTAGCCGTACTCGCGGTTGATGTCGCGGAAACGGCGTAGATTAATGACTACGACACCCATCAGGTCATCGAACTGGCCGCAGCATTTGATCTGACCTTCCAGACGTCGGAAGAAGGTATATCGATCGGGTAAGCCAGTTAAGGGATCACGATCCATGCGCTAAGCCTTAGAGATAATATGCCGTGGAAGCTATTTCGTAATGACCCGGATCGAGTGAGCGGATAATCTCGAAGCCCTGAAGCAGTAAGAATGTTTCCATCCAGGGACGATCCAGCCGCGAGTCATACATCCCTGGCGTGAGTTCCTGTGTAGCGACTTTCTTTTCCATCCGTTACCACCTGAATCGTCCTGGGCAGGGCGCTCTTAGTTGAGACTTTCCCTGATCTTCAGGTGTGGCGGCGGTTTGGGTGGAAAGTTGAATAGTAGGTGAGACTTGCGTGGTATAGCTGTCAACTCAAGGCAGCTGCTGCAGCACGTTGACCGCTGATGACGGCGCCTTCCAGGGTCGCAGGCAAACCGGTGTCGGTGAAATCACCGGCAAGGAACAGGCCGGGCACAGGTGTGACAGGGCCAGGGCGCAAGCGCGCCACATCCGCGCAGGCGGCAAAGGTGGCGCGTTTTTCACGCAGCACGCGGATGGCGAGCGGCGCTGGCCAGTCGGGATGCAGCCGTGCCAATTCCATACAGATGTGTCCACCCAGCGCCGGGTTGTCCATCTGCAGATGTTCACCGCGCCCGCTGATCACCACCGCAATCAGACCAGGGTGCCCCGCAATCCGCCGGTCGAAAATCCACTGTCCCAGGCCATCCTGCAAGCCCTGCATAGGACTGCCCAGGTCGACATCGTCGGGATAACGCAGATAGATGGTTGTGATAGGTTCCTGCCGTAATTGCCCCAGCTGTTCCGCAATGCTCTGCAAGGCGGAGTGCCCGCTCAGCAAACGCCGACACATGACCGGATGCGCCGCCAGGATGATTTTGCGTGCCGCCATGTGACCGCTGCGCCAGGTCACGCCCTGACAACCCTCGGCATCAATCTGCAATGACTCAATGCGCCGGTTGAGTTCGACGCGGCCACGATGCCGTTCGATATAGTCCATGGCCGGCTCCGGCAGAAGCACCCCCAGATCCTGCCGTGGGATCAGCAGATCGGAGCGGGAGGCTTCGCCGCTGAAGGTACGCTGCAGCACTTCCAGAAACAGCAATGCCGAGGCCTCGGCGATTCCGGTATTCAAGGCCGCCAGACACAGCGGTTCCCACAGCGCTCGGGTTACCCGCACACCCTGACGTTCGCCAAGCAGCAGTGCCTGGACAGTGATGTCCTGTTCAAGTTGAATCTTATTGGCCAGCAAGCGCCGGCTGAAGCGCATGAGTTGCAGACGGTCGCGCGGTGACAATCCGCGTGCAGTCGCAAGACCCATCGCCAGATGAAAGGGCGCGGGCAAGTTGCGCGCCCGCAGCCGCAGTTCGGGTTGCCGCAGCGCACGCATATGCAGCTCCAGCGGTTGCCGCAGAAACGCTGCTTCTTCCGTAACGCCGATTTCTTCAAGCAACCGCAACATGGCCGTATAGGCACCGACCATGAGATGTTGACCGTTGTCCACGCGCTGGTGATCGAAGGCCACGCAACGGGCACGTCCACCGAGTTGACGAGCCGCTTCCAATAAAGTCACCGGCACACCCTGACGCGACAGTTCCACCGCCGCGCTGATACCGGCCCAACCGCCACCGATAACGAGTACCCGCTCTTGTGATGCGGCGGGTTCAGCCATGTGCAGCGGGATCTCGGCTGATGCGCCGGGCAGTGCGCCAGGCAATCCAGAGTTTGCGCACGGGCGTCAGCGATACACGCCGTTCCAGCACGCGCAGGTCGTCACGCTCGATTTCATCCAAGGTGGCCTGATAAATGGCCGCCATGATCAGGCCGGCACGCTGGGCCAGACGGTCTTCGTCCGGTAACAGACTCAGGGCTGTCGCATAGTGTGATCGTGCGCGTTGCAGTACCGATTGCAACAGTGCCTGAACCTGCGCTGTATGCTGATAACTCAGGATATCCTGTTCCTGTACCTTGAAGCGTTGCAGTTCTTCATGCGGAAGATAAATACGGCCGCGACGCGCGTCTTCGCGTACATCACGCAAGATATTGGTCAGCTGAAAGGCCTGGCCCAGCTCGACGGCGTATTTCAAGGTCTGGCGGTTGCGATAGCCAAAGATTTCCGCCGACAGCAGGCCGACGACACCGGCAACGCGATAGCAGTACAGCCCCAGGTCCTTATATCCCTGGTAGCGATGCTGATCGAGATCCATCTCCATGCCATCGATGATTTCGAGGAAATATTCTTTGGGCAGATTGTAGCTGCCGATCTGTTCGGCCAATGCCTTGCCGACGGGATGTTCGGGGCGCTGCTCAAAGACACGTTCAATCTCGCTACGCCACCAGTGGAGTTTGGTGCGCGCTACACCTGGGTCACTGCACTCGTCGACGCTGTCATCGACTTCGCGGCAGAACGCATACAGGGCGATGATGGCGCGGCGCTGTGCCTCCGGCAGAAAGCGGAAGGCGTAGTAGAAGCTGGAGCCGCTGCTGGCGGCCTTGGCCTGACAATATGCTTGAGGATCCATCGGGTTGCAGGTAATTAGGGTTGCGCCAGCATAAACGATTCCGGCGGGCAGGGCATCATTGTCCACGTAGTGCGCGCCAGGCCATCCACAGCCAATCAACAGGCTTGAGACGCGGCCGGGCGAAGGCATTCTGAGGATTGCGCATCAACTGCTGCAGGATGCGATGGCCCCCAAGGACGATCAGCCGCAGTTCGAAGCCGAAGCGTCCGTGCAGACGCTTAGCCAGTGGCGCGCCGGACAGCAGCAGGCGCTGGGCGCGTTCATACTGCAGCTGCATCAGGCGCTGCAGGGCGAAATCCGTGCGCTGATCGCGGAACTGGTCTTCGGTCACATCAAAGCGTTGCAGCTCATCACGGGGAATATAGATACGCCCGTTCTCAACATAATCCTGATGCAGATCCTGATAAAAATTGATCAACTGCAGCGCGCTGCAGATGGCATCGGAATAGGCCAGGTGGCGCGCGTCGGTGTCGCCGTGCAGCTGCAACAATAGACGACCGATCGGATTCGCCGAGCGTCGGCAGTAGTCCATGATCTCGCCGAAATTATCGTAACGGGTTTTGGTGACGTCCTGGCGGAAGGCGTCCAAGAGATCATGGAAAAGCTGAAGTGGTAATTGGTGGCGGCTGATGACATCCACCAGAGCGCGTCCTATGAAATCGTTTTGCGCTGTTCCAGCCGCGATGCCATCCAGCATGTCCGTCAGTTTTTGCAGGCCCGCCAGACGTTCAGCAGGCGCAAGATCACCTTCATCGGCAAGATCATCCGCGGTGCGGGCAAAGGCATAAATGACCGTCACCGGCCGGCGCATGGCACGCGGCAATAACCAGGAGCCGACCGGGAAGTTTTCGTAATGGCGGCGGGCCAGCGCCTGGCATTCGGCATAGGCTTGGGCGAGGTCTTGATCGGTCATTGCGATAGATCTTGTGCGTTGCATTCGTTGTTGAGACGACAAGATGATTTGAACCGCAAAGGCGCAGAGGCGCAAAGAAAAGCGAATGAATATTTGATGAGTATGTTTGCTTCCGATCTGCGTTGAAAAGACAATGCAGGGACAATCGGGAAATAATTATGAAATCTCAAATCAACTTCTAAGCCGTCATTCCGGCGTATGCCGGAATCCAGGTTACTGAAGACGCTGGATTCCGGTATATGCCGGAATGACAGATAATTCAGCGTTCCCCAAGTATTTCTTTGCGCCTTTACGCCTCTGCGGTTAACAACAGAGCACTTAATGCCTTGGCGGTTCACTTTCGGTATCACTCGCGTCAGCTTCGGTAGGACTGGCAGGTTCGGCAGACTGTACCGCACGTGCGCCACGCTCGATCTGATCCGGTTCGGACACTTCGGTCTTGGCGGAGATCCCCAGTTCGGCGAACTTGCGTGCACCGGGCAGGATGCGGCTGTCAAATGAACCTACGGCTTTATTGTAGGCATTCACGCTGCTGTCCAGGCTCTTGCCGACCTTACCGAGATGATCGGCAAAGGTGCCGAGGCGTTGGTAAAGATCTTCACCGACTTCGCGGATGCGCTCGGCGTTTTCAGTAAGCGCCTCCTGGCGCCAGCCGAAGGCCACGGCGCGCAAGAGGGCGACGAAGCTTGTCGGTGTGGCCAGGATCACCTTGGCCGCGAGCGCGTCTTCCAGTAATGAGCGGTCTTGATCCAGCGCGGCGGTGAGGAACTGATCGCCGGGGATGAACAGCACCACGAAATCCGGTGCGTTTTTGAATTGCTGCCAGTAGGCCTTGGCCGAGAGTTCGCGCACGCGTTCGCGCACTTTGCGCGCATGCCGTTCCAGTTCGCGCTTGCGGGTCTCGTCATCACCGGCCTCGATGGCACTGAGATAAGCGTCCAAGGGTGTTTTGGCATCGACGATGATTTCGCGTCCATCGGGCATGCGCACAATCATGTCCGGCCGCTGTCGGCCAGTGTCGGTCTGCACCTGTTCCTGTTCGTAGAAATCGCAGCGGTCGACCATGCCGGCGAGTTCGGCCAGACGCTTGAGTGTCAACTCGCCCCATTGCCCGCGTACCTCGGGACGGCGCAGCGCCTGTACCAGATTGCGTGTCTCCCCCTGCAACAGTATCTGCGACGCGGCCATGGTTTCGAGATGCTTGGTCAGCGAGCCATAGGCCTCCTTGCGATCGTTCTCCATATGGCGAATCTGCAGTTCGGTTTTTTCCAAGGCCTCACGGATCGGTTTGACCAGATTCTCAACCGCCTTTTCGCGTTGGGTGAGACTGCCCTCGGCTTGAGACTGGAAACGTTTGAGATTCTCCTGCGCGAGCTTGAGAAATTCGCCGCTGTTGTGTTTCAACGCCTCACTGGCCATCGCACCAAAGGTCTCGCGTAACTGATCGCGCGCCTCATCCAGCGCGGCAATGCGTTCCTCGGCGCGCCGTCGCTCGACGGCAAGTTCGGCCTCCAGTCGTGCGGCCTCGGCGCGCAGCCGGGTGAGCTTGCCATGTTGGATAAGGAATACCACCAACCCGCCCAGCAGGGAGGCCAGGATAACGGCGAGGGCAAAGACGATGATGGCGGGATCAATAGTCGGCATGGTTGGCATCATAGCATTGGGATGGTCTGGATGTGGTAGGACAGGTTGCCGACATTGTCATGATTGTGGGGCTGGATTATGCTCAGAGCTTGCATGGAGTGTGCGACTTGCCCCTGATGTTCAAGGGTGGGCATAGCTGTAATCCCGAGGGTTCAAGGATGAACTTCGAGATCATTGGTGCTATCAGACAGTCTGATACCTTTGCAGTCGGCTACTCGATACGGGCACTGACCAGGCTCAGGAAAGTTTACGGTGAGGGGCGCTGGCGCAAGCGTAAAGGTATCGCCACTGTACGTCTCTCTGACGGCACTATAAGGATTGCCGAGCTTCATTGGTACGAAGCCTAAGGAATCGGCAAGCGGGAAATCAAGATTAAACGCTTCGTGGACTGAATGCTTATGAACATACCCAACGAATCCGATCTGCGCTTCGCTATCTGTATCCGCAACGATGACTACCAGGCATCGCTGGAGCTGCGGAAAGTCTATCCAGTGCTCAATGATGCGGATGCCGCGAGACATCACATGCTCCGAGTGATTGACGAATCTGGTGAAGACTATCTATATCCAGATGATTTTTTCATGCTGGTTGAACTTCCCGAGGCGGTGCGCCGAGCGGTTATGCGTGCGGCTTGAGGTGGATTTTCAGAGGAAGTGGCTTTGATGAAAATACATCTGTCCCAGATCTATTGCATAGGAATTTATGAATTGATCTGTGCAATTTCCCCAGTTCGTATTGGCCAAACTTAAATGACGAAGCGTTCAATACTTCGCTATCTATTATCAGTTGGATCTATCATTCTAGGATTTGCTATTTGTATATGGGGTGCCTTTGGGTTACTTAGTGATAGTTTCGACGGATTTGCGTTCGCAAATAAATATTCATCAGAAGGCCGGAATGGCGAAGCAGTAATCTTGTCGATGTTGATCGGCGGCACATGTGTCTGTTTTGGCGCATTTGAAATCCTACTATTGCGCGGGCGCCGTAAAAGATTGGGCAACAATCCGAAAAAGTGACAGATTGATTTTCACTTTACTATTTAGCTTCTTGTGCCGTTGTTAACCATTCAAAAATCCCTTTAGGTGTTTCAACTAAGGCATCCGCGCCCCAGCCGTGCGGATCGTCCTCTTCTGCGATATAACCGAACAGCGCCACCAGTGTGGGCATGCCGGCGTTGATGCCGGCTTCGATGTCGCGTTTGGCATCGCCGACGTACAGGCATTCATGTGCCTGGGAGCCGGCGCGTTCGCAGGCGAGCAGCATGGGGGCGGGGTGGGGTTTGCGTTCGGTGAGGGTGTCGCCGCTGATGACGGCGGCGGCGCGATCGAAGAGCCTCATTTCCATGAGCAACGGGTCGGTGAGCCAGGCGGGTTTGTTGGTGACCACGCCCCAGTTCAATCCTTGCTGCTCCAGCGTGTCGAGCAGTTCACTCATGCCGGGGAAGAGGCGGGTTTCGCGGGCGATGTTCTGGCGATAGGTCTCCAACAAATATTCGCGGCGCGGCTGATAACCTAGATCATCGGGGTTAAGGCCGAAGCCGAGTTTAATGAGTGCGATGCCGCCGTGGGAGACGACCGGGCGAATAGTTTCATAGGGCAGTGCGGGCTTGCCGAACTTGCGCAGGGTTTCATTCAGCGCAAAGGCGAGGTCGGGTGCGGTATCGAGCAAGGTGCCGTCGAGATCGAACAGTACGGTGCGGATGCGTTTATCCGCTGGCTTGGATGATGGTGACATGGATCAGCGACGGTAGGCGGCGAGGTAGTTCACATCGACATCGCGGCCCAGGCTGTAGATCGAGGTGAGCGGGTTGTAGGTCATGCCGCTGATGTCGCGCAGTTCCAGGTCGGCGGCACGCGCCCAGCTGTCGAGTTCGGAAGGTCGAATGAATTTACGATAATCGTGGGTGCCCTTGGGCAACATGCGCAGGACATATTCCGCGCCGATAATGGCGAGCAGATAGGATTTCGGATTGCGGTTCAGGGTTGAAAACACGACCAACCCGCCGGGCTTGACCATGCGCGCGCAGGCCGCGATCACGGAATCCGGTTGCGGTACATGTTCGAGCATTTCCAGACAGGTGACGATGTCGAAACTGTCGGGGTGTTCGCTAGCCATCTGTTCGGCGGTGATCTGCTGGTAATCGACTTCCAGGCCGGTTTCGTACAGATGCAGCTTGGCAACCGATAACGGTGCCTCACCCATGTCGATGCCAGTGACCTGCGCGCCGCGCGCGGCCATGCCTTCGCTCAGCAATCCACCGCCGCAGCCAACGTCCAGCACGCGTTTACCCTGCAAGGTTTCAAGACGCTCGATGTAATCCAGCCGCAACGGATTGATATCGTGCAGCGGTTTGAATTCGCTGTGCGGGTCCCACCAGCGCGCGGCCAGTTCTTCGAACTTGGCGATCTCGGCGGGGTCGACGTTGTGGGCGGCGTTGGGCATGGGCGTAAGGATACCCCGATGAGGGATCGGGTGCGACGTCAAGTGTTCGCGTCGGCATCAGCCGCGGCGATGCGGACTTGCCACTGGCGCGCACGGGCGAGGATATCGGCCTCGTCGAGACTGGTCAGTACGCGCTCTTTTAATAAGTGCTCTCCGGCCACCCAGACATCGCTGACCTGGTGGCGGCCGCTGGCATAGACCAGTTGCGACAGCGGGTGATACAGCGGCGTGGATTCGATGTCATCCAGACGCACGGCACAGAGATCCGCCCATTTGCCGGCGATTAGCGAACCGGTCTGGTCGGCGATGCCGAGTGCTTGCGCGCCGTTGAGTGTGGCCATGCGCAGGGCCTGATAGGCGGTTACCGCGCCGGCATCGCCGCACACGGCCTTGGCTAGCAAGGCTGCGCTACGCATTTCACCGAACATGTCCAGGTCGTTATTGCTCGCGGCGCCGTCGGTGCCGAGGGCGACATTGATGCCGGCGTCGAGCAGGCGTTGCACCGGGCAGAAACCGCTGGCGAGTTTCAGATTGGACTCAGGGCAGTGCAACACGCTGACGCTGCCGGCGGCGCAGAGTTCGATCTCTTCGTCAGTGAGTTGAGTCATGTGCACAGCCAGCAACGCGGGCGAAACAACCCCCAGTGCCTGCAAGCGTTCGAGCGGGCGCTTGCCGCATTGCTCGACGGATTGTTCCACTTCAAACGCCGTTTCGTGAACGTGCATGTGAATGGGCACGTCCAGTTCATCGGCGAGCACCCGCACCCGGTCCAATGGCGCATCAGAGACGCTGTACGGTGCATGCGGTGCGAACGCCGTGCGAATCAAGGGATGGCTGCGATAAGCGTCATGCAGTGCCAGTCCCTTGCTGAGATATTCATCGGCATCACTGGCATAGGCGCTCGGAAAATCGATCAGGATCATGCCGACGGTCGCGCGGATACCGGCCGTGGCCGCGACCCGGGCAGTGACCTCCGGAAAGAAATACATATCGTTGAAGCAGGTGGTGCCGCTGCGCAGCATTTCCGCAATGGCCAGCAGGCTGCCATCATGCACGAATTCTTCGCTGACCCAGCGGCCCTCGGCCGGCCAGATATGTTTCTGCAGCCAGTCCATGAGCGGCAGATCGTCGGCCAGCCCGCGCAGCAGTGACATGGCCGCATGGGTGTGTGCGTTGATCAGACCGGGAATGAGCGCATGCTTATCGAGCTGTAGTTCAGTATCGCTGCGATATTGTTGTCGAGCATCCGCTGTCGGGAGTATCGCCGCAATGCGTCCTTCGTGGATTGCCAGGCTGTGATCGATGAGTACGCGATCATCCGGTTCGATCGGGATGATCCAGCGTGCGTGCAGCAGTGTGTCGACAGTTTGCATGGGCGAGGTGCTGTGGGGTTCCGCTTAGTATACTGAAATCACATGCAGGCGCATCTGGATAATAAGCCGAGCTGTAAACCGCAGATCAGGCTGCATCGCCGACCTGATGCAGATGCACATCGCGTTGCGGGTAGGGAATGCTGATCCCATTCGCGTCGAAGGAGGCCTTGATGTTTTCCAGGAGATCGGAACGCACCGCCCAATAATCCGTGGTCTTGGTCCAGGGGCGCACATTCAGATTGACACTGCTGTCGGCGAGCTCGGCGACGGAAATGGCCGGCGCCGGTTCGGTCAGGATACGTGCATCCTGTTGCATGACTTCCGTGATGAGGCGCTTGGCGGTGCGGATGTCGTCGTCGTAACCGATGCCGAACACCATATCGATGCGGCGCTTGTCCTGTGCGGTGACATTAATGATGATCCCGCTGTAGATCTGGCTGTTGGGTACGATGATGTCGCGATTATCACCGGTCCGGAGCAGAGTACTGAAAATATTGACTGCGATAACGACGCCACTGGTGCCTGCAGCCTCGATAAAGTCGCCGACTTTGAAGGGGCGGAAGATGATCAACATGACGCCCGATGAGAAATTTGCCAGCGAATCCTTCAGGGCCAAGCCGATGGCCAGGCCCGCAGCGCCGACAATCGCCAGGAGTGAGGTTGTCTGCACGCCGACACGATCCAGCGCTGCAATCACAACGACGACAAGCAAGGCTGTATAGAGAATATTAGTGATGAATTGCGCCAGCATGCTGTCCATGCCGCCGCGTTTCATAAGCTTGTTGAAGGTATTCACCAACCATTTGGCCAACCAGCGTCCAATCACGAATATTGCCAGGGCTGATGCCAGGCGTATTGCCCAGGGGATCAGATAGACGGTACTGAAATCAGTGGGCAGAGATTGTAAGAGCGTTTCCATGTGCGGCTCCTCCTGCATGGGGATGAAGGTGAGCAACCCCGCAAATGCATCGGCCGCCTTGCGGCGGCCGATGGGGACTGCGTGACCCTGAGTGGGTCGGTATTACTTGGTGATTTCAGTGCCCTTGAAGGTGATTTCCACGCGACGGTTCTGCGCGCGTCCTTCACTGGTGGCATTGCTGGCGACCGGCTGGCTTTCGCCCATGCCGGAAGTTGTGATCAAGCTGGCATCAATGTCTCTGCTCAGCAGGAAGTTTTTCACCGCTGCCGCACGACGTTCGGACAAAGCCTGATTGTAGGCATCGGAGCCGGAACTGTCGGTGTGGCCGACGACGTTGATGGACTCAATGGAGTTCAGCGATTTCACGCGGGTGGCCAATGCATCCAGTTCGGGTTGGTCGCGGTTGAATTCAGCACTGTCATGTGCGAACAGGGCCGCGGCAGACATAGATACGGTTTCGCTAACAGCCTTCGGAACCGGTGCCGGAGCGGGCTCGGCAACAGGTGCGACAACCAGGCCGCAGCCTTCGATCATCTTATCTTCAGACCAGGAACTGGTGCGAACGCAATCACCGGAGCCGTCTGTGACGATGTGGCCCGCGCGGTCACCAACATAGGCGTCATTGACCATGCCGCCTTCGTGCGCAAAACCCTGCGCGCTAAAACCCAGGCTGGCTGCGACTGCGAGGTTCAGTATGGTTTTATTCATTATGACTAACTCCTTGAGACGTGATCTGATGAAGGACGTGATCTGACAAAGCGAATAGTTTCCGGATCTTCTGAGATCCAGTGGCGCCATACACTAACAGCATTACCTGTTCACTTTCCAGGGGTTTGTGTGCCAGAATTGTAAAATATATATAACGACGGGTACTTAACGAGGGGAAGTCTTTGCGAATCGCGCTGCTCGAGGACGATAAGTACCAGGCTGAAGTCATGCAGGTCTGGTTGCAGGCCGTTGGGCATGAATGCCAGTCCTTTCAGACCGGGAAAGCCTTTATGGAGGCTACAAGCAGTCAGGATTTTGACTTGTTTATTCTCGACTGGGTGCTACCGGATACCAATGGTATCCAGGTGTTGCAGGATATTCGCAAGCACAGTGAACGGCCGGTACCGGTGTTATTCGTGACCCAGATGGATAAGGAAGAAGATGTGATTCTGGCACTGGAAATGGGTGCCGATGATTACATGACCAAACCGGTGAAGCCCTTGGAAATGCTGGCGCGTATCACGGCGCTGGGGCGACGCGCCTACCCGGCAACGGAGCGGGCCGAGAATCTGGACATCGGTGAGTATCGTTTGAATACCAACAGTCGAAGCGTTGAATGGGCCGGCGAACCGGTCGATCTCACCCATAAGGAATTCGATCTGACCTTATTTCTGTTCCGCAATATCGGGCGGTTGCTGTCTCGCAGCCAGATCCTGGAAGCGGTCTGGGCGACGACCGCCGATCTCAATACCCGCACGGTCGATACCCACATCAGCCGCATCCGTAACAAGTTGGGCTTGATGCCCGAGAATGGTTGGAAGCTGAGTGCCGTTTATCAGCATGGTTATCGTCTGGAGCGTCTTGAGCAAATATCCAGTCATGTCGGCGAGCCTTGAGCTTCTTCACCAGGGTTACTGAACGAGGTTTGTAATGCCAGTTAGTCATGACAATGTCCGGGCAGTCAGCTGGACAGAGCAGGGGTTGCGCCTGCTGGATCAGCGCTATCTGCCCAATCGCGAAGACTATCTCACTCTGCCGGATGCCACGGCGGTTGCCCAGGCGATTCGCGATATGGTGGTGCGTGGCGCGCCCGCTATCGGCATTGCCGCCGCCTATGGGGTGGTTCTGGCAGCGCGCCAGGCGTACGCCGCCGTCGGTGCTGATTGGAAAAACGCGATAATCGCCGATCTTGATCGTCTGGCGGCCTCGCGCCCGACGGCAGTGAATCTGTTCTGGGCACTGGAGCGCATGCGCGCCCGCTTCGCCGGGCTGCAGGGTGATCCGGTGCCAGCCCTGTTGGCCGAAGCGCACAGTATTCTCGAAGAGGATATTCAGGCCAACCGACGCATGGGTGAATTGGGTGCTGCGTTGTTGACCGATACCCAGGGCGTACTTACACATTGCAATACGGGATCATTGGCGACGGGTGGCTATGGTACTGCCTTGGGTGTGATTCGCAGTGGCTGGGCGCAAGACCGCATCCAGTCGGTCTATGCCGACGAGACCCGACCCTGGTTGCAGGGTGCGCGACTGACCGCCTGGGAACTGGTGCGCGACAGCATCCCGGTTACCCTGCTGGCCGACAGCGCCGCGGCGCATTTGATGCGCCAGGGTAATGTCCAATGGGTGATTGTCGGGTCAGACCGCATTGCCGCCAACGGCGATGTTGCCAACAAGATCGGTACTTACAGTCTGGCCGTCAATGCACGTCATCATGGCGTGCGTTTCATGGTGGTTGCGCCGACATCGACAATCGATATGAATATCAAGACCGGTGCTGAGATACCCATTGAGAGTCGTGACGCTGCGGAGGTGCTGGCCTTGGCGGGGCAGCAAGTCGCCGCGAACGGTGCGCAGGCCTGGAATCCCGCTTTTGACGTCACGCCTGCCGCGCTGATCGATGCCATCGTGACCGAGCGCGGTGTCGTTCTGGCTCCTACCGCGGAAAAAATGGCGAAGCTGATGGGCCTAGCACGTCACTCCGCATCTTCATAGCCGCCGAACATCCGTCAGGGCGCCGCAGGGACTCTCTGAGGCGTTTTTCCTGTGATGCAGTGGGTGGCTGCCTATGTTAGGATAACGCGAATTTGGCGCCTGTCAGACAACAAGAATTTCATTGGGCGCTATCGAACGTAAATTAATAAGGACTGGCTACACCCTCGATGGTCGACTTCGCCAAAGAAATCCTACCGCGTAATCTCGAAGATGAGATGAAACAGTCCTACCTCGATTACGCCATGAGCGTGATTGTAGGACGCGCCCTGCCTGACGTGCGCGACGGCCTCAAGCCGGTGCATCGCCGTGCGCTCTATGCCATGAGTGTCCTGGGCAATGACTGGAACAAACCCTATAAGAAATCCGCGCGCGTCGTGGGTGACGTCATCGGTAAGTATCATCCGCATGGCGACACGGCGGTGTATGACACTATCGTGCGTATGGCGCAGCCGTTCTCGTTGCGTTACATGCTGGTCGATGGCCAGGGTAACTTCGGTTCGGTCGACGGCGATGCCCCGGCCGCCATGCGTTACACCGAAGTGCGTATGTCGAAGATCGCCCATGAGCTGCTGGCGGATCTCGACAAGGAAACCGTCGATTTCGTCCTCAACTATGACGAATCCGAAAAAGAACCCTCGGTCTTCCCGACCCGCATCCCGAATCTGCTGATCAACGGCTCCGCCGGTATCGCGGTCGGCATGGCGACCAACATCCCGCCACACAATCTGACCGAAGTCGTCAATGCCTGCCTGGCGTTGATCGAAGATGAAAACATCGATATCCGTGGACTGATGGAACACATCCCGGGCCCGGATTTCCCGACGGCTGCCATCATCAACGGTGTGCGCGGTATCCAAGAGGCCTATCTCACCGGGCGTGGCCGCATTCAGGTGCGTGCGCGGACCGAGATAGAAGGCGAAGAGGGCGGTAAGCAGACCATCGTCGTTCACGAGCTGCCCTATCAGGTCAACAAGGCCCGCCTGCTGGAAAAGATCGCCGAGCTGGTCAAAGACAAGAAAATCGAAGGCATCAGCAACCTGCGCGATGAGTCCGACAAGGACGGCATGCGCATGGTCATCGAACTCAAGCGTGGCGAAGTCGCCGAAGTGGTGCTGAACAATCTCTATCAGCAGACCCAGCTGCAGAACGTGTTCGGTATCAACATGGTCGCGCTGATCGATGGTCAGCCGAAACTGCTGAACCTCAAGCAGATGCTGGAGGCGTTCATCCGCCACCGCCGCGAAGTGGTCACGCGGCGAACCGTGTTCGATCTGCGCAAGGCGCGCGAACGTGCGCATATCTTGGAAGGCTTGGCGGTTGCGCTGGCCAACATTGACGAAGTCATCGCGCTCATCAAAAAATCGCAAAGCCGCGCCGAGGCCCGAGATGCCTTGATGGCGCGCACCTGGTTGCCGGGTGCGGTGACCGACATGCTGGCACGCGCCGGCGCGACCGCGTCGCGTCCGGATGATCTGGCCGCCGGCTTCGGTCTAAGCGATGCGGGTTATCGCCTTTCCGAGAATCAGACCCAGGCCATTCTGGAATTGCGTCTGCATCAGCTGACCGGTCTGGAACAAGACAAAATCGTCGGTGAGTACAAAGAACTGCTGGATAAGATCGACGAACTGTTGACCATCCTCAACAGCCCGGGCCGTTTGATGGAAGTCATCCGCGATGAATTGATCGAGATCCGCGATCAGTTCGGCGACAAGCGTCGCACCGAAATCAACGTGAATCATGTCGATCTGTCGCTGGAAGATCTGATCACCGAGGAAGATGTGGTGGTCACGTTGTCGCATGCGGGTTACGCCAAGGCGCAGCCGTTGAGTCAGTATGCCGCGCAGCGCCGCGGCGGTCGTGGCAAGGCGGCGACCACGGTCAAGGAAGAGGATTTTGTCGATAAATTGTTTATCGCCAATACCCACGACACCATTTTGTGTTTCTCCAGCCGCGGCAAGGCCTATTGGCTCAAGGTCTATCAGCTGCCGCAGGCCGGTCGCACCGCGCGCGGTAAGCCGATTGTGAACCTGCTGCCGCTGGAGGAGGATGAGCGGATTAATGCGGTCCTTCCCGTACGTGAATTCAATGAAGATCAATTTGTCTTCATGGTAACCACCAGCGGCACGATCAAAAAGACGCCCTTGTCAGGATTCTCTCGCCCGCGCACCAATGGCATTATCGCCGTGGATCTGCGCGACGGTGATCAACTGGTGGATGTCGCGATCACCGATGGCGAGCGTGACGTCATGTTGTTTACCGATGCCGGTAAAGCGATCCGTTTCAAAGAAACCGACGTGCGTCCGATGGGGCGTACCGCCTGCGGCGTGCGCGGTATCAAGCTCCAGCCGGATCAGAAGGTCATCGCGCTGATTATTGTCGAGGACGGTAATGTCCTGACGGCAACCACGACCGGTTATGGCAAACGTACTTCGATCGATGAATATCCTGTGCACGGTCGCGGCGGTCAGGGTGTCATTTCCATTCAGACCAACGAGCGTAATGGTCCGGTGATCGGCGCGATACTGGCGACGGATTCCGATGAACTGATGCTGATCAGCAATGCCGGGACACTGGTGCGCACGCGTGCCGGGGAGGTTTCGCAAATGGGTCGCAACACCCAGGGCGTGCGCCTGATCCGCTTGTCCGACGAAGAGCAGCTGGTGGGTTTGGAACGCATTGTCGAGCCTGAGGATACGGGCGAAGCATCTGGCGAACTGCTTGGCGAAGACGATGTCGAGGTCGGTGGCGACGTCAGTGACGAAGCGGGCGACGAAACGTCCAGCGAGGAATAACCAAAACGCGTAGCCGGTTTCATCACATCCAACTCAGGCTACGTTTTCCAGATAACGCACAGAGGTCAGTACTAGCATGGCACGCGTCTTCAATTTCAGTGCAGGTCCCGCCGTATTACCGGAAAGCGTGTTGCAGCGCGCCCGTGATGAAATGATCGACTGGCAGGGCTGTGGTATGTCGGTGATGGAGATGAGCCATCGCGACAAGGAATTCATGTCCATCGCGAGCCAGGCGGAAGCCGATCTGCGCGAGATCATGGGCATCCCGTCCAATTACAAGGTGCTGTTCCTGCAGGGCGGCGCCAGCAGCCAGTTCGCCATGATCCCGATGAACCTGCTGCGCGGTAAGAAGACTGCGGATTATATCAATACCGGTGCCTGGTCGAAGAAGGCCATCAGCGAGGCGAAGAAATATTGCAGCGTGAATGTCGCCGCTACTTCCGAGGCGAGCAATTTCACCACCATCCCGGCGTTTGCCGATTGGAAGCTGGCGAAAGATGCAGCCTATCTACATTACACACCGAACGAGACCATTGGTGGCGTCGAGTACCATTGGGTGCCGGAGTCGGGTGATGTGCCGCTGGTCGCGGATATGTCGTCGACCATACTGTCGCGCCCCATCGATGTGAGCAAATTCGGTTTGATCTATGCCGGTGCGCAGAAAAACATCGGCCCTGCCGGTTTGACAGTGGTGATCATTCGCGAAGATCTTATGGGTGACGTTCTGCCGGGTACGCCGAGCATGCTCGACTACAAGATTCACGCCGACAATGATTCCATGTACAACACACCGCCGACCTATGGCTGGTACTTGGCCGGCTTGGTGTTTCAACTGATCAAGCAGCAAGGCGGTCTGGCCAAGATGGCCGAGACCAACAAACGCAAGGCTGACAAACTGTATGCGGCGATCGATAATTCGGGTTTCTATAAAAACCCGGTCGATCCGGCCTGCCGTTCCTGGATGAACGTGCCCTTTGTATTGCCCAATCCGGATCTTGATAAGACATTCCTGAGTGAGGCCAAGGCCGCCGGCATGGTGTCACTCAAAGGTCATCGCTCGGTGGGCGGCATGCGCGCGAGCATATACAACGCCATGCCCGAGGCCGGCGTCGATACGCTGATCGCCTTTATGGCCGATTTCCAGAAGCGCAATGGATGAGTTTAAAGGCACCACGAAATCCACGAAACCCACTCCACGAAACCCACTAAAGGATCGTGGGGGTTGCTTTTATATCTTCACACTTTCGTGGATTTCGTGGCCATCGATGGTTTAAGGCAGCAAGCATGTACAAGATTCTCACACTGAACAATATCTCCGTCTCGGGGCTGGAACGGCTGCCGCGTGATCGTTACGAAATCGCTTCCGAGATCCAACATCCGGATGCAATTCTGCTGCGCTCATTCAAAATGCACGACATGGAGCTGCCGCCAACCTTGAAGGCCGTTGGGCGTGCCGGTGCCGGCGTGAACAACATTCCGGTCGACAAGCTCAGTGAACGTGGCATCCCGGTGTTCAACGCGCCGGGTGCGAATGCCAATGCGGTTAAAGAGCTGGTGGTCGCAGGCATGCTGCTGGCGGCGCGTAATATCTGTCAGGCCTGGGACTTTTCCAGAAACCAGGAAGGCGATGACGCGACCATCAATAAGGTGGTTGAAGCGGGCAAGAAGAATTTTGTTGGCTTTGAGTTGCCGGGCCGGACCCTGGGCGTTATCGGTCTGGGCGCGATTGGCGTTCAGGTCTGTAATGCCGCACTGGCGTTGGGCATGAAGGTCATAGGTTACGATCCGGATATCACCGTACAACGTGCCTGGCAGTTATCCTCTGAAGTGCAGCAAGCCACTAGCGTGGATGATTTGCTGAATCGCACCGACTTCGTGACCTTCCATGTGCCGCTCATAGATGCCACGCGCAACATGATCAACGCCGACCGCCTCAAAGCCATGAAGAAGGGTGTGGTGCTGCTCAACTTTGCGCGCAACGGCATCATCGACGACGCGGCCGTGTTGGAGGCTATCGATACCGGAAAGGTCTATGCGTATGTCTGCGATTTCCCCAGCAACCTGCTCAAGAATCATCCACGGGTGATTACCTTGCCGCATCTGGGTGCCTCGACGGTGGAAGCGGAAGAGAATTGCGCGATTATGGTCGCGAATCAGGTGCGCGATTATCTGGAGAATGGCACGGTCACAAATTCAGTGAATTTTCCTGAAGTCCAGATGCCGCGTAATGAGGCCTTCCGGTTATCCGTCGTGAATGCCAATGTGCCCAATATGCTGGGACAGATTTCCACTATCCTGGCGGACGCCGGTCACAACATCGTCGATATGTTGAACAAATCGCGCGGTGGACTCGCCTATACGCTGGTCGATGTGGAAACGGCTGTGGGAGATGCCTGCCTGGATCGTCTGCGCGGTATCAAAGGCGTGCTGTCGGTGCGCGCGCTCTGATAGTCAGGAAAGTCAGACTTGGTTTTGTTCGGTGTATTGTACCTGTGTCCAGCTACGACCAAGCGTTCTGATATGAATGTTCAGTTTTATTACTCGTCATTCCGGCGCATGCTGGAGCGACGGGCTGGATCAGATACCTCGGTGGCATTTTCCCAGCCATTATGTTTGACCTGACAGTGTTGCCCTGATGAGCGAAAAACCGAAGCTAGAATCGTTGCGTGAACAAATTGATGCCTTGGATTTGCAGATCCAGGACTTGATCAATGCGCGTGCCGCCTGCGCCCAGCAAGTGGCCCAGGTCAAAACCGAGGCGGGTGAGCGCAACGATTTCTACCGTCCGGAACGGGAAGCGGAAATCCTGCGCAGAGTACGAGAGCGTAATGCCGGTCCGCTTGACGATACTGAAATGTCGCGCCTGTTCCGCGAAATCATGTCGGCCTGTCTGGCGTTGGAAAAGCCGTTGCGGATCGCTTATCTCGGTCCGGAAGGCACGTTCACCCAAGCCGCTGCCTTGAAACAGTTCGGCCATTCCGTACAGACCGTGGCCTTGCCGGCGATCGATGTGGTGTTCCGTGAAGTTGAGGCCGGCGATTGCAATTATGGCGTGGTACCCATTGAGAACTCGACCGAGGGCGTGGTCAATCACACCCTGGATATGTTTCTGCGTTCGCCCTTGCGTATCAATGGCGAGGTTTCACTGCGTATTGAATTGCATCTGCTCAGTCGAGAATCCGATCTTGCTGCTGTGCAGCGCGTCTATGCGCATCAGCAGGCCCTGGCACAAAGTCGTGAATGGCTGGATGCAAACCTGCCGCGTGCTGAGCGCATTGCCGTGAGCAGCAACGGCGAAGCGGCGCGTCGCGTCGGACAGGAAGCGGGTGCCGCGGCCGTGGCTGGTGATGCCGCGGCCGAACTCTATGGCTTGACGCGGTTGGCTGATCGCATTGAGGACGAGCCAGGCAACACGACCCGCTTTCTGGTGGTCGGTTCTCAATCCGTGGGCCGCAGTGGTCAGGATAAAACCTCTCTGCTCATCGCTGTGAACAACAAGCCGGGCGCCTTGTATCGCATGCTTGAGCCCATGGCGCGGCACGGTTTGAGTATGACGCGTATCGAGTCGCGTCCGTCGCGCCGCGGCATCTGGGATTATGTGTTCTTCGTAGATATTGAAGGCCATGTCGAAGATGCACCGGTGGCCGAGGCGCTGCGAGAATTGGAGCAACATGCGAGCCTGTTTAAGGTCCTCGGCTCCTATCCACGCGCGGTGATGTGACAAGCCAATCGCCACATAAAACACGGACGGTAAGGACATTGTTTATAGGAAGCAATCTCCAAAGTATTGACATCTTCTGATGTGAGATTGCTACGCTTTGCCCGCAAGGACGCTTTAACCGATAAATCGGAGCTTCCCTGATTACATCCAGTGTTTTACGTGGCTAATGATTTTTTTCGTATCGGGACAGCATGATGTCAGCTCCTTTCTCATTTTGTGATCTTGCCACAACCGGCGTACAAGGTTTGCGTCCCTATGAACCGGGCAAACCGCTTAGTGAGCTGGAACGTGACTACGGGGTGCGCGATGCCATCAAACTTGCCTCCAACGAAAATCCGCTCGGCCCCAGTCCCGCGGCACAGGAAGCCGCGCGGGGTGCCTTGGGAGATATCGCGCGTTATCCGGATGGTAATGGCTTTGAACTCAAACGTGCCATTGCAACACGCTTTGGTGTCGAGATTACAGGCATTACCTTAGGTAATGGATCCAACGATGTACTGGAGATTATTGCGCGCGCCTTTCTGGCGCCTGGCGTGACCTCGGTTTTTTCCCAACATGCATTCGCGGTTTACCCGATTGTGACGCAGGCGATTGGCGCCATGGCGCGTGTGGTCCCGGCGCACACGGGAGAGCGTGGCCAACGCTATGGGCATGATCTCGACGCAATGGCCGCAGCCGTCAACGATAAGACCCGCGTGGTGTTCATTGCCAATCCCAATAATCCGACCGGCACCTGGCTGCGCAAGGATGAATTGGAGGCCTTTCTGGTGCGTATGCCGAAGACAGTCATCGTGGTGCTCGACGAGGCCTATGTTGAATACGTCACTGAAGCGGATTATCCAGATTCGATTCCCTGGCTGTTGCGTTTCCCGAATCTGATTATCACGCGTACTTTCTCCAAGGCCTATGGATTGGCCGGCTTGCGCGTGGGTTTCGCACTGTCACATCCACAGGTCGCGGATGTGTTGAACCGGGTGCGCCAGCCTTTCAACGTGAATATTCTCGCCATGACCGCAGCAACGGCGGCCTTGGGTGATCGCGCCCATCTGGAGGCCAGTCTCAAGCTGAATCAGGCGGGTCTGGCGCAATGGGTCGAGGCAACGGCTGAGATGGGACTGAGTTTTATCCCGTCAGTCGGTAATTTCATCTGTTTGGATGTCGGTCGCGCTGCCGCACCTGTTTATGAGTTGCTGTTACGTGAGGGTGTTATCGTGCGTCCCGTTGCCAATTACGGGCTGCCCAATCATCTGCGCATCACCCTGGGTCTGGCTCAGGAAAACCGCCGCGCCATTAGCGCGCTGCGTAAGGTGCTGGCGTGATCCGTAGGCTCTGCATCATCGGCGTGGGTCTGATCGGTGGCTCGTTGGCGCGGGCGTTGCGCAAGGCCGGCGTGGTCGGTGAAATCGTCGGTTCGGGTCGGCGTAGCGAGCATCTTCAGGAGGCCGTCGATCTGGGTGTGATCGACCGTTTCGATACCGATGCCGCAAAGGCTGTACAAGGCGCAGATATGGTGGTGGTCTGCGTGCCCCTGGGCGCGATGGAGCAGGTGTTCCGTACGATCCTTCCGGCGCTTGCTGCAGATGCTGTGGTGACCGATGCAGGCAGTGCCAAGGCCAGTGTTGTTAATGCTGCGCGTGCCGGTTTCGGCAAGCTGCCAACCTGGTTCGTGCCCGGGCACCCGATTGCCGGCACCGAGAAGAGCGGTGTGGCCGCGTCGTTCGCGGAACTTTATCAGGGGCGGCGGGTGATCCTGACGCCATTAGAGAATACCGATCCCGCTGCAACGGCCAAGGTGCAGGCCATGTGGGAGGCCGCCGGTGCACAAGTTCAGTGCATGGGTGTGGAACACCATGATGACGTGCTGGCCGCGACCAGCCATCTGCCGCATGTGCTGGCCTTTCAGATGGTGGATACCCTGGCGAGGATGAGCGACGAAGACGAGATTTTCCGGTATGCTGCCGGCGGTTTTCGCGACTTCACGCGCATCGCATCCAGCGATCCGGTCATGTGGCGGGATATTTGTCTGGCCAACGACCGCGCGGTGCTGAAGATGCTGGAACGTTTCCGCAGTGACCTGGCCAACCTTGCCGAGGCAATACGGGCCGGGGACGGTGCCGAGCTGGAACGCGTCTTCCGCAACGCCAAGGCCGCGCGCGATCGCCACAGCGAGCGCTGATTTTTTTCACACCAGAGAACGCAGAGAACACAGAGAAATTCAGAAATCATGATTGTCTCTGTGGCCTCTGGTGTGATCGTACTTTGACTTGTATTTTGACACTATGGCTGCAGCTAATCATATACGTTTCCTGGCCCAGCCCTGCGGTGTACTCAAACGCCAAGGCCGCGCGCGATCGCCACAACGAGCGCTGATTTTTTCCACACCAGAGAACGCAGAGAACACAGAGAAATTCAGGAATCATGATTGTCTCTGTGGCCTCTGGTGTGATCGTACTTTGACTTGTATTTCGACACTATGACTGCAGCCACTCACATACGTTTCCTAGTCCAGCCCGGCGGTGCGCTCACCGGGCGTATTCGCGTGCCCGGCGACAAATCCATTTCGCACCGTTCCATCATGCTTGGCTCATTGGCCGAAGGCGTGACCGAGATCAGCGGCTTTCTCGAAGGTGAGGACAGTCTCGCGACGCTTGCGGCGTTCCGGGCCATGGGCGTGCATATCGAAGGGCCGTATCAGGGCCATGTGCGCATTCAGGGTGTCGGCCTACATGGTCTCACAGCGCCCAGCCAGCCACTGTATCTGGGCAACTCCGGTACCTCGATGCGCTTGTTGGCAGGGTTGTTGGCCGGTCAGGCATTCGATTCTGAATTGACGGGTGATGAATCGCTATCAAAAAGACCGATGCGCCGCGTCACCGATCCACTGGCCGTCATGGGTGCGCACATCGAGACGGCGGAGGGTGGCAGTGCGCCGCTCAAAATCACCGGTGGGCAGAAACTCAAGGCGATTAACTACGTGCTGCCGATGGCCAGCGCACAGGTAAAGTCCTGTGTCTTACTGGCGGGGCTGTATGCCGACGGGCGTACCTGCACCACTGAACCGGCACCGACCCGCGATCATACTGAACGCATGTTGCGCGGCATGGGATATCAGGTTGATGTCGATGGCGCGACGGCCTGTCTGCAAGGTGATGGACACTTGCAGGCCACCGCGATTGATGTGCCGGCGGATATCTCCTCGGCGGCGTTTTTCCTGGTCGGTGCGAGTATCGCAACAGGTTCCGATTTGGTGCTGGAACATGTCGGGATCAATCCCACACGCACCGGTGTGATCGACATTCTGAAACTGATGGGTGCCGATATCGAGATCTTGAATGCGCGCGAAGTGGGTGGTGAGCCAGTCGCCGATTTGCAGGTGCGCGCGGCAACCTTGCGCGGCATTGATATACCGCCTGCGCTTGTGCCGTTGGCTATTGATGAGTTCCCCGTCCTGTTTATCGCCGCTGCCTGCGCACAGGGTCGTACCGTGCTGACCGGTGCGGAAGAATTGCGCGTGAAGGAAAGCGATCGTATCCAAGTGATGGCGGATGGTTTGCAGGCACTGGGCATTGACGCGCAACCGACACCGGATGGCATGATCATAGACGGTGGTGCCATCGGTTCAGGGCAGGTCAACAGTCACGGTGATCATCGTATCGCCATGGCCTTTGCCATGGCCGCGTTGCGGGCTACGGGTCCCATTGAGATTGATGACTGTGCCAATGTGAATACCTCCTTCCCGGCGTTCGTGGAATTGGCCCGCGGCACCGGTCTGGACGTCAAGGCGCAATGACCGCCTCTGGCAGCGCCGCCAATCCGGTACCGGTCATCACCATTGATGGTCCGAGCGGTTCCGGTAAGGGGACCGTTGCCCAGATTCTTGCTACCGAGCTGGGATGGCATTTTCTTGACTCTGGCGCCCTCTACCGCATCCTGGCCTTTGCTGCCCAACAACGTGGAATTCCTCTGGATGACCAGGCAAAGCTAGCGGATCTGGCTTTGACCCTGCCGGTTACCTTCTCAACGACTGACGCAAAAATAACCCTCGATGGCGTTGATATTAAAGACGAAATAAGGACTGAAACAGCGGGCAACGCGGCCTCGCAGGTGGCGGTCATACCGTCCGTACGCAGCGCGTTATTGGCCCGCCAGCGTGCTTTCCGGATTGCGCCGGGGCTGGTCGCCGACGGCCGCGACATGGGTACGGTGGTCTTCCCCGAGGCCCCAGTGAAAGTATTCCTCACCGCCAGCGCCGAAGAACGTGCCCGGAGGCGCTATAACCAGTTGATAGAAAAAGGGTTGGATGCTAATCTTCCCACCCTCGTCGCGGACATAGCCGAACGTGACCAGCGGGATACGACACGTACTGTCGCACCACTGGTACCGGCGATGGATGCAGAGATAGTGGATACCTCGGAACTCGACATCGCTCAAACCGTAACGCGCGTACGTAACTTGATACGCCAGCGGCTAAGCATGTGAATTCAGTGCAGGTTTGTGTATCGACTATAGTTTTGTGTGAGCGCCCGGGTGGAAACGTCCGGGTTTTGTTATTCAACTAACCCCCGCTGCCCTACGTTGTTACGAGGGTGGCAATGCAACCGAGCCGCGGCAGTTATTGTGGTTCAAGGATAGTGTTTCATGAGCGAGAGTTTTGCCGAATTATTTGAACAGAGTTTTGCCAATCAGCAGATGCGCCCCGGTGCGATTATTACCGGAACAGTGGTCGACATCCGTTCTGATGTGGTGGTTGTGCATGCCGGACTGAAATCGGAAGGTGTGATCCCGATTGAGCAGTTCCGCAACGAACAAGGTGAACTCGAAGTTCACATCGGCGACGACGTCGAAGTTGCGCTGGACGCAATGGAAGATGGTTTTGGCGAAACGCGCTTGTCGCGTGAAAAAGCGAAACGTGCGCGCGCCTGGATTGTGCTGGAAAAGGCTTTCGAGAAGGGCGAGACCGTCACTGGCATGATCAGTGGCAAGGTCAAGGGCGGTTTCACCGTCGACATCAGCGATATCCGCGCGTTCCTGCCGGGTTCCCTGGTCGATGTACGTCCGGTCCGCGATACCGCGTATCTGGAAGGCAAGGAACTCGAGTTCAAGGTTATCAAGCTCGATCAGAAGCGTAACAACGTCGTTGTGTCGCGTCGTGCCGTGGTCGAATCCGAGTACAGCGCCGAACGCGAATCCCTGCTCAAGAATCTGCAGGAAGGCATGGTCGTCAAGGGTGTGGTCAAGAACCTCACCGATTACGGCGTGTTCGTTGACCTCGGCGGTATCGATGGTCTGCTGCACATCACCGACATGGCCTGGAAGCGTGTTAAGCATCCGTCCGAAATCGTCAATGTCGGCGATGAGATCGACGTCAAGGTGCTGAAGTTCGACCGCGAACGTAACCGTGTGTCGCTGGGTCTGAAACAGCTGGGCCAGGATCCCTGGGCCGATCTGGCCCGTCGTTATCCGGTCAACACCCGCCTGTTCGGCAAGGTCACCAACATCGCCGACTACGGCTGCTTCGTGGAAATCGAAGAGGGCGTGGAAGGTCTGGTGCACGTGTCCGAAATGGATTGGACCAACAAGAACGTCAATCCGGCCAAGGTTGTGCATATCGGTCAGGAAGTCGAAGTCATGGTTCTGGACATCGACGGCGAGCGTCGCCGCATCTCTTTGGGCGTCAAACAGTGCCATTCCAATCCCTGGGATGAGTTCGGCGCCATCCACAACAAAAACGACCGCGTGAAGGGCACCATCAAGTCCATCACGGATTTCGGTATTTTCGTGGGTCTGGACGGCGGTATCGATGGTCTGGTGCACCTGTCCGACATCTCCTGGAACATGCCGGGCGAAGAGGCCGTACGCAATTACAAGAAGGGCGACGAGGTCGAGGCTGTGGTTCTGGCCGTTGACCCGGAACGTGAGCGTATTTCCTTGGGTATCAAGCAGATGGACCGCGACCCCTTCTCCAACTTCGTGGGTGAGCGGGCCAAGGGCAGCATCGTCAAGGGCACCGTCCGTGAGCTGGATGCCAAGGCTGCAATCATCGACCTGGGCGACGGCGTGGAAGGCATCCTGCGTGCTTCCGACATAACCCGTGACCGGGTTGAAGATGCACGTACCTTGCTGAAGGTTGGCGACGAGGTCGAAGCCAAGTTCATGGGTGTGGATCGCAAGAGCCGGACAATTAGTTTGTCAATCAAGGCTAAAGATAACGACGAGGAAGCCGAAGCTCTATCCGACTACTCGCGTTCTGGCTCTGCCAACACCACCCTGGGCGATCTGCTCAAGGAAAAAATGGAAGGCAAGGACAACTGAGGTTTGGTGGACAGGGGGGAATATCACCCGTCTGGTTGCGTTATTTGGAGCAGGAGGTCGTGAATACACGACCTCCCATCCCAAATCAGGAAGAAGATAATGACAAAGTCTGAACTGATTGAAATTCTGTCGAGCAAGAACAGTCATCTCAATTACAAAGATGTCGAACTGGCTGTGAAGAGTCTGCTGGAACAGATGAGTTTGGCGTTGGCGACCGGGCAACGCATAGAGATCCGTGGTTTCGGAAGTTTCTCGCTGCACTATCGACCGCCGCGAGTTGGGCGTAATCCCAAGACCGGTGAAGCCGTAGCCTTGGCTGCCAAATATGTTCCGCATTTCAAGCCGGGCAAGGAATTGCGTGAGCGTGTAAATGAAGGCGCAGGTACAGAAATCAAAGCCTGAACCGATGACTGTGCCGTAACAGCGCAGCCAATGTATTGATCTATTCCAGCCTCCCAACACAGCCTATCTGTGCCTGCGGTGCTATTTCCAAACATCTAACAATAACCGCTTGAGCGGAAACGGTGAGCGGCCTAAAGTGCCACTCTGAGGTCGCATTACAGACCCACCATAATCAGACCGATTGCGGAGGAGAGCATGTCCCGTCTGGTGTCATTAGTCCTGTTGTTAGCACTTGTGTTGGTCGGATTGGCATTTGCCGTCGTTAATTCCAAGCCGGTTGAACTGAATTATTTCCTGGCCACGCGCGAAGTCCCCCTGGCCATGACCCTGGTCCTGACATTGGCCTTTGGTGCCTTGATCGGTCTGTTTTTCAGTCTCGGGATGGTGATTCGCCTCAAACGCGAAACCTTGCGTTTGCGTCGCCAGATGCAGATAGCGGAGCAGGAAGTCGTCAATCTGCGCAATATTCCGATAAAAGACACGCACTGATATGTACGATTTTCTGTGGTTGCTGTTGCCGGTCGCAGCCGCCTCTGGCTGGATTGCGGCCAAACGTTCCCTAAAGAAAAGCCAGCAATCCCGTTCCCGTGATTTCAGTTCAGATTATTTCCAGGGTTTGAATTTCCTGCTCAATGAGCAGCCCGACAAGGCTATCGAGGTCTTCATCCGGATGTTGGAGGTCGACAGCGATACGGTGGAAACCCATCTGGCTCTTGGCAATTTGTTCCGGCGCCGTGGCGAGGTCGATCGCGCGATCCGAATACATCAGAATCTTATCGCGCGCCCGACGCTGAGCAAAATGCAGCGCAGTGCCGCGCTGCTCGAACTCGGTCAGGACTATATGCGTGCGGGTTGGCTGGATCGCGCTGAAAGTCTGTTCGACGAGCTCCTGGAAAATAATCTGCATAGCGTTCCTGCATTGCGTCACCTATTGGATATTTATCAGCAGGAAAAAGAATGGGACAAGGCAATAACGGTTGCCCGGCGTTTGGATAACGAAAGTGGTCAGTCCATGAAGCCGATGATCGCCCAGTTCCATTGTGAGCAGGCTGAGGCCGCGTTGAAAAAAGGTGATGAGAATATCGCCGGTCAATTACTCAAACGTGCTTTGGGATTCGACAAACGCTGTGTACGTGCCAGTCTGTTGCAGGGGCGCATGGCCATGCGTGCGGATAATTGCAAAGTGGCGTTGAAGGCCTTCCGGCAAGTGGAAGAACAGGACATCGAATATCTGCCAGAGATTCTTGACCAAGTGCAGCAGTGCTACCTGAAACTGGATTCGGTAGAGTCGTTCAAGGAATATCTGCGGGGCATTATAGGACGCTACAGTGGCGCAACGCCGGTACTCATGCTTGCGGACCTTTTGTCGAGTACACAGGGCGATGTAGTGGCCGCGGAATTCGTGACTGAACAGGTGCGCAAGAGGCCGTCAATACGCGGACTTGGCAGGTTGATTGATCTGAATCTGAGGAATTCGACTGGCAAGGGTAAGGAGGATCTGCAGATATTGCGCGATCTTGTTCAGCAGTTACTCAGCAACAAGCCAGTCTACAAATGCAGTCATTGCGGCTTCGCGGGAAAATCACTGCATTGGCAGTGTCCCGGCTGTAAAGAATGGAACACGGTCAAACCTATTCATGGCATTGAGGGTGAGTGATTCTGGACTTACCAATGCCCTGGATACAACTTTGAGATATTGAAAGATGCCGCCAACTGTTTCCCAGTCACGCATTATTGTCGCCCTCGACTATCCTAACGCCGAAAGCGCGCTGGACATTGTCGATAGACTCAACCCGACGTTATGTCGCCTGAAGGTTGGTAAAGAGCTGTTCACACGGACAGGCCCGGAACTCGTGCGCGAACTCAACCGCCGCGATTTCCAGGTCTTCCTGGATCTGAAATTTCATGACATACCCAATACTGTGGCGCAGGCCTGCCGTGCCGCTGCCGACCTTGGGGTCTGGATGGTCAATGTGCATGCCCAGGGTGGCCGTAAGATGTTGCAGGCTGCGCGCGATGCGCTCGTTGAATATGGCGACCAGCGTCCGTTGTTGATCGCGGTAACCATACTGACCAGCTTGGGTACGGAAGACCTTATTGAAGTGGGTTTACAGGGTACACCAGCTGACAATGTGCTGCGCCTGGCTAAGCTGACCAAAGATTGCGGCCTGGATGGCGTGGTGTGTTCGCCGCAGGAGGCAGGTTCTTTAAGAAGCCAGCTGGGGTCCGGTTTTCAGTTGATCACGCCGGGTGTACGCCCTGCCGGGGCTGCCGCTGATGACCAGCGTCGGGTGATGACACCCGGACAGGCGGTCAGTGCTGGCGCGAGCTATCTGGTGGTCGGGCGGCCGATCACCCAGGCCGCAGACCCGATTGCCGTGCTCACGGCGATCAACGATGAAATCAGCGGCTTGACGCGCTAGCCGTTACTGCTAATCTAGTCAGGCCTACCCAGGGACTGGGTGGTTCGTACTTTAACTTTGACATGGAGGTCATTATGTTTCGTTCCTGCCTGAAAACCCTTCTTGCGTTTGTTTGCCTGCTGCCGTGCGTGCTTTACGCAGGGCCCATTGATGTCAATTCGGCGACCGCCGAACAGCTGTCTGAGTCCCTGCAGGGGGTCGGGCCGCAAAAGGCTGCAGCCATTATTGCTTACCGAGAGCAGCATGGGCCGTTTCGGACTGTCCAGGATCTCACCAAAGTGAATGGCATTGGTGATAGTTTGCTGGAGAAGAACAAAGGTCTGATCACACTGGGCCAGGCCAAGCCGGCCGCGCAATAATCTTTCATTTTTGCGAGTCACGGCAGCCCAGGGCGGTTCGGGCTGCCGTTTTTTTTGTCTCTGAAATGGCTAATAAACCGTTTGATATCCTCACAGTTACCGTATAATCGAGCCTGCTAGTGGAAGGCATGAAACGATAACGAAATCTGGTAACTGGGGGTTTTAAATAATGACCATCTATCCTGTGATTCTCACCGGTGGGGCGGGTAGCCGCCTGTGGCCCTTGTCGCGAGAACATTATCCGAAACCGCTGCTGCCGCTGTTCGGCGATCGAACTCTGCTGCAGGATACGGCGCTACGCTTGGCGAACCTGCCTGGGGCAAAAGCGCCGATATTTGTCTGCAATGAAGAGCATCGATTCCTGGTCGCTGAACAGGTCCAGGCTCTGGGGCATAAAGCCGGCGCAATCCTGTTGGAACCGGAAGGACGCAACACCGCGCCGGCATTGACCGTCGCTGCCCTCTACCTGCTCGAAAAAGACCCGGATGCCATCATGGTCGTCATGCCGGCGGACCATGTCATACCTGATAGTGCGGTTTTCCAAGCTGCCGTCGAACGCGGCGTTGCGCTTGCCGATAAAGGCCAACTGGTTACCTTTGGTGTTGTGCCGCAACACGCCGAAACCGGTTATGGCTATATCCGGCGCGGCGATGCCATCGAAAAAGATGTGTCATACCGCGTCAGCAAGTTTGTCGAAAAACCCGATTTGGCTACCGCGCAGGGTTACGTCGATTCCGGTGAGTATTACTGGAACAGCGGCATCTTTACCATGCGTGCCGATGCCTGGGTCGCCGAGATGCAACGCCTTGCGCCCGCGATCCTCGAAGCCTGTAAACATGCCGTAGCGTCAGGCAAGCGCGACGATGATTTCTGTCGCGTTGAGAAATCCGCGTTCCTGTCATCACCGAGTGATTCCATTGACTATGCCGTCATGGAGAAGACCGACAAGGCGGCCGTCGTGCCGTTGGACGCCGGCTGGTCGGATGTGGGTGCCTGGTCTGCGCTCTGGGATATCTCGGCACGGGATACCTCCGGCAACGTGCTGCAGGGCGATGTGTTGACGCACGATGTGAATGACACATTGGTGCTGGCTCACCACCGCTGCGTCGCGGCCATTGGCCTGGAAGGTGCCGTGATCATCGAAACACCTGATGCAGTGCTGGTGACGCACCGTAATCGCTCACAGGATGTGAAAGAGATCGTGTCACAGCTGAAGAAGAGTGGCCGTGATGAGTATAAATTCCACCGCCGCGTCTACCGTCCCTGGGGTGATTACGAAGGCATCGACAACGGTGCGCGCTACCAGGTTAAACGCTTGACAGTGAAACCAGGCGCATCATTGTCACTGCAGATGCATCACCATCGCGCCGAGCATTGGATCGTCGTAAAAGGCACGGCGAAGGTCACGCGTGGCGAAGATGTATTCATTCTGTCCGAAAATGAATCGACGTATATCCCGCTGGGTACCAAGCACCGCTTGGAAAATCCCGGTGCGATCCCGCTTGAGATTATTGAAGTGCAGTCGGGTAGCTATTTGGGTGAGGATGATATTGTGCGGTTTCAGGATGTTTATGATCGGTGTTGAGGATGTGGAGAGACCCGTATCTCAATGGAAATAATTCCCTCATGGAGATGATCACGTATCTATGGCGCAGTCTACTAGCAATATTAATGTAGTAATACTAAATGCAACTCCGTAATAGTATTGAACTCATCCTCTACAAAACCTATGCCGACATAAAAGCCGAGATGGCTCGTTCGTATCTGGGGCTAATATGGTGGCTTATTGAGCCTGTTTTATATTTGGGTGCATTCTATATACTTTTTGTCCTCGTGCTACACCGAGGCGGACCGGATTTCGTTCCGACCTTTCTTTGTGGTGCAGTGGTATGGAAGTGGTTCGACAGTGGATTAAAGGGTGGTAGTCATGCAATCAGTGCTAATCGCGGACTGTTGCAACAAGTATATGTCCCCAAATTTATCTTCCCAGTGATCGCTGTGCTGGGGAGCACCGCTCGCTTCGTGCCGGTATTCGTTGTCTTCACGCTTTTCCTGCTTGTGTATGGGATCCCCATCCAGCTCACTTGGCTGGCGGCGCCAATAGTTATGCTTACCCAGTTATTCCTGATCATGGCGCTAGCCATGCTAGTGGGCGCGATCACTCCCTTCCTGCCAGATCTCAAGGCTGCCATTGATAATGGAATGATGTTTCTGTTTTTCATTTCCGGCGTTTTTTTTAACATCAATGATGTGCATGAGCCTCTAAGGAGCTATCTCTTGCTAAATCCAATGGCGGGCTTGATCGATGAGTACCGCAATGCCATGCTCCGCGGCGTCTGGCCTGACACTGCGCATCTCACTATCATCTTGCTGATCTCATTTGTGCTGGGCGCGCTAGCGCTGGCGCTACTCAAAGAGATGGATCACAAATATGGGAAGGTGCGTTTCTGATGTCTGCGCATGAAATCCTAATCAGTCTGCAGAACGTCAGTTTGTCCTATACCGTAAGGGCGGGCATGTTCAAGTGGTCGAAATACATGCCGCTCAGCGACATATCCTTCGACCTGCATCGTGGAGAGACGGTTGGTATCATAGGCCGCAATGGTGCGGGCAAAAGCACGTTGCTAAGGCTAATCGCGGGCATCCTTGAGCCTGATCGTGGTCAGATTATCAACCACGGAGCGCGAGTTTCGCTGCTTTCCTTAGGCGTTGGGTTTGTTCCGCATTTGAGTGGAAAGCAAAACGCAATGTTGAGCGGTATGCTGCTTGGTCTGCGTAGACAAGAGATTGCGAGAAGAATGGAAGCGATCATCGAATTCTCTGGCCTTGGGCACTTCATTAATCAGCCTCTGCATACCTATTCTTCAGGCATGCGGGCGCGGCTGGGTTTTTCGGTGGCAATCCAGGTCGATCCAGATGTATTGCTGATTGATGAAGTGCTTGGGGTTGGCGACGAAGAGTTCCGAACAAAATCGACATCGGAAATGAAACGTTTGATAAAATCTGATAAAACCGTTGTACTGGTATCTCACAGCCTGCCGACTGTGAAGGAGCTGTGTGACAGAGCTGTATGGATTGAAGAAGGCAGCGTTAAAAATACCGGCGATATTGAATCAGTATTGAATCTTTATACGGGGCGCAGCGAAAATAGTTAATGCCAGACTATGCGTATCGATTGTCAAGTAATGTTGTGCAGTTAGTCAAATAGAGGGAAGAGATCTTGTTCAACAAAACCAAAGAATATATGCAGAAAGTAAAAGAGCAGATACGACAGTATGAGACTACTGAGGACATGCACGCCCAGCTTTCTGATATGTTTAGGTATTGGCAGGAAAAATATTTCAAACCACGGTTTTTTGAGATATTCGGCGCAAACAATCATCTGGACTTTTATTGGAAACCGCTTGCCGAGCGTATTCAGAAAACTGGCTGTCGTGATGTGATCAGTTTTGGCAGTGGAGATGCTCAAGTTGAAGTGGGTGTGGCAGCAGGGTTAAAGCGCGAAGGTATAAATGACTTTCGATTCCATTGCGTGGAATTGTCACCAGTTCAAATAAAAAGGGCACAAGAATTCGTAAAAAAAGCCGGTCTGGAAGATAATTTCGTGTTTGTAGAGGCAGACTTCAATACCTGGGTCTCGAATGAGCAGATGTTTGCCGGCGCTATGTGCCACCATGCACTTCATCACGTCCTGGATCTTGAGCACTTGATTGCATCTATTCGTGCGGCGCTGCACCCGCAAGGCTGCTTCGTTTCGATAGACGTAGTGGGGCGAAATGGCCATATGAGATGGCCAGAAGCACTGGAGTTAATTGAGTATATTTGGCGTTTTCTGCCCGAAGAAAAGCGATATCATCACATTCTCAAGACGCTCGATAAGGAATATGTAAATCGTGATTGCTCAACTCAGGGGTTCGAAGGCATTCGGTCGCAGGATATCCTGCCAATCCTTAACCAGAATTTTAAGTTCGAGAAGTTCTTTGCATTCGGAAATTTGGTTGATGTATTCACAAGCAGAGGGTACGGCGCAAATTACAATAGCAATGATGAACTAGATAAAGCTTTCATTGATTTTATTCAATATCTGAACGACCTGCTGATAGACTTGGGGCATATCAAGCCTACGAGAATGTGTGCCGTCATGGTACTGGAGGATAAAGAACCGGTGCGAACCTATAAGAATTGGACGCCTGAATTCTGCATCCGTATGCCAGATCTTCCAAGCTAAGCCCGACATATGCAATTAGATATTCTGGTCGGCGGAGTACCGCGAGGCGGTACCACGGTTGCAGCAAAAATCATGTCTCTACACCAGGATATATTCTGCTACGCAGGCGAGACACACCTTATTCCATTCATGCATGACCTGTTTGGTCAATTGCCTTGCCGGTACGATAAAATCGACTTAGTGGCAAGGTTTCTGCGCCAACAATTCATGACGGCTATGGTTGAGATGCCAAGATTTAGTGTTAGTCAAGGAGCGCATCCTGGTAATCTTATCTTTGTGGAAAAGGATGTCGATGACCTTATAGATGCCGTGCGTAGGGATTTAGAAGCTCAGCTATATGGAGCTGAGCTCTACAAAGCATCATTGGGTACATTGCGTGGATTGCTGTCAAAGGCAGATCAGCGAATCATCTTGGGTGAGAAGACACCAAGCAACATTTTCGCAATGGCTGATTATGCTGGGTTGGATGCGCCGAAGAGCATCGTAGTAATGCGCGAGCCGATAGGTGTGCTTCGCTCAATGAATGCACGTGTAATTAAGGGGGATGCCTATTCCAGTGCGTTCAAGGGTGACCTTGAAACCAATATCGGCATGTATATGGAGTATGCGATGGCTGCCCGGCAGGTGTTGAACTCGGCCGGAGGGGGGCTATTGGTGCGTTATGAAGATATAGCCCAGTCGCCAGGCACTGTGGTGCGAAAAATGTTCAAGTTATTCGGGCGTGAGGCGGAAGATCGTGTGATTCAATTCGTCGAGACCGGGCGGGATCGCGAGATTGCCAACCGCGCACCCATGAATTACAGGCGCCTGAATATAACCGCAGGATATGCCGAGCTATCGCCAATGGATATTTGGAAGGTGTTTAGTCTCACGTGTGAATTGCGGAAAGCATTTGGATATTCGGATACGGCAATGACCGAACTTGGTTTCAAAGTGCCTTCGGATTGGCCCGATGTCGAGGTGCCATTGAAGGTCTTGCCGCTGTATGGATTTCATCAATCCAGCTGGATCGGTGACGCATTGATGAAGCGTAGAGGCGGCTTAATTGTCTACTTAGGGAAGGGGCGATCGTACGACGTCACCCTCGAATTTAAAAGCAAGTTCCCCGAGCAAATCCAAGGCGAGGTAGAATTGCGTGTGTTCCTAAACGGTATCCAACGAGAATTGCTAAAAGTAAGGACCGGCAGTCGGTCCACGATGGTTAATCTAAAAGTTCATTCTGACGAATTGGTTCCAATGGGGAATAGGGGTGGATATGCGGTCATCGATCTTGTGTCGTCGGTGGCTTATAACCTGATCGGCCACACTGAAAATGGTGATGACGCGCGTGAAATATCGTTCCAGCTGATTAACTGGAAGATTGATAATAGGCCCTTTAAATGGTGGCGACGTTAAAAACCAATCTATTTGAGTCAAGATGGTCACGAAGATAATATCCATTCACACACCCAAGGCCGGAGGCACATCGACACTTGCTTTGTGGAAGCAGGCTTTTGGTGAGAAACGGGTTTTAATGGATTACGATGATCCTCCCGGGAATCCATCAGCCAACTTTATCATTGACCCTGTAGGGTGGGCGGAGCAGCGGCCAACAACCCTTCCGGATAGCATACAAGTAGTCCATGGTCACTTCAGGCCGAGCAAATACGATCTCTTGAAAGACGTATTCCGGCTTACCATGCTTCGTCATCCGGTGGACAACTTGATTTCGATATATTGCTATTGGAAAAAGATTCCTCCTCAACCCAATGCAGTACACCAATATTTTTTAGTTAACAAGTTGGATGTGTTAGGTCTGGCAAGATTGCCGATTATCCAAAATCTGTATAGCGATACATATTTTGGTGGGTGGGATATGAGACGTTTAGATTTTATCGGCAGGCATGAGACCAGGGCCGATGATTTGCTGCGATTGACAGAGATGCTTGGAATCCGCACAGATATAAACTATCACTTGAATGCGACGGAGCCAGAAGGAGTGAATTTAGAAAAGGAAGCTATCTTATCAGATCAAAAATTGATGGGATGTCTAAAAGATTTGCTTGTCAACGACATTCATTTTTATGAGCGCTACGCGAGATGATGGCAAATCAATTCATTAAGACGCGAAGATTGCGATGTAGCTATAAATCCTTAATGAATAATGCCAGCTAAGCGCATGTGTAAATTGCATGTCGGCAGGAGCTAATATGCCGATGGTAGTTTCCCCTGGATTGTTTCAATTGACGAAACGTGGAGAAGCCAAACCGAAGCCGAGGAGCCGCCAGTAGCCTCAGGCCTAGCGGGCGCAAACAGACAAGCCTTTAATAGTGTCATGTCATTGTGGCGCTTTTCAATCACAGGACGTGTCGATGCAAAAGGAATTAACAGTCGCGCAACCCGGATGTGCAAGATATGACTGGGATAACCCGTTGCGCTTACTGAGGGGCGCGATACACTTGCTGAGCTGAACATAGTGAGAAATAATTTACCGTTTCGCCCAGACATCGAGGGACTTCGCGCTCTCGCTGTTCTAGCTGTTATCGCCTTTCATCACCAATGGGGATTGTTTTCCGGTGGCTTCATCGGAGTCGATGTTTTTTTTGTTATCAGTGGCTACTTGATTACACGGAATATTCTTTCAGAATCGCGAAGTGGTCGATTCTCTTTTAAAGCGTTTTACATGCGACGTGCTCGTCGACTGCTGCCGGCATTGTTTTTCACCGTGGCAGTAACTTTGCTTGTGGGTTATTTTGTATCTACTCCGGCAGACTTGATGCTTATTGCCGAAAGCTCTATGGCATCAATATTCTCGGTATCAAATCTATATTTTTGGATGCAATCTGGATATTTTGATGTGGCTGCGAATCAAAAGCCACTATTGCATACTTGGTCACTTTCTGTCGAAGAACAGTTCTACTTAGTGTGGCCATTGCTCGTAGTGTTCTTGTCCCGCAACGCGCAGAGTCCGCGGATTGCGGTTGCATTGATGTCCGTACTTGGAGTGATTAGTGTCTGGGCAGCAGAACGATGGCTAAGCACTGATTCTGCGGGTGCATTTTTCCTTACCCCATTCAGAATAAACGAATTTGTGCTTGGTGCTATATGCGCATGGATTCCCTTACGCTCGCATAGAGGGCGGCTTGAGGGGGAAGTGTTTTCTGTGATTGCATTGGGGATGATTGTTTACCCCATGTATAGTTATACGGATGCTACCGCATTCCCAGGAATATCCGCACTTCTTCCGAGTTTGGGTGCCGCCATGTTGATTTTATTTAATGGTGGCGGAGCATCGCGATGGATACTTACAAATCCAGTTGCTACCGGGATAGGCAGAATTTCTTATTCACTGTATCTGGCGCACTGGCCAATTTTTGTCTTTTATCGGCAGTGGAAAGGAAGCGAATTTTCTCTGCAAGATACGGTCTTGGTGAGTATTGCATCACTCGTACTTGCAGTATTCATGTACAAGTTTATTGAACAGCCATTTAGGTCGCGCGGAACTTTACACGATGTGACAATCACAACTCGCATATTTGCGAGGATATATGTAAGTGTATGTGCCGGTTTGGTTGTTGTGTCAGTGGCTATTTTGTTGAGTAATGGCTTTGCTTGGCGTTATCAATCGGACCTTGTCCATTTTGTACAAGAAACCGATGCTGAGAGAAAAGAGCGCTTTAAGCCATACTTGATGCGTTGTCGTATGAAGAATGCGCTGTCGTGTGATGTGCCAACAGAACGTAGCAATATAGTTATTCTTGGAGATTCGCATGCGCCAGATATTTTCAATGCTCTAATCGAACAGTATCCTAAGCTACATTATGTATTTCATGGTGGGGGCGGGGGGTGTCCGCCGTTAACCCGGGAAGACTATAATTTACTAACGGTGAAGCATCCAAATCGCGATAGTTGTATCGCAAATAATGAGAAACTACTTTACGGTGATCAGCTCGTGAGAGCCGATCTTGTCGTAATCAATACAGTTTTCCTCTGGTATATGCCTGAACATCTAACTCATGCGATTGTGCAAATTCGCAAGGCTACTAACGCTCCGATTGTGGTGCTAGGTAACTACATGGTATTCGATGATGATCTGCCTGATCTGGTTGTCAAACATGGTGTAACCACAATGGATGAATATTATGTCGATAGGCTTTCAGAAAACACTTTTGCATATGAGGAGGAATTGGAATCGTTATCTAAAATCCTTGGGTTTACTTACATCAGCAAAAGGAAGCTTTTCTGCGGAAATGATTCAGTAATGAGTTGCCCTATCATATTTGATGGGAAATTATTTACCTATGATCGTCATCACTTGAGCCTAGCTGCGGCAAAACACCTCGGTTATGAGATAGATAAATATTATGGTAGTATTTTCAGGGGATTAGATCTGAAATCAACAGCGTGGCAGATAAAATGAGACTAACTATCGATACATCAGATAATACAATATGCACCCAAACTTCGATGGGAGAGAATGTCATAATCCCAGTTTATTCTAAAGAAGGATTCAAGCTTTTATCTGATATATGGCTCAAGCAGGAATGGAATCAGTTGCATTGGCAGTCCTTTTCCTGGTTCGGTTTCCAGATATGGCAATTCCCGGAAGATTTATTAAGGCTGCAGGAAGTAATCGCTACGCTTGCTCCAGATGTGATTGTTGAGACCGGGGTGAATCGTGGCGGCAGTGCGATATTTTTCGCATCATTGTGCCGGTTATTGGGAAAAGGGCGAGTTGTTTCTATTGATATCCAAATACCCGCTGAGGTTCGTAAAGCGATTGAGCAAAGCCCCTTCTCGGACTTGATTACCTTAATTGAGGGTGATTCTGCTTCTCCGGAGGTTGTTAGTCAGGTAAGCGGTAAGATCGGGAAGGACGAGAAGGTCTTTGTCTTTTTGGATAGTGATCATTCCAAGGATCATGTCTTGCGTGAGTTGAACGCATATTCTGATCTGGTCTCACCCGGTTCTTACATTGTGGCTACCGATGGTGTGATGCAAAGTCTAACGGATACGCCATATGGCCGGAAAGAATGGCTCGAAGACAATCCTGCTGCTGCAGCGCGGCAGTTTGCAGGTAGTCACCCAGAGTTCAAGATTGAACGGCCCGCAGCACTTTTTGGTGATCAGTACATTGTTGAGGGGATGACTTATTGGCCGGACGCATGGTTGTATCGTATGCCTCTTGCGGAAGGTAATTAAGATGCATGCTAGCTCGTACAAAAAGATGGAGGCGTTCTGCCAGAAGTATCTAGTAGGAAGAGAAGACCAATCCTTACATATTTATGATCTTGGCAGTCAAGATGTAAACGGCAGCTACCGCCCGCTTTTCTCCGCATCGGCCTGGCATTATGTAGGACTGGACATGGCATCTGGAAAGAATGTGGATGTAGTGTTACGCACTCCCTATACATGGCGCGAGATCGCCAGTGGATCTGCCGATGTGGTGATCTCCGGTCAGGCGTTCGAGCATATTCAATATTTCTGGATAACGATGCTAGAGGTGGCGCGCGTACTCAAGCCCGGTGGTATCTGCTGCATTCTTGCTCCCTCAAGTGGGCCTGAGCATCGCTATCCGCTAGATTGCTGGCGATTTTATCCTGATGGAATGCATTCACTCGCGCTTTTTGCACAAATGGAAGTTATCGAAGCAACGACTCAGTGGGAAGACGAGGGTCATGCAGACGGAAGCGACTGGTGGCATGATTCAATGCTTATCTGCCGTAAACCAGATAAAGGGGCGTTGTGGAAATTTAAAAGTGATCTTAAGCGCTGGTTACAGCATCGTACAATGACAATAGGAATGTGATGAGTACGAATCGCTTTCTGGAACTGTCCGTATTCAAGCCGGAAGAATGGTCACCGCATGATACCGGCGAGGTGATTTCATGGCATGGTCATATCCCGTTCGCCTTTTCGCTGATCCGTCTCCTGAAACCATCCTGTTTTGTGGAACTGGGTACGCATAAGGGGGACTCATACTTGTCGTTCTGCGAAGCCGTGGATCGCTATTCGCACTCTACACGTTGCTTCGCGATTGATACGTGGGAAGGTGACAAGCATGCCGGGCTCTATGGTGATGAGGTATTGGAGCAGTTGCGCGGGAAACACGATGATCGCTATGGCCGATTTTCAACCCTGATACGCGCGACCTTCGATGAAGCCTTGTCACAGTTCCCTGATGGTTCTGTTGACCTGCTGCATATCGATGGACTGCATACCTATGAGGCTGTGCGACACGATTATGAGAGTTGGTATTGTAAACTTAGTGACCGCGGTATTGTGTTGTTCCACGACACGACAGTACGTCAGGAGGATTTTGGGGTGTGGAAATACTGGGCGGAAGTGAGCGCTCAGTACCCCAGTTTTGAATTCCATCATTCAAACGGACTTGGTGTTCTGGCAGTCGGTAAGAATGCTTCAGGCCTGTTGCCGGACCTGTTCGATATCGATGAGAGTGAGGCTAATCGGATACGCAATTTGTACAGCGTACTTGGGAACTCGATCGCATTTCATGGGCTTTTCAAGGCATTGTTGCTTGAGCGTAGTGCAAGTAATGCGGAAATTAATCGTTTGCATCAGCTTGTGACTGAGCGTGATATCGAATTGGACAATCTGCAACAGACTGCTGCCGAACGAGATGACCTAAAACGAGAAATATCAGAAATATTAGACTCCCATTCCTGGAGAATAACTGCACCGATGCGCCACATCTCCGACGGTATCCGATTCGCTACTCGGCATCCGAAGGGGGCTTTGCTGTTGTTGTCACGCAAGATCTATCACCGACTACCTGTCTCAACAGTGAGGCGTAATCGCCTCAAAGGGTGGTTCTACCAGAATCTTCCAAGTGTCTTTTCTCATACCTTGTCATATGGTCTATGGAAGGTGCAAACCAAAGCAGTCAAACCAATTCACGTTAATCTTGATCAGCCGGAGACTGTTGGCGAGCCATTTGAGATGATGTGCCCGGAAAGTCCTGTGGTTTCAATCGTGATTCCGGTTTATGGGAAAATCAACTACACCTATCGTTGCCTGCGCGCACTGTGGGCACACCGCTCATGGTATAGCTTTGAAGTAATCGTGGTGGACGACTGCTCGCCTGATAATACCTTGGAAATACTGGAAACTATTAAGGGTGTGCGCATCGTACACAACGAAGAAAATTCGGGCTTCATCCGTTCCTGCAATAATGGTGCACGCCACGCCAGAGGCAGGTTGGTGGTAATGTTAAATAACGATACTGTCGTGCGGCCAGGATGGTTGGATGAACTCGTCAACACCTTTAATTGTATCCCGAATGCCGGGCTTGTAGGCTCAAAATTGCTCTATCCAGATGGTCGTCTACAGGAGGCAGGCGGAATCATATGGCAGGACGGCTCAGGTTGGAATTATGGTCGCCTTAAAGAACCGCATAGACCAGAATTCAGTTATTTGCGCGATGTTGATTACTGTTCCGGTGCGTCGCTGATGATTAGTAGTGATTTATATAACCGACTCGGTGGGTTTGATGAATATTACCTTCCGGCCTATGGTGAGGACTCTGATCTTGCTCTCCGCGTGCGGGAGGCAGGATATCGAGTACTTTATCAGCCGCTGTCTCAGGTCGTGCACTTTGAGGGTATTACTTCCGGTAAGGAAGTCTCTGCTGGTGCTAAATCTTATCAGATCGAAAATGCCAAAAAACTATATATGCGCTGGTCGGCAGTGTTGGCCGGGCATGGAGAGCCAGGAATTCTTCCCGACAAGGTGAAGGATCGTAACATCACAGGTCGTGCGCTGGTACTAGATCATTGCACCCCAACGCCAGATCAGGATGCTGGATCGATTACTGCAGTCAATCTAATGCGTATCCTTCAAGGGCTTGGACTCAAGGTCACTTTTGCCCCGGAAGACAATTTTCTTTTTATGGACTCTTATACCCGAGATCTGCAACGTATCGGTGTAGAGTGTCTCTATGCGCCTTATGTCACGTCAGTCGAGCAACATCTAGTCAAATATGGCGAGCAGTATGATGTGATAGTCGTTTTTCGTCTGTTAGCCGCAGAGCGAAATTTGGCGGTAATAAAAAAATATTGCCCGAATGCAAAACTCATTTTTCATACTTCAGACCTACATCATTTGCGGGAAGCTCGCGAGGCAGATCTCGCTAACTCAGACGAATTGCGGCAGAAAGCAGACAAAACCAGAGCCCGAGAATTGGCAGTAATTCGAGAGGCCGATGCTACAGTAGTTCATAGTACTGTAGAAAAGATCTTTCTGGATGAGGAGCTTGGATGCCAGGGAACTGGTAGTCGCATATATCTATTTGGCTGGGCAATCGAAACACCTGGTACGCATGTGCCATTCGATTTGCGCGACGGCGTGGTGTTCGTCGGTGGTTTTCAACATCAGCCAAACGTAGATGCAGTGGTTTACTTTGCCAGAGAGATATTTCCCTTACTTCGCAAGAGTCTTCCAGATGTCGTGTTCCGCATCATAGGTAGTCGTGCCACGCCAGAAATTCTCGCACTAGCCGGTGACGGCATCGAGGTACTCGGATTTGTGGAGGATCTGCGTACAGTATTGGACCGTTGTCGCATGAGCGTGGTACCGCTGCGTTACGGCGCCGGCATTAAGGGCAAGATCGGTACCAGTCTCAGCTATGGGCTACCCTGTGTTTCTACTACCATTGGCGCCGAGGGGATGGAGCTGGCAGAAGGTGATGGTGTACTCGTCGCAGACGGACCTGCCGCCTTTGCTGAAGCTGTGATTCGTCTGTATCAAGATCCCTCGCTATGGAATTCTTGCTCGAATGGAGGGTTGGAATTTGTAAGACGGAATTATTCGTTGGAATCAGGCCTCATGGTAGTTAGAAACTTACTGAGTAATATTGGTGTGCCGGAGAATAAATTAGGGGTGCGCGAAATTAGCTGCTCATCAGGAGCTGGTCCAAATGTTGATGGTAAATATATCGCAGATCTGAATAACGATCCGCTAGAAATTACATGCGATGTTCAAGTCAGGGAACAATACGAGGATTGGTCTACCACACCTGAGGTTATTACCTGCCGTAAGCGCGAAAAATCTATCGCAGGAACGTATGGTAATGCTGAAAACTATAAGCTTCCAGGCTATTGTCGGATATGCGAACAGGATGTGGATTTTCTGATTGATCGCCAATGTGGGGCCGAGGAGATTGACGGTGTATGGCTGCCGAATTGGCGAGAAAGGATGGTATGTCCATTATGCGCACTGAACAACCGTCAGCGGTCTATCGCATTTGCCGCTCAAAATATTATAAAGCGCTACCGCGACAGGCAATCGGATGTATATCTAATGGAACAAGTCACGCCGATCTTTCACTGGATGTCTACCTCAGTTCCCCAGGCCTGTTGTACCGGAAGTGAATATTTGGGCGAGCATGTTTCCTCAGGAAAGATCGTCAATGGTATTCGGCACGAGGATGTGGAGAGTCTAAGCTTTTCGGATGATTGCTTTGACTTGATCATTAGCAATGATGTTCTGGAACATGTGGTAGATCCAAGTAAAGCCCTGAAAGAAGCGTGTCGGACGTTACGTCCGCGAGGTGAGTTGCTGATGACAGTACCCTTCCATGTGGATAAGTTACAGAGCGAACGCCGTGCGGAGATAGTGAATGGCAAGTTAGAGCACATTTTGCCGCCTGTCTACCATGGGAACCCAGTGTCCGATGAAGGATCATTAGTATTCACGGATTTTGGCTGGGATTTTCTAGAGGAGATACGGAATGCTGGTTTTGCAGAGGCGGAACTCCACTTCTATTGGTCTGAGGTATACGGACATCTTGGAGCGGGACAGCATTATATTCATGCCGTGAAGCACTGAACACTTGTTATTAAACTTTAGGATGAGCAGCGCGATGGAATCATATTTGCCGGAATTGAATGGAATGATCCAGGGGATCAGAAAGGGTCGAAATGTCTATGAGGGCTATCAGCGCGGCTGGGGCATTCAATTCGGTGGGTTGAAGGAAAAGATATTGAAGGATCCGCTCTATAAAGATGCGTTCGCCATCGCGAGAGACCGGACGATCATGAGCGAAGAGAATAGGATGAATATCTTCCTACTACTGCGCTTTTTTATCGACAAACTACCTTTTGGCCACATTGTAGAATACGGCTCATATAGAGGAGGGAGTGCGATATTTATGGCCTACGTCGCGAAAAAACTCTATCCAGGCATGAAGGTCTTTGCGCTCGACAGTTATGAGGGAATGCCATCAACTGACAAAAATGTTGATGCGCACAATGCTGGTGATTTTGGCGATGTAGATTTTCATGCTCTTCAGCAGCGCGTGCAGGACTTGGGCTTGGATAACTTGATTCTTGTGAAAGGATTTTTCGAAAGTACAAATGACAGCGTCATGTCGCAGGCCGGTAAAATTAGTTTCGCTCATATCGATTGTGATATTCAGCCGGCCGTAAGGTATTCCTATGAAGGCGTCAGGCCGTTCATGGTGGATGGCGGATATATTGTGTTCGACGACGCGACTGTTTCCAGTTGCATTGGTGCGACTGAAGTAGTCGAAGATCTTCTTATTCGTCGTGATGGCCTGAATTCAGAGCAGATATGGCCTCATTTCGTATTCCGTGCATTTGCCAACGAAGCTTGAGGTAAGCAATGAAAGAATGCAGCAAATCCATTCAGCGGAGACTCGCCGACTCGAACTTTGTGCGCCGCTATTTCGTAGGTGACGGTGTTGATATCGGTGGCAAGCCGGACCCACTGCTGTTGTATAAGGAACTATTCCCGCTGGTGAAGAGCGTCAGGACATGGGATTGGGAGGATGGCGATGCCCAATACCTTCAAGGTGTGAGCGATGGCGCATTCGATTTCGTGCATAGCAGCCACTGCTTGGAGCACCTAGTCGATCCAATGGAAGGCATCAGAAATTGGCTTAGGGTAGTGCGTCCTGGGGGATATCTCGTGGTAACGGTTCCGGACGAGGATCTCTATGAGCAGGGTGTGTTCCCAAGCTCATTCAATAAGGATCACAAGTGGACCTTCACGATCATGAAGCAACGTTCGTGGAGTCAGCACTCGGTGAACGTCGTGGATCTCATTGGAATTCTTGGAGATGATGCGGAACTCGTAAGGCTCGCTCAGTTATCGGAAACGTATCGCTTCGAACTGCCGCGGTATGATCAAACTTTGACTCCGATCGGGGAATGCGGAATCGAGTTCGTTATTAGAAAACGACTAGATGCAGAAATTTCTGCAGGTGGACGGCTGCCTGTAGATAAAAACCAGCCTGATCGTGAAGCTCGATTGCATTTTAATCAATATAAAAACGATCTTCAGACGCTAAAGCACGCAAATCAAGACTTGCCCCCGTTTCTAGATGAAAAACTATTGTAAGAGGCAATGATCTGATGTTAGTGCGTGCTCGAGCTCCATTACGACTAGGTTTGGCTGGTGGCGGTACAGATGTCTCGCCTTATTGTGATATCTATGGTGGTTATGTACTAAACGCGACGATTGGACGTTATGCGTATGCGGTAATCAAAACGCTTGATGAGTCGTATGTGCGTTTTGTTGCAACTGATCGGCAGGAGGAGGAAGAAAAGGACATCTCTGAGACATTAGAACTAAATGGGAGCCTTGATTTACACAAGGCCGTATATAACGAAATGATCCACCGTTACAACAATGGGCAGCCTATTCCTCTGGAGTTGAGCACATTTTGCGATGCTCCGGCCGGATCCGGTCTAGGGTCTTCTTCAACGTTAGTCGTCGTAATGATCAGGGCATTCGCTGAACTTCTCAATCTGCCACTTGATGACTATGCTATCGCTCAGTTGGCATTCAAAATTGAGCGTATAGACTGTGGTTTGGGCGGGGGTAGGCAAGACCAGTATTCTGCTACGTTCGGTGGGTTTAACTTCATGGAATTCTATGCTGATGGACGAGCCGTGATCAATCCTCTCAGAGTAAAGAACTGGATTATCTGTGAATTAGAGGCTTCATTGTTACTCTTTTATACTGGAGTATCACGCGAGTCAGCGCGTATTATCGCGGATCAGGCCAGCAATGTGCAGGGCGGTTCAGTTGTTGCGATGCATGGTATCAAACGGGAGGCCCTGGTTATGAAGGAATGTATCCTCAAAGGGGATTTTGAAGGAGTTGTAGACTCTATGCGACAAGGATGGGAGAGCAAAAAATCTTCTGCAAAGACAGTATCGAATCCATTCATCGATGGAATCTATGAGGCGGCCATTGATGCTGGTGCATCTGCGGGGAAAGTTTCAGGCGCTGGCGGCGGAGGCTTTATGATGTTCTTTGCGCCACCTGATAGACGCATGGACGTGATTCGTGCGCTGAATAGATTTGAGGGTCAGGTCAGTAACTGTCACTTTACCAAGCACGGTACTCAAGCCTGGAAACTCTGATGGATAATATGATTCATGCGCAGATTACCGAGAGTGTAGACGTCTTTACTGCTATACAAAATGATAATCATCTTATAGCTGTGGTTAAAAATGTAGTAGATGTCTGCGTTTCAGCATTAAATAATAAATGCAAACTTCTGTTCATGGGCAATGGCGGAAGCGCGGCTGATTGCCAACACCTGGCTGGTGAAATGGTTAGTCGGCTATCATTTGACAGACCGGGCTTGCCAGCCTTCGCGCTGACAGTGGATAGCTCAGTAATGACAGCTATCGCCAATGACTATGGCTATGATTGTTTGTTTTCTAGACAGGTAGAGGCTGTAGCTAGACCTGGAGATGTATTGTTTGGAATATCCACATCGGGTTGCTCGCCAAATGTGCTCGCTGGTTTAACCGTGGCACGAAAGATGGGAGTAACCACCGTTGGAATGACAGGCAATCAAAAGGCCGATATCGTACAAGCATCAGACTACGTAATTGAAATACCTTCCGCCAGTACACCAAAGATTCAGGAAGGACATATTCTCATTGGGCACATTATTTGTAATTTGATCGAGAAAAGACTCTTTGAGCACTTAAAATGAAAGCAATTGTACTTGCTGGTGGATTAGGAACACGACTCAAGGAGAGAATAGCAGATATTCCAAAGCCTATGGCACCTGTGGGAGAGCGTCCATTTCTTGAATATCTATTAGATCAGCTTATTATTGGCGGCATAAATGAAATCATTCTCTCAGTCGGTTTTCGTGCAGACGTTATTATTGATCATTTCGGAGAAAGTTATCGTAATGCTTCTTTAAGTTATGCGGTAGAAACTGAGCCACTAGGTACTGGTGGCGCAATTGTTCATGCCATGCAAGAACACATAACTGACCCAGTGATAGTGCTTAATGGTGATACATTTTTAAATATTGATTATCGTAGCTTTCTACAATGGTATTCCACCGCACATGCAGATGTAGCTATGATATTGCGCGACGTGCCAGATGCATCTAGATATGGATCAGTTACGGTAACTAATGGAAGGGTATCAGGTTTTAAGGAAAAGTGTGTTGAAGGCGCCGGACTGATAAATGCGGGCATCTATATTATAAATCCGGGATCACTAAAGTCTTTTGATTTGCCAAATAGGTTCAGTTTCGAAACTGACTTCCTGCAGCGCTACTACAGCAAAATTCCAATAAAAGCATATATTACTAATGCATATTTTATAGATATCGGCATCCCTGATGATTACGATAGAGCTCAGCAAGAACTGCCTCTTATTACATAACAACGACTCAGAAGGCTTTATTGCTTGAACGAGACGGAGTTTCAACGTTGATAGTGAATACAGTGGTAATCATCTCCAAAACTAGGAGACATCAGAAGTAGAATTTTCTCATAATGCCGATGAGAGCCGCAGCTTCTAATGATTATTTAAGCGGAAAGCGATTATGAATTAGATTAACTTACTCAATATTGGTCGGAGGCTAACTGACAGATATACTGGCAGACATTGCAACTGGTGTGGCGCCTTACATTTCCACCTAATCATGCGCTTTTGGACTCAAAGAAGTCGCCGCGCCTAAGGCGATTTTGAGATGTAAATCCACTTTATTTGTAACTACATAATAACTGACGGTAGAGTCTGTCAGGGTCTATAGTTGCCGCCTGAAATTATGAATGAAATGAGCATTGAATGAACACTTCAATTGGCGTGATCATAGTTAACTGGAATTCATTTGATTGCCTTGAACGCTGTTTACTAGCTATCAAAAATCAAAGTTGTCAGCCAACTCGCGTAGTCGTCATTGATAACAATAGTGATAATGCTCCCTTATCCTTATCTTGTGAAACGCCAGACAATACTATCTACATCAAGCTCGATGAAAATACTGGATTTGCGCGCGCAAATAATATGGCTGTCTCACACATAGGGGATTGCCAATGGATTGTTCTAGTGAATCCAGATGCCTTTCTGGATCCTAATTGCCTATTAAATCTTATTTCTGCATCACAGCGTCAGCCAGAATATTCTTGCTTTGCGTGTCAAACTATAATGGCTAATCAGCTGGAATATTTGGATGGCACTGGAGATGTATATCATATTAGTGGTATTGGATGGCGAAGAGGGTATGGAAGGCATATTGCATCTTCAATCATAGTTGAGGAGGAGGTGTTCGCGCCTTGTGCAGCAGCAGCTATGTATCGACGGGAGGCATGGGAAGAAGCGCGAGGATTTGATGAAGACTATTTCTGTTATTTTGAGGATGTAGATCTTGCTTTCCGACTAAGGTTAATGGGGTATCGTTGCCTATTTGTTCCGTCGGCGCTCGCTTATCATGTTGGATCGGTGACATCCGGCGGACATCAGAGTGATTTCTCGGTGTATTACGGACATAGAAACCTAGTATGGACTTATATAAAAGATATGCCCGGTTATGCCTTCTGGCTATATTTGCCATTGCATATCGCGATGAACATCGCTGCGATAATATTATTTACATATGAGGGCAGGTGGCAGGTTATTCTGCGTGCTAAATGGGATGCAGTGAAAGGTATAAAATCAATCTGGTGTAAGCGGCGTGCCGTCCAGGCTAAGCGAATAATACCAATTTCTGAAATTACCCGTTTTATGGATAAACGGATATTGCCGGTGCGGCGGCATGGTAAAAGGTTAAAAGGCAAATCTAGCGATATATTGTCCATTGTAAGTGGGCATGAAACTATCAATCCTGCGCTAGTTAATTTGAATGATAAGGAGGATTACTTCAATTATCTTCGCAGACGTAGCTTATCAGGTCATCTGTACCGAAAGTATTGGCTCTATCCAAAATTGAAGCGACACTTGTACGGGCGCATACTTGATATTGGCTGTGGGATAGGCGACTTCCTTGCATTTCATCCTGATACTGTAGGTGTTGATGTCAATGCTTTTGCAGTAGATTGGTGCAAAAAACGTGGGCTTGACGCGAGATTGATGAGAGTGGATAGCCTTCCCTTTGAAGATTCCAGTTTTGAGTGTGTTGTGCTGGATAATGTTCTTGAGCATTTAGTAGAGCCGCACAGGCTATTATCTGAGATACGACGTGTAATGGTTTCTGGTGGACGCCTGCTTGTTGGTGTCCCTGGTAGTCATGGATATACGTGTGACCAGGATCATAAAGTGTTCTACGAGGAGGGAAAGTTAGAAGACACAATGCGTGATGCTAACTTTACAAAATCGATGGTGTTCTATACGCCTTTTAAAAGCGATTGGCTCGATAAGCATCTGCCGCAGTATTGCCTTTACGCCGTTTTCATGCGTGATTAGTAATATCTAAATATGGCTGAAATCACTGTGTCTATAGTTAGTCACGGGCATGGCTCGTTACTCCCTGACTTATTGACGGATTTGTCTTTATGCCCTGAAGTAGATGAAGTTATTCTTATTCGTAACATTCCCGAGCCTAGTATTGCCATTTCAACACCTATTCGATTATCTATTATTGAGAATCCGAAACCGATAGGCTTCGGTGCCAACCATAACGCCGCCTTTCAAATGGTCAAGACACCGTATTTTGTAGTTCTAAATCCTGATATACGGCTCGATGAAAATCCATTTCCAACACTGCTGAAATGTATGCAGTCAGATGACAGTGCGCTATGTGCGCCGGCTGTGGTAAATCCAGCTGGTGGGTTAGAAGATAGTGCGCGACATTTCCCAACGTCCTTTGGATTGGCAAAGAAGGCTCTGTTTCGATGCAAGGGGAGGTTGCTCTATGATCTAGGTAGCCCGCCGATGCCTGTGCCATGGGTTGCAGGTATGTTTATGCTTATTCGTAGCTCAGATTATATTGCTCTAAATGGCTTTGATGAGAATTACTTTTTATATTATGAAGATGTCGATTTGTGTGCGCGTCTATGGGAGTCAGGACGGAAGGTGGTGCTCTGCCCCTCAGTGCATGTTATACATGATGCGCGCAGGGAAAGTCATCGCAACTTTAAATACATGCTATGGCATATGACTAGTATGGCCCGTTATTTTTTCAAACATGCCGCGTATGCGTTCAATCTGCGTAATATAAGCTAGTCAAGAAGTTCATCCGGAATACAATTCAATAAAGTCATATGGATATGTCTGAAACTGCAAAAATGAAAATACTCGTAACAGGTGGTGCAGGCTTCATCGGATGTGCACTTGTAAATAGTCTGCTTGATTCCGAGAAGCATCAGCCACTGGCCAGTGTAAGACGGATTACGCCATCTTTACCGCCATTAATTCAATCAATTGACGAGGTGGGTCCTAATACTGACTGGAGGAATGTGCTCAAGAACGTTGATGTTGTAGTGCACAACGCCGCTCTTGTGCATGTTACCAGTGATGGTTCGAATGAAGCATTGGAAGCTTATCGCGAGTCGAATGCTCTGGGCACATTGAATCTGGCACTTCAGGCTTTATCGTCTGGTGTAAAACGCTTTGTGTATATTAGCTCGATTAAAGTTAATGGAGAATGCACGCATTTGAACCGGCCATTTGAGGCGAGCGATGCGCCAAATCCTGTTGGTCCATATGCTGTTTCCAAATTTGAAGCTGAAAACGGATTAAATGATCTATCGGCCAGAGCCGGCATGGAGGTGGTGATCATTCGGCCGCCGCTGGTCTATGGTCCCGGCGTGAAAGCCAACTTTCATACCATGATGCGCTGGCTGATGCGTGGCATACCCTTGCCGCTAGCTGCTGTTAATAACAAACGCAGTCTGCTGGCCCTTGATAACCTAATAAGTCTGATTGTTACCTGTATCGAGCATCCTGCTGCGGCGAATCAGACTTTTTTGGTCTCGGACGGAGAAGATCTTTCAACGCCAGAGTTGCTGAGACGGCTTGGTGCTTTATTAGGTAAACCGGCAAGATTGTTTCCAGTACCACAAAAATTACTCGATACGAGTCTGCGGTTACTTGGAAAGGGTGATATGGCTATGAGTCTCTGTTCCTCACTGCAGGTAGATATGAGTAAGACCAATAGAATATTGAACTGGATGCCGCCTTTGACAGTCGATCAGGGTTTGTTAATCACGGCACAGGATTTCCTTAGGTCGCGTGAATCGGATAATTAATCCGAATTAATGAATCGTAAATATTGACGCATGGCATTCCATTTATGAATGCGGCCGTGCCAAGTTTGATAGGCTATCGGAGAAGCGGCCTGGTGAGAAAGTATATATCTTCGATATTCTCGGGCAGCACGCCAACCCATCTCCTGGCGCGTGGCTCTCTAGTCTCCTTTATAATCCAGGGCAGTGGTGCAGCTTTAATATTTCTAGCTGAGATTATTTTGGCGCGCATATTGGGCGCGCAAGGGTATGGTCTTTTTGCGACAGTCATGGCTTCACTGCAGGTATTGGTAATGGTGGCGCTACTGGGTAGTAACAATCTATTGCTGCGTTTCGTTCCTATCTTTTCCGGCACGGCTGACTGGTCACATTTACGGGGATTGGTGCGGCATTGCAGTCTTATAAGTTTAACCCTTGGCATTAGTATTTTTAGTGCTGCCACACTGCTACTGGTGGTGGTGATTGGCGATCGGATATCCACCGATACAAGCTGGGCATTTCTAATTGGCATGGCTATCTTACCAGTTGCAGCACTTTCCTTGCAGAGGCAGTCTATTCTGCGTGGTTTGCACTTTGTCGCTGCAGCCTTGTCACCAGAGCTTATAGTTCGACCATTGGTGCTCATGTCTCTGGTTGCGGGACTGACTTGGGGCCTAGGGAAGTCGGTTTCGGCACCAATGGCGCTTGCAATGAATGGTTTGGCTGTATTGGTTGCTTTTTTATTGGGTAATTACTGGCTGCGGCGTGCTATGCCTGCTGGCGTTATGGCATCGCCACACTCAGTGCGAATTCATGAGTGGCTGCGAATTGCCGTCCCATTGTTTCTTATTGCAGGTTTGCAACTACTGATTGTGCGTTTGGATATCATGCTGCTTGGTGTCCTGTCCGGCCATGAGCAGGCAGGACACTATGCTGCAGCCAGTCGAATCGGCGATCTGATTGTATTTGCACTCGCATCGGCCAATATCATTGTCGGGCCGCTTATCGCCGGCCTGCATGCTCGAAATGATATTGCCGGAATGCAGCGCATGTTAGTCACTCTTTCCAAGGGAGTAATGCTGCTCACAGTGCCTCTGGTGCTTGTAATCGTATTATTCGGTCGCTCCATCCTCGGTTTCTTTGGCGGAGAGTATGTGTCAGCTTATGTGCCGCTACTTATACTGGTATGTGGCCAGTTGATCAATGCGTTGTCAGGACCGGTCGATTTCGTTATGGCGATGACCGGACAACAGGTGAAAATGATGCAGATCCTTGTTCTTGCGGCTGGATTGAATTTAGCGTTGAATTTTGCCCTGATTCCTCAGTTCGGCTTGATCGGTGCAGCCAGCGCAACGGCGATCACAACAGCCTTCTGGAATATTTACATGCGATATATTGTGCTCAAGCGCCTGGGTGTGGATGCCTCCGTGCTGATATTGTTAGGCAGGCGCGTCTGAAACAGTATTCTGTATCAGTTGTACTGAGTTTAGTTACTCATTGCTCATATGAAGGTGGCTGATAAAGGTATGCTTTTTGTGTTTACCACTATTATAAGATTCGGCGGGAGCTGACTGATGTCAGTTGCAGTTATCATTCTATTGGTAGGATTGACCTCCTTGGTATTAACGCGGTGGTTGGCGCGTACGGATGCGGCAATCTGTATCCTCGACCAGCCGAATGAGCGTTCTTTGCATTCTGTACCAATGCCTCGTACTGGTGGAATCGCAATTTGTGCAGCATTGTTTTTAGGCTGGTTGCTGCATTTGTTATTTTCGCCAGCTCAAATTCCGGTTCAGATTTTTATGGGTACGGTTTTGGTTTTTTGTGTTTCGATTCTGGATGACCGATATGGATTGCCTCACTATTTACGATTGATCATTCAATTCGGTGCTGCACTAATTCTGATCCGTAGCGGTTTTGTCATTGATGGAGATATTATTCCGGGTATAGCGCTCTCTCCAGGGCCTGTGCTCACTCTATTGACAGTAATGATGTCGCTTTGGTTGATCAATCTATACAATTTCATGGATGGCATGGATGGCTTTGCAGGAGGCATGACCGTGATCGGCTTTGGTGTCCTGGCTATTCTCGGGTGGCAGCAGGGAGATGCCCTGTTTTCCGGAGCAGCGATGGCAGTGTGCGCGGCCTCGGCAGGTTTTCTATGGTTCAACTTCCCGCCAGCCCGGATATTTATGGGCGACTCCGGTTCGACTACTCTCGGTTTCCTGGTCGCGGCGTTTGCTATTTGGGCTAGCAGGCGAGGAATCGCCTGGGTTTGGGTGACACTTGTGGTCTTTTCACCCTTCGTGGTCGATGCGACAATGACCTTACTGCGTCGAGCGGTGCGTGGCGAACGAATATGGCTCGCTCATCGCAGTCATTATTATCAGCGTCTTGTACAGCTTGGTTGGGGGCATCGCCGTACTGTATTAGCAGAGTATGTTGTAATGCTAATATGCGCAGTTGCGGCGCTTGCCATCAACGGTGAAAGCGAGCGTATGCAGCAGTTGGTATTATTGGCGCTGGCTGTTGGCTATCTCTGTATCGCCGTCGCAATCCATATTATGGAAATAAGGCGCAATGCAAGCATTTAAACTCAATCGCTGGCTACGCAATCCCTCTGTTGCCTTCCTGCACGATTTAGCAATGATTCCTGCAGCCTGGTTTGGCGCCTATTGGCTGCGATTCAACATGGGAGTGATTCCGCCAGAGTTCATGAGTTCGGCGCTAAAATGGATTCCTCTTGTCGTTATCGCACAGGCAGGGACATTCTTGTACTTCCAGCTGTATCGCGGCCATTGGCGATTCGCTTCCATACCTGATCTGATACGCATCATAAAGGCGGTCATCGCCGGTACATTCAGTGTGATGGTCATTATCTTTGTAATTAGCCGTATGGAGCTGATGCCGAGGTCGATTTTCCCGCTCTATTCAGTACTTCTTGTGGGACTCCTGAGCTTCCCACGTCTACTTTACCGCTGGATCAAAGACCGGCGTCTATATATCGGCGAAGGTAAGCGGGTACTCATTGTAGGCGCAGGACGCGCCGGCGATATGCTGGCGCGTGATATGTTCAGAGATCCCGCACGCTCGCTGATTCCGGTCGGTTTCGTCGACGACAAGGCCCGCAAGGTCGGCATGGATATCCAGGGTGTGCGTGTCCTGGGGCAGCCTGATCAGTTACAGCAACTGGTAGAACAATATGATATTGATCTGATCATATTGGCAATACCGTCCGCGCAGAGCAAGGAGATGCAGCGCATTGTCGGTTTCTGTGAACACGCCGGGGTGCCTTTCAGGACTTTGCCACGATTCCAGGACTTGGTTGCTGGAAGGGTCGCGGTCGACTCTCTGCGTGAAGTTGGTATCGACGATCTACTGGGTCGTGAGCCTGTATCACTGGATTGGAACAGTATCCGCAATGAGCTGCAGGGTAAGCGGGTGCTCGTTACCGGAGGTGGTGGCTCGATTGGGTCGGAGCTGTGCCGTCAGGTAGCAGGTATAGGCCCTGCATCGCTGGTGTTGTTTGAACAAAGTGAATTCAATCTGTTTGAGATTGAGCGTGAGTTACGTAAGGCTTACCCACAACTCGAACTGCAGGTTTGCCTCGGTGATGTCACAGATACCACTTTGGTCGACAACGTGCTAGCTAAGCATTTGCCTCAGGTGATTTTTCATGCCGCGGCCTATAAACATGTCCCGATGCTGGAGCATCAGGTTCGCCAGGCCGCCCGTAACAATATCCTAGGTACACGCACAATGGCGCTGGCTGCTGATCGACATGCAGTCGATGCCTTTGTGATGATTTCCACCGATAAGGCGGTGAACCCGGCCAATGTCATGGGTGCCAGTAAACGCGTTGCGGAAATCTTCTGCCAGAATCTGGATCGTCGATCAGCGACGCGTTTTATTACCGTGCGGTTTGGTAATGTGCTGGGATCGGCGGGCAGCGTCGTGCCGCTGTTCAGGGAGCAGATTCGTGCTGGAGGCCCCTTGACCGTGACGCACCCGGAGATGATCCGTTATTTCATGACCATACCGGAGGCTTGCCAGCTGATCCTCCAGGCGGGAGCGATGGGCAAGGGCGGTGAGATCTTTGTGCTCGATATGGGTGAGCCGGTGAAAATCACCTATCTGGCCGAACAGATGATCCGCCTCTCAGGTCGGGAGCCGGGCAAGGATATCGAAATCAAGTTCACGGGCCTACGCCCGGGCGAAAAGCTGTTCGAGGAACTATTTCACGAAAAAGAGCTGTCGGGCACCTCGCATGAGAAAATTCTGCTGGCCCAGGCGCGACCGGTCGATGGAGATTACCTCGATCAGCGCATGCAGCGTCTGGAAGAGGCTTGCCAGCACTATGATGAACCTGCGATTATGAAGGCAATTCGTGAACTGGTGCCGGAGATGCAGGCCCCGGCTCAGGCACAGGAAAGCAACGTCATACCGTTCGAGGTCAAGTCCAAGGCATGAAAAAGAAAATCAAAAAGGCAGTATTTCCCGTCGCGGGTATGGGTACTCGGTTTTTACCGGCAACCAAGGCCAACCCCAAGGAAATGCTGCCGATAGTTGATAAACCACTGATCCAGTATGCCGCCGAAGAGGCAATCGCCGCGGGTTGCGACGAATTGATCTTTGTCACCAGCAGCAGTAAACGTGCAATTGAAGACCATTTCGACAAAAACTACGAAATGGAAAATGAGCTGGAGAAGCGCGGCAAAAAAGCATTGCTGAAGATCGTACGAGAAGTGGTGCCGAAGGGTGTCTCTTGTGTCTATGTCCGCCAACCTGAGGCTCTGGGTCTGGGGCATGCGGTACTCTGCGCCAAACCCGTTGTCGGTGATGAACCCTTTGCGGTGATCTTGGCCGATGACCTGATTGATGGCGAAGATAAAAACTGTCTGCAGCAGATGGTGTCAGTTTTCAGATATCACAGTACCAGTGTGCTGGGGGTAGAGGAAGTCCCGCATACGGATACTGACAAGTACGGTATCGTCAAGGCAGACTTGTTCAAGGAACGCCTGCATCGCGTCAATGGCATCGTCGAAAAGCCGAATCCCAAAGATGCGCCGTCCAACCTTGCTGTTGTGGGCCGGTATATTCTGACACCAAGGATCTTCGATCTGCTGGAGACCACGGACCGCGGCGCCGGTGGTGAAATCCAGCTGACGGATGCCATCGCACGGCTGTTGGAAGAAGAGCAGGTGCTGGCGTATCAGTTCAAAGGCACACGCTATGACTGCGGCAGTAAACTGGGCTATTTGATGGCCACGGTTGAGTATGCGCTCAAGCACAAAGAACTCAGTGAAGAGTTCAGCGCCTATCTTAATAGTCGTTTTGGCGAATCCTCAGCTGCCCGCAAGAAGGCCTGACATCGATCTCTGAGTGGTCGTGGCCCCCTTTACCGATTGGATATTGGGCCAAATCATTCGGATACAGTCGTAATCGTTATCACGGCGTATATCTGGCCGAGCCTGCGAGCCGGCTGGTATTCAACGTGTGTTTGTGTGGGATGGGCTTGGGAAGGGGGGAGAGTAGTGGCTCCCCGGGACGGGCTCGAACCGCCGACCTAATGATTAACAGTCATCCGCTCTACCGACTGAGCTACCGGGGAATATCTCTACCAGAGGGCGCAGATCATACTGGATGGTTGCGCGATGCGTCAACCACCGGACAGGCTATTTCCTTGCCTATTTTACGCTGTTGCTCAAGAACTTCTGGATACGTGTCACGGCCTCTTTGAGCGTGTCCAGCGAGGTTGCGAATGATAGCCGTACATGCCCCGGCGAACCAAACGCAGACCCTGGTACCAGCGCGACATTCGCCTCTGAGATGAGCTTCTCAGCAAGCTCCACGTCGTTATTGATGTCCGGCAGTCGATCTATGACATCCTGCACATTGGGGAAGGCATAAAAAGTTCCATCGCTTGGCAGACAGCTGAAACCCGGCAGTCCATTCAATGCGTCGACCAGATAATCGTGGCGTTCCTTGAAGGCCTTGAGCATGGTTTGTATGCACGTCTGATCCCCGTTCAGCGCTGCTGTCGCGGCGGCCTGTGAAATAGAGGCGGGGTTCGAGGTGCTTTGTGACTGCACCTTCTTCATGGCTTTGATGAGCTCCACCGGGCCACCGGCGTAACCGATACGCCAGCCGGTCATGGAATAGGCCTTGGAGACACCGTTCAACACGATCGTGCGGTTCAGCAGATCCGGGCAGACATTGAGGATATTGGAGAAGGGCTCGTCGGCCCAGAGGATATGCTCGTACATATCGTCAGTGGCGATCACAATTTGCGGGTGCTTGCGCAGCACCTCGCCCAGCGCGGCCAATTCGGCGCGGGTATAGGCCATACCGGTTGGATTCGAGGGGCTGTTGATGACGAACAGACGTGTCTTGGGTGTGATCGCCGCTTCAAGTTGCGCGGCGGTGATCTTGAACCGCTGCTCAATGCCGGCGGGGAGTTCGACCGGCTTACCATCGGCCAGCAGCACCATATCGGGGTAGGACACCCAATAGGGCGCGGGGATAATGACCTCGTCACCGGGGTTGAGCAGGGCCATAACCAGATTGTAGAAGCTCTGCTTGCCGCCACAGGACACCAGAATCTGATCAGGTGCGAAGTTCAAGCCGTTATCGCGCTTGAACTTGGCTATAATGGCCGCCTTGAGCGCGGGAGTGCCATCAACGGCGGTGTATTTGGTCTGGCCGCCCTGGATGGCGGCAATCGCGGCCGCTTTGATATGGTCAGGTGTGTCGAAATCGGGTTCACCTGCCCCCAGCCCGATAATGTCACGACCGGCAGCACGCAGTTCTGCCGCGCGCGCCGTGACGGCCAGGGTAGGTGAGGGCTTGATGCGACCGACCCGGGCCGCGAGAGTGAGTGTGTTTTTCACGTATTTATCCCGATAAATTCGGCAATTCTGTGCCCGACGCACCTTTATCGGGCCGTAATCATACTGTAACTGTGCGCGACTAAGAATCCCCTGTGAGCAGTAATTTCAACCTTACAACCAAAATGCAGCCGGCGGGTGATCAGCCCGAGGCGATCCGCCGTCTGATCGAGGGTATTGGTGATGGTCTGGCGCACCAGACCCTGCTGGGCGTGACCGGTTCCGGCAAGACCTTCACCATCGCCAACGTGATTCAGGCAGTGCAGCGTCCGGCCCTGGTGCTGGCGCCGAACAAGACCCTGGCGGCGCAGCTCTATGGCGAGTTCCGCGAGTTCTTCCCGGACAATGCGGTCGAGTATTTCGTTTCCTATTACGACTACTACCAGCCTGAGGCCTACGTTCCTTCGTCGGATACCTTCATCGAGAAGGATGCCTCGATTAACGAGCACATCGAGCAGATGCGCCTGTCAGCGACCAAGGCGCTGCTGGAGCGGCCTGACAGTATCATCGTGGCCACGGTGTCGTCGATCTACGGTCTGGGTGATCCGCGTTCCTACTTGAGCATGGTGCTGCATCTGGTACGCGGCGAGAAAGTGGATCAGCGTCATATCCTGCGCCGGCTGGCCGAACTGCAGTACACCCGCAATGATGTCGAGTTGCACCGGGGTACCTATCGTGCGCGTGGTGAGGTGATCGATATCTATCCGGCCGACTCGGACCGCGATGCGGTGCGTGTCGAACTGTTCGACGACGAGATCGAGAACATCGCCTATTTTGATCCGCTGACCGGCGCGATATCACGCAAGGTCCCGCGTGCCACCATTTATCCCAAGACCCACTATGTGACGCCGCGTCAGACCATTCTGGATGCGATTGATGAGATCAAGGACGAGCTGCGCGAACGCCTGGATCAGCTGTATACCGCTAACAAGCTGGTCGAGGCGCAGCGTCTGCAGCAGCGTGTGCAATACGATATCGAAATGATGGTGGAGTTGGGTTACTGCTCGGGCATCGAAAACTACTCCCGCTATCTGTCCGGCCGTCAGGCCGGCGAACCGCCACCGACATTGTTCGATTATCTCCCGGCCGACGCGCTGCTGGTCATCGATGAATCGCATGTCACGATTCCCCAGCTTGGTGCTATGTACAAAGGTGATCGTTCGCGTAAGGAAACGCTGGTTGAATATGGTTTCCGTCTGCCGTCGGCGCTGGACAATCGGCCGCTGAAATTTGAAGAGTTCGAGCGCCTCGCCCCACAGGCCATTTTCGTGTCCGCCACGCCCAGTGTGTACGAGGCGGAACATGCCGCACAGGTGGTCGAACAGGTGGTGCGCCCGACCGGCCTGGTCGATCCGGAAATCGAAGTGCGACCGGCGACCAGTCAGGTCGACGATCTGCTGTCCGAGATCCGTAAACGTGTCGCTGTGCATGAGCGTGTGCTGGTGACGACGCTGACCAAGCGTATGGCGGAAGATCTGACGGAGTATCTGGCCGAACACGATGTGCGCGTGCGTTATCTGCATTCGGATATCGAAACCGTCGAGCGTGTGGAAATCATCCGCGATCTGCGCTTGGGTGAGTTCGATGTGCTGGTTGGTATCAACCTGCTCCGCGAAGGTCTGGATATGCCGGAGGTTTCGCTGGTGGCGATTCTGGATGCCGACAAGGAGGGCTTCCTGCGCTCCGAACGTTCATTGATTCAGACCATTGGTCGAGCGGCACGTAATCTAAACGGGCGCGCCATCCTGTATGCCGACAAAGAGACCGGCTCAATGCGTCGGGCCCTGGATGAGACCGAGCGGCGCCGGAATCGACAGATTGCCCACAATCTCAAACACGGCATCACCCCGCAAAGCATTCGCAAAAGCGTGGCCGATATTATGGAAGGCGCCAACCCCGCAGCACCGGGCGGTGCACGCCGCGGGACCAAAGTGGCGGAACAGGCCGCCGATTATTCGCTGTTGTCGCCTGCTCAAGTAGTGCAGCGTATGAAAAAACTCGAACAGCAGATGTATGAGCACGCGCGCAATCTGGAGTTCGAGGATGCGGCACGGCTACGCGATCAGATACATAAACTTCGCGAACAGGGGCTGGGTCTGCCGGATCTGGCTGTCCTGGCCGACGAGTAGACCATCAAGATCGGCGCTGAGAACGGCATCCATGGGGTATACATGGCTTGCCAGCCGTGGCCCTGATCCTGTATCTTTGCCAACCTTCGCAGGCGCGTAGCTCAGTTGGTTAGAGCACCACCTTGACATGGTGGGGGTCGTTGGTTCGAGTCCAATCGCGCCTACCAATTTCCCTTTTAATTTCAATTTGTTGCGGGAATCATGGGGCCGTAAGCCCCGTTTCTCGCAATATCTTCGCAATACGCCGGCCGGCATCAGCTACGTTTTCTATCCACAGACTTTCTCAAGGTCTGTCCAAGGTCGTCCTCTCCCGACGCCAAAGAGAAGCTCCCTCAAGCACATTCCGACGTTTCCTATGGATCTTGTTTGCCAGGCGAGATGTCATGTCTGTGGGCACCACAACCGTCTTGAATTCATGACCGCTCAGGTATTGATCGGTCATCTTCGTCGTGGCATGCCCCTTCAAGGTCTGATTCTACTCAGCAGCGGACTCTAAACCCGGATGCTACTCAAATAGGGGGTGACGTCGCGGCTACAGTGACAATGATACTGAGTTTCTTTGAGATAGAGTTTACCTCTTTGAACCTGTCGGATGCGTGGCTGACGCCGCTGTAACAGGTTTAAGAATGGCCATCTCTACTTAAGCGTAACAACTCCGCGATTGCTCGCGGGGTTGTTTCATCCGACCTAGTGGTAACGCCCCCTCCCTGGCCTTTCCCGCGAAGGGAGAGGTGATACGTGGGGGGTATTGGTGACGGGTTTTTAGTTCGTGCGCCTTGAACGCCGTGAAGATGAATGTCTTTAAATCTTCCGCGCCTGTTCGGTGGCGTTTCCGATGTAGTTGGCGGGGGTCAATGCACGCAGACGCTGCTTGGCATCGGCGGGGATATCCAAACTATCAATGAATACGCGCATGGACTCGGCGTCGATGCCTTTGCCGCGCGTGAGTTCCTTGAGTTTTTCGTAGGGCTTTTCGATGCCGTAACGACGCATGACGGTCTGCACGGCTTCGGCCAGCACTTCCCAGGTCGCATCCAGATCTTCCGCGGTACGCGCGGGATTGGCTTCCAGTTTACCCATGCCGCGCAGCAGCGATTCCAGGCCGATGACGGTATGCGCGACGCCGACGCCGAGGTTGCGCAGTACAGTGGAGTCACTCAAGTCACGCTGCCAGCGTGAGATCGGCAGTTTGGCGGCGAGGTGATCGAACAACGCGTTGGCGATACCGAAGTTGCCCTCGGCATTTTCGAAGTCGATGGGATTGACCTTGTGCGGCATGGTCGAGGAGCCGACTTCGCCGGCGACGGTCTTCTGTTTGAAATAACCGAGCGAGATGTAGCCCCAGACGTCGCGCGAGAAGTCGATAAGCACCGTGTTATAGCGCGCGATGGCGTCGAACATCTCGGCGATGTAATCGTGTGGTTCGATCTGGGTAGTGTAAGGATTGAAATCCAGGCCGAGATCGGTCACGAACTTTTCGGCAAACGTTGCCCAGTCCACGTCCGGATAGGTGATGAGATGTGCGTTGTAGTTGCCGACGGCGCCATTGATCTTGCCGAGCATCGGGACTTGGGTGAGCAGTTCGCGTTGACGCCGCAGGCGATAGGCGACGTTGGCCATTTCCTTGCCGACGGTGGTCGGTGTCGCTGGTTGGCCGTGAGTACGTGAGAGCAAAGGTAAATCGGCGTTGTTGTGCGCCAGCGTGACAATGGCGTTGATGACATTGTCCATGGTCGGCAGCAACACCTGACCGCGCGCCTCGCGCAGCATCAGCGCATAGGCGAGGTTGTTGATGTCCTCGGAGGTGCATGCGAAGTGGATAAACTCGCTGACCGCTTCCAGCTCCGCATTGCCGGTGATCTTTTCTTTCAGAAAATACTCGACCGCTTTGACGTCGTGATTGGTGGTGCGCTCGATGTTCTTGACGCGCTGCGCATCCGCTTCGCTGAAGTTGTCGAAAATGGCGTTGAGGACATTGGTTGCGTGACCGCTCAGCGCCGGCACTTCCGGGATACCTTCATGCGCGGCGAGCGCCTGCAGCCAGCGGATTTCCACCAGTACGCGATGCCGGATCAAACCGTATTCGCTGAAGATCGGGCGTAGCGAATCAGTCTTACTGCCGTAACGGCCATCGACGGGTGAAACAGCGGTGAGGGATGTCAGATCCATGGTCATTCTCAGTGTTTGATTTTGAACCGCCAAGACGCCGAGGACGCCAAGGGAATAATTTTTGAACCGCCAAGGCGCCAAGAACGCCAAGTTAATAAATGTAAAAACCAATTTTTTTTTACATCAATTCATTCTTGGCGTCCTTAGCGTCTTGGCGGTTCGAATAGGTTTTCTTGGCGACCTTGGCGCCTTGGCGGTTCAAAACGCAATTTTCAAGCGGCCAACTGTCGCAGCACGTACTGCAGGATACCACCGTGGCGGTAGTACTCAACTTCCTGCGGGGTGTCGATGCGCACGCGGGCGGTGAAGGTTTTTACTTTACCGTCTTCGCCGGTCGCTTTCACGGTGACGCTCTTGGCGGAGCCATCGCCGAGTCCTTCGATCGCGAACACTTCGCGACCGGTGATGCCGAGCGACTTGGCGCTTTCACCGTCGTTGAACTGCAACGGCAGGATACCCATGCCGATGAGATTCGAACGGTGAATGCGTTCGTAACTTTCGGCGATCACGGCGCGGATGCCGAGTAGACACGGGCCTTTGGCGGCCCAATCGCGCGAGGAACCGGAGCCGTATTCCTTGCCGGCGATAATGATCAACGGCGTCTTCTCGTCACGGTATTGCATGGCGGCATCGAAGATCGACATCTCTTTGCCATCGGGTAGATGCAGGGTCACACCACCTTCGGTGCCGGGTGCGAGCAGATTACGCAGGCGGATGTTCGCAAATGTGCCGCGCATCATGACTTCGTGATTACCGCGACGTGAGCCCAGCGAGTTGAAGTCGCCTTTCTGCACGCCATGTTCGAGCAGGTATTTTCCAGCCGGGCTGTCGGGCTTGATCGCACCTGCGGGCGAGATGTGATCCGTGGTCACCGAATCGCCGAGCAGCGCGAGGGCGCGCGCGCCGGTTATGTCGCTGACCTTGCCGGGTGTCTTGGTCATGCCATCGAAATAAGGCGGGTTCTTGATGTAGGTCGAATCGTCGCTCCAGGCAAAACGTTGGCCTTCCGGTGAGGCCAGGCTGGTCCAGCGGTTCTCGCCTTCGAATACGTTCGCATAGACCTGTGTGAACTCTTCACGATTGACGGAACTGGCGACGATGTCGCTGACTTCTTTCTGTGTCGGCCAGACGTCTTTCAGGAACACCTTGTTGCCCTTGCTGTCGACGCCGATGGGATCGTTGTACAGATCGATGTCCATGGTGCCGGCGATAGCGTAGGCGACGACCAGCGGCGGCGAGGCGAGATAGTTCATGCGCACTTCGGCGTGCACGCGGCCTTCGAAGTTGCGGTTGCCGGATAGCACCGAGCACGCCGACAGATTGCCTTCGGCGATGGCCTTCGAGACCGGTTCCGGTAAGGGTCCGGAGTTGCCGATGCAGGTGGCGCAACCGTAACCGACGATGTGAAAGCCGAGCATTTCCAGATCATCGAGCAGGCCGGCCTGTTGCAGATATTCCGTGACCACCTGCGAGCCGGGTGCGAGCGAGGTCTTCACCCAGGGTTTGACTTTCAGACCGAGCGCGGCGGCCTTCTTGGCGACTAAACCTGCGCCGAGCATCACGGACGGATTCGAGGTGTTGGTGCAGGAGGTGATCGATGCGATCACCACGGCGCCATCGGTAATCTCATGTGTGCCGCCGGCGATGTTCATGCTGGCTGGCTTGCTGGTGAGGTTGCGTTCCTTCTTCAGCGCAGCCAGGGCGTCGTTGAACATGGCCTTGGATTTTTTCAGAGGGACACGATCCTGCGGACGTTTGGGTCCGGCGAGGCTCGGTTCGACGGTCTTCATATCGAGTTCGACAACGCTGCTGTAAACGGCATCTGGCGCCCCCTTCATACGGAACATGCCTTGCTCTTTCGCATAGGCTTCGACCAGGGCGACCTGATCGTCGGGACGACCGGACAGACGCAGATAGTTAAGTGTTTCTTCATCAATGGGGAATATGCCGCAGGTCGCGCCGTATTCGGGCGCCATGTTGGCGAGCGTGGCGCGATCGGCTAACGACAGATGATCCAGGCCGTCGCCGAAGAACTCGACGAACTTGCCGACCACGCCGTGTTTACGCAGCATCTCGACAACGGTCAGCACGAGATCCGTTGCGGTGGCGCCTTCCGGTACCTTGCCGGTCAGTTTGAAACCGACCACTTGCGGGATCAGCATCGACACCGGCTGACCGAGCATGGCCGCTTCCGCTTCGATACCGCCGACACCCCAGCCGAGCACGCCCAGACCGTTGACCATAGTGGTGTGCGAATCGGTGCCGACCAGGGTGTCCGGATAGGCCTGCAGTACACCATTGTTGGTTTGTGAGAACACGGTGCGTGCCAGGTATTCCAGATTCACCTGATGCACGATGCCGGTGTCCGGCGGCACGACTTTGAAATTCGAGAAGGCCTTCTGGCCCCATTTCAGAAACGCATAGCGTTCCTGGTTACGTTTGTATTCCAGCGTGGCGTTGAGGTCCATCGCGTCCTTCTGACCGAAGGCGTCGATCTGCACCGAGTGGTCGATGACCAGCTCCGCCGGTTGCAGTGGGTTGATCTTGTCCGGATCACCGCCGAGTGCCTGCATGGCATCGCGCATGGCGGCGAGATCGACCACGGCCGGCACGCCGGTGAAATCCTGCATCAGCACGCGCGCGGGGCGGTAGGCGATTTCACGACCGCCGGTGACGTTGGGGTCTTCCTGTGCATCCCAGTTGGCGAGCGCACGGATATCGTCGGCGCTGACCGTTTTATCGTCTTCGAAGCGCAACAGATTTTCCAGCAGAACCTTGAGCGAGAATGGCAGCCGGGACACCTTGAATTCGGTTTCCAGCGCGGTCAGGCGGAAGATTTCATAGTTTTGATTGGCAACGCTCAGACTGGCACGCGCTGAAAAGCTGTTGGTCATGCGAACTCCAGGGAATTGGTGAGTTAAATCCGTGGCTTGATCAGATGCTGCGGGGCCACGCTGGGAAGCGCCATTATGCGGGATTCGACGGGGCCATAACAGCCCCGGGCGAGGCCGACCGTATTAATTGGGCGCGTATCAATTGGCAGGTTGCTGTAATAACTGTTGGGCTGCGTCCAGGATCTTCCTGCGGCCTAAGAACAGTTGCCAACGATTGCCTCCGAGCTGGCGCCACAGCACGGCGGCGCGAATGCCAGCCAACAATAATGCACGGATCAGATTGGCGCGGGTGCTATCGGCTAAGTAGGTAGGCTCACCACCGACCATGACGCGCGGTTGCAAGGTGCTGATGGTGGCTTGATAGAGCTCTCCGAGGGCAGCGATGACATTGCTGTGTGTCAGGGAGAAAAAGCTGACCTGATTGTTGATACGTTCAATACCGATGCGCAGTGTTTCCAGCATGGTGGGATGACGTAGCAGTTTGCGCTCGAGATGCAGCAGCGCGATGACATAGCGGGTGACTTCCAGATCTTCCGAGGTACCGCGGGCGCCGAGACGGCTGCTCAGGGCACGCAGCCCGGTTGCCAGATTCTGTGCACCACCGTAGATCGCTTCGGTTGAGGGTGCGTCAAGATGGAACAGGCTACCGATGCAGGCCTCAATGTCAGAGTCCGACGCCTGACCGCGGCGTGCGACATGCTGGACCAGCTGGGTGGCCTGAAAGAGTGCGGCCAGAGCCAGGGTGCGTTCGGCTATGTTGTGGGTCATGAGTTTGTCGTTTCAGCTATCAATTCGGCCATTGTACCGGTAGTTGAATTACGGTGGTCACTAGTCCTGGTTGGCGTGGGTAATGGTGGCGCCGCCCAGGCAATGATCGCCCTGATAGAAGACCACAGCCTGTCCGGGTGTAATGGCGCGTTGCGGAGAATCGAAGTCGACCTGGATATTTCCGTTTGTTGTGGCAGATACGGTGCAGGGCTGATCCGGCTGGCGATAACGGATTTTTGCCTGGCAGCGCAGCGGCAGTTCGGGTGTGATGGGGTCAATCCAGTGAACCTGCTCGGCGGTCAAGGCAGGGTGAAACAGTGTGGGATGTTCATTGCCCTGCGCGATAATGAGCCGGTTGCCGATCAGGTCTTTGTCCACGACATACCAGGGTTCGCCAGTATCGCCCGCACGACCGCCGATGCCCAGCCCCTGTCGCTGTCCCTGGGTGTGAAACATCAACCCCTGATGTGTACCAAGCACCTCACCTTCGGTACTGATTATCTCGCCAGGCTGGGCGGGTAAATACTGGGCGAGAAAGTCGCTGAATTTGCGTTCCCCAATGAAGCAGATGCCCGTACTGTCTTTTTTAGCGTGATTGACGAAGCCCGCCTGTTCGGCGATGCGGCGCACTTCGGTTTTGCGCAGTTCACCGAGCGGGAACAGCGCACGCTGCAACTGGCTTTGATCGAGCAGATGCAGAAAATAACTCTGGTCCTTCTCAAGGTCCTTGCCCTTGCAGAGATGCGCGCCGTTCGCGTCGCGCTCTATGCGGGCGTAATGGCCGGTGGCAATGAAATCCGCGCCCAGGCTGAGGGCGTAATCGAGAAAGGCGCGGAATTTGATTTCCTTGTTGCACATGACATCGGGATTCGGTGTTCGACCGGCGCGGTATTCTTCCAGGAAATAGGCGAACACCCGATCCCAGTATTCGGTCGAAAAACTGATGCGATGCAGTTTGATGCCAAGCTGTTGTGCTACGGCATCGGCATCGGCGAGATCCTGTTCGGCGGGGCAATGATCTGTCTGGTCGTCTTCATCCCAGTTTTTCATGAACAAGGCTTCGACGGCGTAACCCTGTTCCAGCAGACGCAAGGCCGCGACTGCGGAATCCACGCCACCCGACAGGCCGACGATGACACGTTGCTGAGTCATTGTGCCGGAGCCTGTGGGGCTGGTTTCCAGCCGCGTTTCCAGACTGACAGTTCGACTATATGTGGTGATTTTCCATTGTCCTCAAACCAGGAATCGACCACGTATTTGGTGCCGGTTGCGCGCTCGCGTATGACCGCGCTGGTATGCGGCCACCAGCCACGCGGGATTGGTAGGCGGGTTGAAGGTGTCAGTATGTCATGCCATACCAGCAGGCCCGCTTTATCGAGTAGATGCAGATAGGTTGAGGTGTTGTTCGATTCATCGATGCAGTCCATCTGGCCTGCACGGAAGGCGCCTGGAAAGGTGCCGCCAAGGTCGCGATCGGTTCCTGTGCGTGGGCCTATCAACTGTTCGAAGCGGCCGATGGCACGAGCGATAGCCGCTCTCTCCTGTTCGGCAGTCGCTGCCGGTCCAGCAAAAGCGAGCGTGATTGATTGGCTTTCGTCTGCTGTTAACTGTATCACTGCGTGTTCTGCGCAGCCCTGACGATGACATACATCGAACGACACTGCGTGTAATGGTGTAACTGTTTCATCGGCGTAAATCGAACTGGATGAGATCATCACAAGCGCAAGCGCTGCTGCTCTATAAACGTATTTATTCATGTCCAATCAAGCTGACGAGTGCATCGAGTGGGTAGCGTTTGCCGGTGATGTAGTCGTCAACACAGCGTAATACCAATGGGCTACGCCACTGTGCTTCGCGCTGCAATATCTCATCACGCCGTAACCAGATGGCACGTTCAATACCGGTATCGAGTTGCCGATGTGGATCAGGGGTGCTCACAACACCACAAAAAGCCGCTCTCAGGTAGGTCAGATCTGAATCAGGCTTTTTCCATAGGTAAATACCAATAAGTGCTTCCGGCTTGAAGGTGCATGCCGTTTCCTCCAAGGCTTCACGAATCACGGCTTGGTGAAGCGATTCCCCTATTTCCAGATGTCCTGCAGGTTGGTTGATCCGTAGCTGGCCGGCGATGGATTCCTCGACCAGGAGAAATTGACCATCCTGTTCTGAAATTGCGGCGACAGTGACATGAATAGGGCTTTTCATCTAGGCGTTAGCGTTCTTTTAAGCGTAGGTGCGCGGAGTTTAACTGAGTAGGCAGGCGATGACGTTGCCTCGTCAGTATATAAATTATCTACATTAAGATGTATTTATAAGTAATTGAATGTTAATTTTTATTCTAATTTAACCCTGGTAGTGATCAGTTACGCCAGCCTGGTTAGGCAGCGCATTGTCAAGCTTGACATTATGCGGCCAGAAGGTAATAACTAAGCACATGACCTTAAGCCCTTTTGAGAGGTCATGGTGGTTGTCGCTGGAGCAGGAAGTTTATGCTCAACCATCGTGGCACGGAAGGCAGGGCATATAACACAATCCCAGGCGTGATTTTCGTCTGAGGAGATCACAATAATCGTTCGGAGGAGTAGCAAAATGTTGCCATCATTCAAGAAAGCCTGTCTGGCAGGAGCCATCATGTTTGCCACGGCTGGCGTCGCCATCGCAGATGAGCCGTTGAAACCCTTCACACTGGCATATACCACCGCTGGTGATATGTCTCAGGTAGCTGAAGAAGTGAAGCAGAAGATTATGGGCGCAGGTTTCGAAATCGTAGGCAGCTACAGCCCCTATGAAGGCGCCACCATTATCGCTATCACCAATGATGGCCTGAAAAAAGCAGCTGCCAGCACCGAATTCGGTGGCTATGCCGCTGGCCAGCGCGTTACCCTGACCAAGGTCGGTGATGAAATCCAGGTCTCCTATACCAACCCAACGTACTACGGTAACGCCTACCGTCTGTCCAACGAAGCTGACCTGCAAAGCGCACAAGCCGCACTGAAAACAGCCCTGGGCGACAAGCAGACCTTCGGCACCGGTGAGAAGCAGTTGACTGAAACCGATCTGCGCAAGTATCACTACATGTTCGGCATGGAATACTTCGATGACCCGAGCGACCTGGCGGAATACGACAGCCAGGAAGAGGCTATCGCTGCGGTTGAAGCCGGTCTGTCCGCCAACAAAGGCGGCGCCAGCAAGGTTTATCGTATCGACATCCCAGGCAAGAATGAAACCGTGTTCGGTGTTGCTCTGACAGACGGTTGCAGTGGTGATCAGTACATCATGAGCCGCGTGGACAAAGACGAAGTGCGTTCGACTGGTCATCTGCCGTACGAAATCCTGGTCTCCGACGGTAACGTGTATGCTCTTTATGCCCGTTTCCGTATTGCCATCAGCTGGCCGCATCTGCCGATGGTCGCCAGCGAGACCGGCGCTACCTTCTTCAACATCATGTGCGCGCCGAATGCCATCGAAGAGGCACTCATCAAGGCTGCTGGCGGGGAAGTCTAAGTCTCCTCCAAGTCCGTACAAAAACCCCCGCCAATTGGCGGGGGTTTTTTTTGCCCATCAGAAACCTTATCGCTTCTACTGTCGTGGATGCTAGGGCCTGTTAACACTATCCGCGCCGTGGCGACGGAGGCCCGTTTGCCGCGAGCCAAGGCGTACTGAGCGCGGTGTACTCGACGTACATAAGCGAGGTGCAACGCAGGATCGCGGCAAACGGGCCCCGTCCCCCATAGAT
>JAHJQQ010000020.1 GCA_018819175.1 Gammaproteobacteria bacterium
CCTAGAACCTAGAACCTAGAACCTAGAACCTAGAACCTAGAACCTAGAACCTAGAACCTAGAACCTAGAACCTAGAACCTAGAACCTAGAACCTAGAACCTAGAACCTAGAACCTAGAACCTAGAACCTAGAACCTCGGCCCTAGCACCTGTCGTCGTTGAACGCAGTGATGCGTGAGATGGCTGAGGCGGCGAGTTACTGATTCAGGGACGAGGTGAAGAAGGTGGAAGATTTTACTAGCACCTAGAACCTCGGCCCTAGCACCTGCATTTATATGGCGCTCCCTAGGGGATTCGAACCCCTGTTACCGGCGTGAGAGGCCAGCGTCCTAGGCCACTAGACGAAGGGAGCGAGGTGGGACTTGGAGTCCGCAAAGCCCGGTAATGCTGCCCCTGGCTCTGGGCGGTGCTATTATACGCGCGCACTGATCGAGTACAAGCTGCGTTGCGCGACCTTGAAGCCAATCTCGGCCGCGTGGTGCGCGTACTCAAGTAAGCTGTCGATCTTGCGAGATGGGGGCAAGTCGGCACTGCCACAGGGCGGTAGAGGAGACTCGCGAGACGAGTGACCTCGGATAATTTTAACAAACGAGCAGATGCAAGGCGCAGCCGGGTGAAAAAATGGGGATTACAAAAGATCGGCCGTGTCAGTGAATTGGTCCGTGGCTTCTTAGGTTCCAATAACGGGAAGAGTCAGCAGGAAGACGTCGCAATCAAGCCCACTGCACCCATTGTCATTCCGCGTTCCGAACACGCGATTACCCGCGCCAATATCAGTCCCAACGCGCTGAAGGTTCTATATCGTCTCAAGGATGCCGGCTATCAGGCCTGCCTGGTGGGCGGTGGTGTGCGCGATCTGCTGCTGGGGCGCGAACCCAAAGATTTCGATATCGCCACCGATGCGCATCCCGAAGAGATCCGCCAGTTGTTCCGAAATTGCCGGTTGATCGGACGGCGCTTCCGTCTCGCCCACGTGGTTTACGGTCGTGAGGTCATCGAGGTGGCGACCTTCCGCGGTCGTCAGGCCGATGGCGAGGAAGACGAATCCGAACATGCGCTGAGCGATGAAGGCCGTATCCTGCGCGACAACGTCTATGGCACCCTGGAAGAAGACGCGCTGCGCCGAGACTTCACCGTCAATGCGCTGTATTACGACATCGCGGATTTTTCGGTGCGTGATTTCGCCGGCGGCATGGCCGATCTCAAGGCCGGGTTGTTACGCATGATCGGTGATCCCGAGGCGCGCTACCGTGAAGATCCGGTGCGCATGCTGCGTGCCGTGCGCTTCGCCGCCAAACTGGGTTTCCGACTGGAAGAGACGACCGCCGCGCCGATTCCGGACTTGGCGGACTTGCTGTTGGATATCTCCTCGGCGCGTATTTACGAAGAAGTGCTGAAGATGTTCATGGCCGGCGAGGCTGTCGCAACCTATGAACTGTTACGTCAGTACGGTCTGTTCGCGCAGCTGTTCCCGGAAACCGAGGCGGCATTGACGCTGGAGGTCAACGGTTATCCGCAGACTCTGATCAGTCGCGCCCTGGAAAATACCGATCGTCGGATTGACGAAAATAAACCAGTGACGCCCGCTTTTCTATTTGCCGCCTTGCTGTGGCCACCCGTGCAACAGCGTTGGCAGGCGACGGCGCAAGAGATGGGTGATCTGCCGGCGTTGCAATCGGCGGGTGGCTGGATTGTCGGCGAACAGGCCGGGCATACCGCCATTCCCAAACGCTTCAGTATGCCGATGCGCGAGATCTGGTCGTTACAGCCGCGCTTCGAGCAAATCAGCGGGCGGCGTCCGTTGCGACTGGTGAGCCATCCGCGTTTCCGCGCGGCCTACGATTTTCTGCTGTTGCGTGGCGATGCGGGCGAGGTCGATAAGAAGATCTGTGACTGGTGGACAACCTTCCAGGCCGAATCACCCGAAGCACGCGAAGCGATCCTGACCACGGCGAACGAGCGCAAACCGCGCAAGAAGCGTCGCCGGCGCAAGCGTAGCCCTACGAGTGGCGGCACAGAAACAGGCGGCAATGGCGGCTGAGTCAAAGCCTGTGCTGGCCTGGGTCGGGTTGGGCAGTAATCTGGAGCAACCATGCGAGCAAGTTCGCGGCGCCCTGCACGAACTCGCTACGTTACCCGACACTCGTCTTACGGCGGCATCCAGCCTGTATCGCAGCGCGCCCATGGGACCGCAGGATCAGCCGACCTATATCAACGCAGTCGCACGTTTGGAAACACGACTCACGGCCGAGGCTCTGCTCGATGCCTTGCAGGCGATTGAAGCGACACATGGCCGCGTTCGTACTGGTGTGCATTGGGGGCCACGCACCCTGGATCTGGATATTTTATTGTATGGTGGCGAACAGCTCTCCAGTCCGCGCCTGACGGTGCCGCACCCTGGCATGGCCGAGCGCAGTTTTGTGCTCTATCCCCTGGAGGAGATTGATCCGGATCTGGATATTCCGGGATTGGGGTTGTTGCGTGAGTTGCTTGCCGGTTGTTCGCCAGAAGGGCTGGAACGGCTTGAAGAAGATGACAGCAAGTAGGGCGCAATAGCGCAGCGTATTGCGCCGAATGTATTATCGATTTAAACATCCGGCGTATTACGACCTTCGGTCTAACACGCCCTACATGAACTGACGCGGCTTTATGAAATGGCCACATGGAATTAAGTTTTAACCACGAAGGCGCAGAAGGCGCGGAAGGAAAATCATTTTTTTCAGTCGTTCCTTTTGTGTATCTTAGGCGCCTTCCGCGCCTTCGTGGTTTAGATGTTTGCTTGTGAAGTAATTGAGACTGTATGACTGATACGAATCCCGGATATATTGTTGTTGAAGGCCCCATCGGCGTGGGCAAGACCAGCCTGGCGCGGCGTCTGGCCGATAGTTTCGGCAGCGAACTGCTGTTGGAAGGCGCGGCGGAGAATCCGTTTCTGGAACGTTTCTATCGCAATCCGCGTGAAGGGGCCTTGTCCACCCAACTGTATTTTCTGCTGCAGCGCGCGCGGCAGATCCAGGAGATGCGCCAGGCCGATATGTTCCGCCCGGTGCGGGTGGCGGATTTCCTGATCGAAAAAGATCAACTGTTCGCGCGGCTGACGCTGGATGAACAGGAATACAAACTCTATGAACAGGTCTATGCGCATCTGACCCTGGATGCCCCGGTGCCGGATCTGGTGATTTATCTGCAGGCGCCGGTGGACGTGCTGGTGGGGCGCATTGCCAAGCGCGGCATCCACTATGAGCAGCATATGGATGCCGGTTATCTGGATCGGCTGTCACAGGGTTATGCACGGTTTTTCCACGATTACGATGCCGCGCCGCTGCTGATCGTGAATGCCGCCCATGTCGATCTGGTCAACAGTGATGCTGCCTATCAGGAACTCCTGCAACAGATCGCACGGACCAAGACCGGTCGGCATTATTTCAATCCCATGCCGGTTTCGCTGTAGACTGGCACTTCACGGTCTGTTTTATCCCACCTCAGGGAATTTTCTATGAGCAATCACACCTCCCAGTCGCCGGTCACCCGCGCCACGCTTGAACGCATGAAACAGGCGGGCGAGAAGATCGCCTGTTTGACCGCCTACGATGCGAGTCTTGCGCACCTGGTCGATGCGGCGGGGATTGAAGTCATTATCGTCGGTGATTCGCTGGGTATGGTGATCCAGGGCAAGGAATCCACGCTGCCGGTTACGCTTGACGACATGATCTACCATGCCGCGGCTGTGGCGCGCGGGTCGCAGCATGCATTGCGTGTGGTCGATATGCCGTTCATGACCTATACGACGGTGCGCGATGCGCTGCAGAATGCCGCACGTCTGATGCGCGAGGGCGCGGCGCACATGGTCAAGCTGGAGGGCGGTGCCCGCATTGTCGAAATCGTGCACGATCTTGCTGCGCAGGGAATTCCGGTGTGTGGGCATCTCGGTTTGTTGCCGCAGTCGGTGCATCAGCTGGGCGGTTACCGCGTGCAAGGTCGCGAACGCGAGGCGGCGCATGCCATGTTGGAAGATGCGCGTGGTCTGGAAGCGGCCGGGGCCGCGCTGCTGGTGTTGGAATGTGTGCCGGTGGATCTGGCGCGCGAAATCACCCGCGCCGTCAGCATGCCGGTGATCGGCATCGGCGCCGGCCCAGACACCGACGGACAGGTGCTGGTGCTGCAGGATATGCTCGGTATCACGCCCGGTAAACGGCCCAAGTTTTCCAAGGACTTCATGGCCGGGCAGGGCAGCATTCAGGATGCCGTGCAGGCCTATGCAAAAGCGGTGAAAGACGGCAGCTTCCCCGCGCCGGAACATTGTTTTTAGGGACTACGCGGTTCGTATGGGTGAAGCGGCATCAAGAACAATTATGTAGCCCGGATGGAGCGCAGCGGAATCCGGGGAATACGTCCCGATCATGGCGGTGCATCCCCGGATTCCGCTGCGCTCCATCCGGGCTACGAGTCCTGAGTGTGATTTGCGAGCTTAAAGATTTCACCACGAAGGCGCAGAAGGCGCACAAAGGACGCGCAGATGTAGGTCGGGTTAGCGCCGTTCGCGTAACCCGACAGGCGTTGCGCAGCAACACAACGCCTTTGTTATAAAGTGTGCCTGACGGCACGCTTGGCGGGTTACGGCGCAAACACCGCGCCTAACCCGCCCTACATCGTACCGAATACGCTATTAATCAGGCTTACATTCGCGCGCCTTCCGCGCCTTCGTGTTACTAAGATTTTTTTGAGCATGTATCCATGATTCTAACCGACAGCATCGACACTCTGCGCACAACCATCGCGCGCTGGCGCGCCGAGGGTGCGCGCATCGGTTTCGCGCCGACCATGGGTAATCTGCATGCCGGGCATCTGCGCCTGGTCGAGGTCGCGCATGAACATGTCGACCGGGTGGTCGCGAGTATTTTCGTCAACCCCCTGCAGTTCGGACCCAACGAGGATTTCACGGCCTATCCGCGCACGCTGTTGGAGGATCTCGAGGCCTTGAAATCCGCGCATACGGATCTGACATTCACGCCCAGCGTGGAAACCATGTATCCACGTCCCTTGGCTGATCTGACGCGAGTGACCGTGCCCGGATTGGGTAAGCAACTGGAAGGCGCGCATCGACCTGGACATTTCGACGGCGTGACCACGGTGGTGGCGCGGCTGTTCAATCTGGTGCAGCCGGATCTGGCGGTCTTCGGCGAGAAGGATTATCAGCAACTGTGCATCATCCGGCGCATGGTCGCGGATCTGGGCTGGCCGATCCGTATTCAAAGTGTGCCAACCGTGCGTGAGCCGGATGGTCTGGCCATGAGTTCCCGTAACGGTTATCTCACGGCCGAGGAACGGCGCCATGCGCCGGCCCTGGCGAGGACGCTGCAGGAGGTGGCCGGACATCTACGTGCCGGTGAGCGCGATTTTGCGGGGTTGAGTCTGGCGGCGATGCAGATCTTGAACGAAGATGGCTTCCGCACGGATTATGTGAGTATCCGCCGGCCGGATCTGTCGCCGCCGAGCCCGGATGACCGCGAATGGATTATTCTGGCCGCGGCCTGGCTGGGGCCGCGTACCCGATTGATCGATAACCTGTCAATTTCACTGGTATAAACCGCATAGCCCCCCGGATTGCGCCACTTAGTGCGATAGGGGATAATTCAGCTCCCAATCGCAGTTTCCCCCAAATGCCATGCAACTGACTTTACTCAAAGCCAAGCTTCACCACGCATGCGTGACCCACTCCGAACTGGAGTACGAAGGGTCGTGCGCGATCGATGGTTTATTGCTGGATACGGCGGGTATTCGCGAGTATGAGCAGATTCACATCTACAACAAGACCAATGGCGAGCGTTTCACGACGTATGCCATCCGCGCCCAGGAGGGTTCGGGCACGATTTCCGTGAACGGAGCGGCGGCGCATCGGGCCAACCCGGGCGATCGTGTGATCATTTGCAGCTACGCCATTCTCACCCAGCAGGAAGCGCTGAATTTTCAGCCGACCCTGGTGTATCTGGACGAACACAACCATATCACCCGCACCAGTCATTCCATCCCTGTTCAGGTTGCCTGAAGCCCCTTGTTGATCTGTTTCCCCGTTAACTCCCTCTCCCTCCGGGAGAGGGTTGGGGAGAGGGGATCAAGCGGCGTAACGTGTGCCAATTCCACTCCCTCATCCTGTCCTTCTCCCGCAGGGAGAAGGGACGCTCCGTTCGACAGCATCCTGTCCGGGAAGTTTTATAGTTAGCAATGCGCCATAACCTGGAGCCTTACGCTTTTTCAGAACAGCGTTTGTGGGACAGCAGTGCCCCTGTCTTATTCAATTAGGGAACCTCTGATTAATTCCTCACCCAGCAGGAAGCGCTGAATTTCCAGCCGACTCTGGTGTATCTGGACGAACACAACCATATCACCCGTAGCAGCCACGCCATCCCGGTGCAGGTCGCTTGAAACTCCCTGTTGCACCGTTGTCTCATTAACTCCCTCTCCCTCCGGGAGAGGGTTGGGGAGAGGGGACGTTCCGTTTGACAGCATCCTGTCCGGGAAGCTTTATAGTTGCAATGCGCCATAACCTAGAGCCTTACGCTTTTTCAGAACAGCGTTTGTGGGACAGCAGTGACCCTGTCTTAACGCTATTCCGACCGATGCAGACCTGAGCTGCCTCTAGCGGGCCAGGTTGGCGCGTTCTGCCGATGCGGGGCCGAGTTTTTCAGGCGCGATGGGTGGCGAAAACATCACATCCACCTGGTCCGGGTCCATGCGTTGCCCCGCTGCGTTGCACAGTGGTTGTTCGAAATCGTTCCAGCCACGCAAGCCGGTTCGCAGTGACAGCACCTCGGAGTAACCCATCTGTCTGAGAGTATGCGCAGCGAGGACGCTGCGATTGCCGGAGCGGCACAGCACGACGATTCGTCTGTCCCGCGCCTCGACAAGTTCGGGCACTGTCTCCTCGTAGCCGTAATCCACGGCGATCTCCAGTATGCCGCGCGGTACATTGATGGCACCTGGGATCTGCGCGGCCGCGAATTCATCGGGACAGCGGATATCGAGCAGCATCGGTGGCGCCGCTGTCGTCAATTCCTCCGCGAGGTCCCAGGGCATGATTTCCTGGGTTTCATTCGTCAGCGCGGCGACCAGGGTTTTGTAGGTTTCTCTCTGCATTTATCACCCCCGTATACATGCCAACGGGCCGGAGAGCCGGCCCGTTGGGTTGACTGCATTGCAGTATTACAGCGCCTTCTTGCAGAAGTACCAGTCGGTGCACTCGTAGCCCTCATTCATGCGCTTCTCCGCGTCCGCTGCGGTACCGGGCGGTGGCACGATGACCTTGTCACCCGGCTGCCAGCCTTCCGGCGTGGCGATCTTGTTCTTGTCCGAGGTCTGCAGCGCGGTCACCAGACGGACGAATTCCGGAATCGAACGGCCGTTGGTCATCGGGTAGTAGACCATTGCGCGCAGGATGCCCTTGTCGTCGATAATGAAGGTCGCGCGCACCGCGGAGGTATCGGCGGCACCCGGGTGAATCATGCCGTAGGCACGGGCCACGTTCATGCTCAGATCTTCGATGATCGGGAACTGGATTTCGACGCCGAATTTTTCCTTGATGTTGCGCACCCAGGCGACATGCGAGTAGTAACTGTCGATGGACAGCCCGAGCAGATCGCAGTTGAGCTTCTGGAATTCCGGATAGGCCTTGGCGAAGGCCATGAACTCGGTGGTGCACACCGGCGTGAAGTCTGCGGGGTGCGAGAACAGCACCAGCCACTTGCCCTTGTAGTCGGACAGCTTCTTCACTCCGTGCGTGGTCTTGGCTTCGAAGGCCGGGGCCGGAGCGTTGAGTTGGGGCATGCCGTATGCCTTGGTTTCGTTGTCATTGTTCATGATGTTTCTCCTGTTTCACTTTTTGATCAGATGGCTATCTGCGTCTGATTACTAATATATACAGCCCGTTTATCGCACTCCAATTGATTGTCGCGATTTACGTGATAGCCACTGCCTATTGCATGGATCGTTGGATGTCGTGTCGTTGTTGCAATGCTTTGCTCAATCTTCCGCTACCGCATGTTCGGTTTCGCTATGGTCATGCGCGGCGCCCACGACCAATGTTCCGGCGAGATAGGCGTTGACCGCGCGGTCCGGATCGGTCTCTGGCGTCACCAGTGCGCGTATGCCCCGCGCGGCCAGGCGACGTTCCAGGCCATGACCCATGCCGCCGTTGATCAGCACGTCCATGTCATCCAGTGGATGTGCGTCGTGTGGTGAGGAGTCATGGAAACTCTGCTCCTTGGGCAGTTCCAACAGCTGCTTGTCCTGGATACGATTCTCCGCAACACGATAGATCCAGAAGCGGCGGCAGCGTCCGGTATGGCCGGTGATCTCACGGCGGTTCTGGCTGGCGACGGCGACGTTGACAGGTGAATTCATAGGTATGACTCCAAATCTGTAAGGGTCAGGGCCAAGAGGCCTGTTGCAGAACGGGTGTGCAGGCTTTCAGGCATCCTTGATCATGGATGTCATCTTGCATGCTGGATTGCATATCCCTCTCGGTGCAGTACTCATTGCGGCATATACATCTTGTCTTTATTGAGAGTGTAGCCCCATGGCAATCCGGCATTTTTCCAGCCGTTCACCAGTCGCCAGTTTTTGCGCTCACCGTCTTTTATCGATGCACCTTCGAATCCGTCCACGACCACATACACGGCCTTATAGCCCTTCCCATCGAGTGCCTTGGCGCTGGGCGCACCGCGCTCACCACCCGAACGGCACATGAGGATAATCGACGCATTCTTATCCAGCCCGTGCGCGACAAGTGCTGCGGCGATATCGGCCTCAAAGTGCTGGTTTGGCTCCATAGCGAATACCGGCTTCTGGTCATGCCAGCGATTCCGATTTGCGATAAGAAATGGAACATTCACATCGACGACATCGGTAAAACCGGCGAACATGATTTCCAGCGGATCGCGCACATCGACAAAGAGGATTTTGTCGCCCTGTTGAGTTTTCATTTCGTAGGCCTCGCGCGCATCGAGATACAGATCCCAGGGTGTCTGGCGAGCAGGATCAGCGGGGCGTTCCGCGGCATGAACGGCGCCAATGCAGGTCGCGCCGAGCAATGTGATGACGATAAACAGACTCTTCATATCAATCTCCTGATGTGTATTTTCATATGTAGTTGATGTGAGGGTGCACCATCACATCGATCAATGTCCTTCGAGACAGATCTGCTGGCGGTTAATGGAAATCCCGGTGCGCATAACCAGGCCGATGATAATCAGGCTAAGCACGCTCAACAGCAGTGCCGCCAATCCTCCGAAGAAACTAACGCCGGTGTGCCGGTACATGATCAGGGTAGCGACGGTCATCGCGGCGAGCGGGAACGAATACGCCCACCAGGACAGAAAGAAGGGCAGACGCAGGAAGCGCGGCAATTGCATGAACAGCAGCAGCGTGAGAAACACTGCGCTGTAATACAGCACATGAGCGAATGCATCGATGCTACCCGTGAGCTTCACATAGGCGATGAAGCCTACCGCTGGCGGCGCGATGAGGATAAACAGCGTCGGCAGCAGTTTGTCCGGCAGCGGATGATGGAAGATCATGCGATAGACGATGATGGTGAACAGCACCAGCCAGAACAGCAGACCGATGCTGAAATAAAACCAGCTGAGTTCCTGCGCGCCGTGTGCAACACCGGCCACCGGCACCAGGATGTTGCCGACCACCGGGATGAACCAGGCCGGGCTGATATGGTGAATCTCGAAACGGCTCTGATAGATCCAGGCATTGAGCACATACAGTGTGAATGCCAGATGCAGGGCAGAACCCACGGCCCACAGCCACCAGGATACGGCGGGTGCACTGGCATACAGGGCAATACTGAGCAGCACCAGGCTCACCGTGAAACTGGCGCCGAAGCTCATCTTGACCGGATGGCTCAGTTCTTCACGCACCGCCGCGGGATAGCGCATGGTCTTGGCGGCATACAACACGCACAGAATCACGAAAACAATAACGCTCAGCAGCGCGATTGCGGTGCCGATACCGTGCAGGCCATTCATCAGTATGTCCGCCTGTTGCACGGCAATCGACAAGCCGCTGAGTCCCATGACCATCGAGAAGAATGAGACAGGTAGGAATGACAGGCGGTCGTTCATGGTATTTGATTTCCTGGATACTGTTTGTCTTTAATAAATGTTTCGATATTTCGTCACAGCAACTTTCGTCCGCATGATTCAGGCTATCGATAAGGCGATCATCGCCAGCAATGTCAGTCCCCAGGCCGTCACGGGACCGAGTGCGATACGCAGCAGGCGATTGCGCGGCATGAAGCCCACACCATGCACGAAGCCGGCGGCCATGCCCCACATCAACAGCGTCAGCCAGCCATGGTTGACACGGCTGTCGGCGGATACCGCCAGCGCCGGCCAGATCAACAGACTCACGCTGATGGCGAGCGCTATGCAAAGCGACAATGCCTGTGCCCAAGCGCTATTGAAACGACTGGACATGTTCGCTGTCGTGTCGCTTGCAGATTCAGTGCTCGCGCTGGTCATCATCAGATGCCCCTAAGCATTGCTCAGCCTCTAACCACATCACATTGATGATGCCGAAAGCGACCGCCAGCAGCACACCCAATATCCAAGCGAAGTACCACATGTGTTGTGCTCCTTTCTCAATACGCACTATGCGTGTTATCGCGAATCTGCTGCACCGTGACCCGGCCCCACATGGCATGGTAGGTCCAGACCGTGTACGCCAGGATGATGGGCACGAAAATCACTGCCGCCCAGAACATCACCGTCAGCGTGCGCAGACTTGATGGTGCATCCCAGACAGTGAGACTCGAACTCGGAAAACTGCTCGACGGCATCACAAACGGGAACAACGAGAAACCCGCGGTGAGGATCACGCCGCTGATGGCGAGCCCGCTGGTCACGAATCCCCAGCCGGGGCGGCTGGCACGTGCGAGTGCAACCGTCGCCAGAGCGCCCGCAAAGCCGATAATCGGCGCGGCCTGCATCCAGGGATACAGGGCATAATTGGCGAGCCAGGCATGAACGCCGACGGCAACGTCCTTGGCGAGCGGATTAGGCGCTGCATCGGTCGGTGGCATGGACAGAATCTGATAGCCGTCGATGCCATAACTCACCCACACACCGGCGAGCGCGAAAGCGACGATCAGAATCACGCCGGCCCATTGCGCCGCCGTGCGTGCGCGTTGTGCGATCATCGTGTCGGCGCGCAATTGCAACCAGAGTGCGCCGTGCATGGCGAGCATGGATACGCTCACCACACCGGCCAGCAAGGCGAAAGGATTCAGCAACCCGAAGAATGAACCGGTGTAGGTGGGGCGCAGAAACTCGTCGTATTGGAAAGGCACGCCCAGCAGTAAATTTCCGAACGCCACGCCGAACACGAGCGCTGGCACCGCGCCACCCGCGAACAGTCCCCAATCCCAGGTCTTGCGCCAGGTCGGATGTTCGATCTTGCTGCGGTAGTCGAAACCGACCGGGCGAAAGAACAGTGCGAACAGCACCAGCAGCATAGCGACATAGAAGCCAGAGAAGGCTGCGGCATAGACCGCCGGCCAGGCGGCGAAGATCGCACCACCCGCGGTGATGAACCACACCTGATTGCCGTCCCAGTGCGGACCGACGGTGTTTATGATCACGCGGCGCTCGTCATCGTTCTTGCCGAGAAACGGCAGCAGCATGCCGACGCCCATATCGAAGCCGTCGGTCACCGCGAAGCCGATCAGCAGCACGCCGACCAGTACCCACCAGACAAGTTTGAGTGTTTCGTAGTCGAGGATCACAGTGGTTCTCCTTCAATCCAGGGATTTCTGTGGCTGAGTCGCCAGGACCGGCGCGCCGCCGAGTACGTTTTGTTCATGGTGATAGCGCCCGGTATGCAGACTGCTCGGACCCAGGCGCGCGAAGCGGAACATCAGATACATCTCCACAATCAGCAGCAATGTGTAGAAGCCGATGAAGCCGGCCAGCGAGAACCACAGGTCGCCGGTCTGCAGGCTCGACGTGCTCAGATAGGTGGGTAAGACCTCACCGATGGACCAGGGCTGACGGCCATACTCGGCGACCACCCAGCCGGTTTCCGCGGCGATCCAGGGCAGCGGTATGCCGAACAGCGCCAGCTTGAGCAGCCAGCGCTTCTTCCCGGCCTCGCGTTTGGCGCAGTAATAAAAACTTGCCGCGAAGATGAACAGCATCAGGAAACCAGCCGCGACCATGATGCGGAACGACCAGAACAGCGGCGCCACTTTCGGGATGGTGTCGCGCACGGCCTGCTGGATCTGGGCTTCGGTTGCATCGACCACGTTCGGCGCATAACGTTTGAGCAGCAGGCCATAACCCAGATCGGCCTTCACCGCGTTGAATTGCTGTTTGTCCGCGTCCGTGTAGTTTCCGCTGCGCAGTTTCTGCAACAGCGCATAGGCGCCCATGCCGTTGCGGATGCGCACCTCGTGTTGTGCCATCAGATCTTTGATGCCGGTAACCTGTTCGTCAGTCGAACGCGTCGCTATCAGACCCAGCACATACGGAATTTTGATCGCATAGTCGGTCGTCTGCGTCTCTTCATTCGGCAAGCCGAATAGCGTGAACGCGGCCGGTGCCGGATGCGTTTCCCATTCCGCTTCGATTGCCGCAAGTTTGGTCTTCTGCACGTCGCCGATCTCGTAACCGCTCTCATCGCCGAGCACGATCACTGATAGGATCGAAGCCAGTCCGAAGGCGGCGGCGATGGAGAAGGAGCGTTTCGCAAAAGGTAAGTCGCGGCCCTTGAGCATGTAGTAAGCACTGATGCCCAGCACGAACATGGAACCCGTAACGTAACCGGCTGCGACCGTATGCACGAACTTGACCTGAGCGACCGGGTTGAAGATCAATTCGGCGAAACTGGTCATCTCCATACGCATGGTTTCGTAGCTGAACTCGGCACCAACCGGATTCTGCATCCAACCGTTGGCGATCAGAATCCAGAGTGCGGACATGTTGGAGCCAATCGCCGTCAGAAAGGTCACCAGCAGATGCCGACGTTTGCTTAATCGATCCCAGCCGAAGAAGAACAGGCCGATGAAGGTGGATTCGAGAAAAAATGCCATCAAGCCTTCGATGGCCAGTGGCGCGCCGAATACATCGCCAACGTAATGCGAGTAGTAGGCCCAGTTGGTGCCGAACTGGAACTCCATGGTGATGCCTGTAGTGACGCCAAGCGCGAAGTTGATGCCGAACAACTTGCCCCAGAAGCGCGTCATGTCCTTGTAGATCTCGCGGCCGGTCATCACATAGACCGATTCCATGATGACCAGGATGAACGACAGGCCGAGCGTCAACGGCACGAACAGAAAGTGATACATCGCCGTTGCTGCGAACTGCAGGCGCGAAAGGTCTACAACCGATTCTTCGATCATTGCGGAATATCCTCGTGATTACGGATGACAGGCAACGCCGTGCCCGCCACATGCGCACCAACCTGCGCCGCATCGACATGCTGATCGTTAGGCAGGTCGAAGAACGCCCACCACAGGCCGAAGATCAGCGCGATCTTCACCATCAGCACCAGCGCGATTTCACGCATCAGCGGGTGTTGCCACCAGACAGTGTCCTGTGCGGTGTCGGGTGTGGTTTCGGTGCGCATGCGTGGCCTCAGTTGCCGGCGGCTTCAGACGCGACCAGCGGGATATCCAACGGCTGGATGATGCTTACCGCGCCGCGCAGTTCGCCGGGTTTGTAGCCAGTCGCCAAATCATGCGGATAGGTGCTGGCGAGCTTGGCTTTGACGCCGGCCGGGATTTGTTCTGCACTGCCGTGACAGCTCAGGCAGGCCTCCTGCATCGGTATCGCTTTCATGAAGCGGTAGTGCTTGCTGCCGCCAAATTCGACGACTTCGCCGAAGGCCATGTCCGGATATTTCTCACCCTTGGCAGCGCGCGCCTCGAAATCGGTCAGCACATTGCGTTCCCAATCGTCGGGCATACCGAGCATGGGATTGCGCACGCGCGTGCCGACGCGCGTGACGCGCCAGCCGTTGGCGCGCGAGAGTTCGCCGGCGATCTGTGGGGCGATATCGCGACACACCAGAATGGCCTGCTCCGGGCCACCCTTCTGCATTTCGGCTTTGAGCGCGCCACCGAGTTTCTGGACGAAGGCACCGGACGCCGCGCGCGCGGCCTGCTCGCGGGCGGCGAGATCATCCGCGGCGTTGGCGCCGGTGCCGATCATCATGGTGCCGGCGATCAGTGTGGATAGCAGTTTGGATGTGAATTGCATGGGGTGTGCTCCTGTGGTTGGGTTGGGGTTTGCACTGGGGTATTCATGCCTGCGCCAGCGTTGCCGGGTGGCGCGACATGGTGAGGATGCTGTCGCGCGGTTGGCGAAGATCGTTGTTGGTCAATTTTTCCTGGCCGATGCTGCTGACTCGATGCCCGTGCCGGTCGTGGCCCGGATACACCAGGTATTCGTCCGGCAGGCAGAACAGGCGTGTATGTACACTGTCATAGAGCGCGCCGGCATCGCTGTGCGCACCGCTGAAATCGCCCGCGCGCCCGATCCACAAGGTGTCGCCGGTGAACAGACGATCGCCCCAGCGGAAAGTCACCGAACAGGGGGTCGCCCCTGGCGTATGGATCACCTCGAGCATTTCCTCGCCCAGATAGATCCGGTCACCGTGCTGCAGCCGCTGGTCGCAACCCTCCAAGGGTGCCGAGGCGTGGGCGGCAAGGCGCGCGCCGGTCTCGGCACGCAGTTCGGGGAGGCTGGTGTCGCCGTCCGCGAGTGCGTGCGTTTCCAGTACATAGCGTAAATGCAGTCCGAGCTGTGCAAGCAGCTCGCCGACGCTGTCCCGCAGGTTGGGTGCGGGGTCGATCACCGCCGCCGCGCGGGTGACGGGATCGGCCATCACATAGCTCAGGCTGGCCGAGGTCGGATCGAAGAGTTGTCTGAATAGGGTCATGGGCTGTCGTGGTCAAAGTGGGTGCGGATGGCACTCGTTGACCTGGACTAGAGCAACCGCCATGCCAGGTCCCGATACGGGCGACTCTGGTGCCGGGAGACGTTTAGAAAATTCAAAAAAATTGTTAGTAAACAGTTTTATAAGATAACTATCGCGAGCGTTCTATCCACTCATGTCGTCGCTGTGGCGGAGTTCATAATGAACTTTATAGTGCCATATATGGCCAGCGTGTTTAGAATGAGTGCTACTTATGGCACTTGAGATTAATCCATGACCGACGCGAAACAACTCCCCAACCGCGTGCTTCCGGAGTTCACGGCATTGCTCAATGGCATCGAAGATCCGGCGGTCCTGCTCAGTCCGGATTACCGTATCCTCGCCGCCAACCAGGCCTATCGGGAGCACTATGGCCAGGAGCGGCCACTGCACAATCGGCACTGCTATGAGGTATCGCATGGCTATGCCGTGCCCTGCGATCAGGCCGGCGAGAGTTGTCCGCTGAAGAACAGCCTGGAAAGCGGGCAGCCCCAGCGCGTCTTGCACCTGCATTACACGCCGGCCGGCGAAGAGCATGTGGACGTCAGCCTGATGCCGATTCGCGATGCCGACGGCGTGATCGTCTATCTGCTGGAGAAGATGCGTCAGACCACAACGGCCAGTTCACGTCCGGCGGCCGAAGGTTTGGTGGGGCGTTCGCGCGTCTTTAATCAGATGCTGGAACTGGTGCGCCGGGTCGCGCCCAGCGACACCGCGGTGCTACTGCTCGGCGAATCCGGCACCGGCAAGGAACTTGCAGCGCGTGCCATCCACAACGAAAGTCCGCGTGCACGCGGACCGTTCGTGCCGGTGGAATGTTCTGGTCTGTCGGAAACCTTGTTCGAGAGCGAACTGTTCGGTCATGAGAAGGGTGCTTTCACCGGCGCGCATACCCGCAAGATCGGACTGATCGAATCGGCGCGCGGCGGCACGTTGTTCCTGGACGAAGTCGGCGACATCCCGCTCAGCCAGCAGGTGAAGCTGCTGCGCCTGTTGGAAACCGGTACGTTCCGGCGCGTCGGTAGCATCGAACCACTGCAGGCGGATTTCCGGCTGGTACTGGCGACGCACCGTGATCTGCAGGCGATGGTAGACAGCGGCGCTTTCCGCCAGGATCTCTATTACCGCATCAACGCCTTTCCCGTTGAGTTACCGCCGCTACGCGCGCGCGGCGGGGATCTCGGCTTATTGATCGATACGATGCTGCAGCGCCTGGCGCCGCAGCGGGCATTGCGCCTGAATGCCGAGGCCCTGCGCTTGCTGCGTCTTTATGCATTCCCCGGTAATATCCGCGAACTGCGTAATGTCCTGGAGCGCGCCATACTACTCGCCGACGGTGATGTGATCCTGCCTGAACATCTGCCGAAGGCCTGCCGCTCCGGCACGAATGAATCAATGGATGCCGACAGCGATGAGATCATCACCCTGGAAGAGAATGAACGCCGCTATCTGTTGCGTGTATTGGCAAGGCATCCGGATGATCGCGAGTCACTGGCCAAACGCCTGGGCCTGAGCCGGCGCACACTGTTCCGCAAGTTGCAGGTGCTGCAGAAGGCAGTGCCCCTGGAGGGTGACGACTAAGATGAAACATCGACACGCTTTCTGTAAGAGCGGCCTTGGCCGCGAACCAGCGCCGCTTGGGGTGGTTCGCGGCCGAGACCGCTCCTACGGGTGGCCCATGTTCATGCTGACGTGAATGAATCCATGCCCTGGCATGCTTCGATAGTCATACTACATCGCTGTGATAATGAAAAATCAATGTACATAGAAGCGCAGGCTGATTAGTTTGTGCTCATGAATATCGAACTCACACAAACCTCACCCGCATCGCATTGGTTTGGTGCCTTGCGCGAGCATGCACGAACGCATTCCTTCGCCGCACTGGGTCTGGGTATCGGCGTCGTGGTGGTCTTGGTACTGCTGGTGCAAAGCCTGATGCTGGTACTGGCCGGTGAAACCACGCTGGGCATTCGCTACGGACTGCTCGGTGGCTTGGCGGGTTTTACCACCACGGCGTTGGGTGCGCTGCCGGCGTTGATTCTGCGCGGCATGCCGCAGCGCGTGGAAGACAGTCTGCTGGGTATGGCAGCGGGAATGATGCTGGCCGCCAGCGCCTTCTCGCTGCTGTTGCCGGGATTGGAGGCAGGCACCGAAATCCTCGGGAGTAAATCCTATGCCGCCGGCGTGGTAGTGCTGGGCATGGCGCTCGGTGTGCTGTTGATGCTGGGACTGGATGAATTCACGCCACACGAACACGATAAAACGGGTCCGTGCGGTCCAGGCTATGAGCGCTGTAGCCGTGTGTGGTTATTCGTATTCGCCATTGCCCTGCACAATCTGCCGGAGGGCATGGCCATAGGTGTCAGTTTTTCGCAGAGCGATATGAGCGTTGGTCTGCCGTTGACCACGGCGATTGCGTTGCAGGATATTCCCGAGGGTCTGGCAGTAGCGCTGGCGCTGCGCAGCGCCGGCTTCTCATCAGTCACGGCGGTACTGGTCGCGATCGGCAGCGGTCTGCTCGAACCCGTCGGTGCTTTGCTCGGCGTGGGCTTGTCCAGCGGCCTCGCCGTCGCCTATCCGATCGGGCTGGGACTCGCGGCGGGCGCTATGATCTTTGTGGTCTCACATGAAGTGATACCCGAGACTCATCGCAACGGCCATCAGACACCCGCGACCCTTGGCTTGATGGCTGGTTTTGCCCTGATGATGGTCCTGGATACGACGCTTGGTTAGCCTCTCAGGCGTTTGCTGATGTGGTAAGCCCATTTGGTAAATTCACTGCAAGGAGGGATGTTATGAAAGCGAAAAAGAATTCAGCCCCGAAAATCGATATCGGTATTTCAAGCAATGACCGTGAGAAGATCACAAAGGGACTGGCAGAGCTGCTCGCCGATAGCTACACGCTGTATCTGATGACACATAATTTCCACTGGAACGTCACCGGGCCTATGTTCAATACCCTGCATCTGATGTTCATGGGGCAATATACTGAGCAGTGGAATGCCCTGGACTTGATCGCAGAGCGGATACGCGCGCTCGGATTCCCGGCGCCCGGTACCTACAAAGAGTTCATCAAGCATGCTTCCATCAAGGAAGTTGAAGGGGTACCCAAGGCGACGGATATGATCAAGCATCTCGTCGCTGCGCAGGAAGCTACAGCGCGCACAGCGCGGAAATTGTTTTCTGTGGTTGAAAAGGCCAATGATCAGCCGACGGCGGATCTGTTGACCCAGCGTCTGGACGTGCATGAAAAAACGGCGTGGATGCTGCGGAGTCTGCTTGAGGAGTGATGAGGATGGCGTTGATAGGTTTTATATAAAGCTTCTCGCTTGTTGTCGCGATGATCACAGGCAGCCTCAGCGCTGCCTGTGATCCTGCCGGCTCAGCAGCCCTTCTGTGGACCCGCGAGGCACCCGGCCTTGGTGTTGTTGTCACTTAATTTGACGATCAGGGCATCAAGGCCGATGTGACTGATCTCTTCGCTGAAACTGGTGCGGTAGGTCATGATCAGGCTTATCCCCTCAATCACCACGTCATAGATTTTCCAGCGGCCGTCGCGCAGCTGCAGGCGGTAGTCAATCCGTACCGGCGCACCTTGTAGCCGGAGCATCTGGGTTTGAACCAATAACCGGTTGTCGCCTTCGTCACGCTCTCCCAAGCGTTCAATACTCTCGCCGTTATAGGCATTCAAAGAAGTCGCATAGCTGCGCATCAGCAGTTGCTGGAAGGCGTTCGTGAACGCCGTGCGCTGTTCCGGGCTGGCTTGACGCCAGTATTTACCGAGGGTGAGGCGGGAGAAGCTGGTGAAATCGAGATTCGGCAGGATCAGTTCTTCGACCAGTTTATACGCTTGATTATCATCCAATGGCTTGTGGGTGCGCAGACGCTCGATGACCTGATCGGCCATCTGCTGGACGACATCGGCGGCTTGCGTGTTTGCCTGGACGAAACTGGTGGTGAACAGCAGGGCAGCGGCGAACAGAATACGGAAAGTTTTCAAGTGTGGTTTCTCGCAGGTAATGATTCAGCGTCCGGGTTCGTAATCTACATACTGCGGCAGATCACCGCAAATGGTTTGCCAGTCGGCATTGGACGTCACATGGGCTGTGGTCAGGTTGGATGGCGCCGTCGATTACAAAACGGATCTGACCGCAGAGATAGCTACCTTGTTACACGACATCATTCTTCCCGACGGAGTTTCAATTTCTCGTCATTCCGGCGAATGCCGGAATCCAGTGACTTGAATCGCATAGATTACTCGCTTCGCTCGCCCTACGGGCCGCCTGGTCGGCGTTCAACGCGCTCCGCGCTTTTGTCCGGCATTCGCCGGAATGACGGGTAATCAGAGTGAAGTCTTAACCCGTATTGCGCATCCCACCGGCAATCGCATTGATGGAACGCAGTAACGGATCCAGCCAGATCTCACGCTCAGTCTCGGGAGTCTGTTCGTCACGATAGCGTTTGAGCAGGATAAGCTGGATGTGATTCAACGGGTCCAGATAGGGGTCGCGGCGTACCAGAGACAGGTGCAATGACGGGTTTTCCTGGATCAGCACCTTATGATCCGCGACATTCAATACTTGCGTCAGAGTCCGCTGGAATTCGCCGCGGATGTTTTCATAGATACTCGCCGCACGATCCTTGTCCACCGCCAGTTCGGTGTATTCGCGGGCGATATCCATCTGTGCTTTGAACAGGGCCATCTGCGTATTAGAGAGTAACGCGCGGAAGAACGGCCATTCCTGATACATGTTCTGCAATTTGGCCAGCCGGGACGGATCGCGCTGACGCCAGGTCTCGAGCGCCAGACCGATGCCATACCAGGCGGGCAGGGTGTGGCGCGACTGCGCCCAACCGAATACCCAGGGGATGGCACGGATGGAACTTTTGGCGCGACTGCCCTGTTTGCGATGACTGGGTCGCGAGCCGATGTTCAGCAGGCCGATTTCATTGACCGGGCAGACCTCGTAGAAATAATCCAGGAAGCCATCGGTGTTGTCGGTGAGATTGCGGTAGGTCTGCTCACCGATCTGGGTCAGTTCATCCATGATGCCCAGATAATCCTTGCGGTCCGGTACCACGGGTTGCACCAGGCCACGACTGGCCTTGAGTAGACCGGTTACGCCCATGGTCAATTCATAAATGGCGGTTTCCAGATTGCCGTATTTGTACGACAGCACCTCACCCTGTTCGGTGAATTTGATTTCGCCGTGCACCGTGCCGGGCGGTTGCGCCAGGATGGCCTCGTGGGTCGGGCCGCCGCCACGGCCGATGGTGCCGCCGCGACCATGGAACAGTCGACAGTGCACGCCATTCGCATCGGTGATGCGCAGGATCTTTTTCTGCGCCTCATAGAGATTCCAACCCGAGGCGAGAATGCCGCCGTCCTTGCAGGAATCGGAGTAGCCGAGCATGACCTCCTGCTGATTGCCGGAGGCGGCGAGCAGGCTGCGGTAGATGTCATTGCCGAGCAGATTGGTCAGCACCTCTTCGACATGCGCCAGATCTTCAATGGTCTCGAACAAGGGACTGATGCGCACCTGACAGAACCACTCGCCATTGGCGTTGCGTCCCGACAGTTCAGTGATCCAGGCCAGGAACATCACCTCCAGCACATGGCTGGCGGTGTGGGTCATGGAGATAACGTAATTACCGAAGGCCTCGGCGCTGACTTCGGTACGCATGCGCTGAATGACATCGAACACGTCCAGCGTCTCGCGGGTTGGTTCCGACAGGTGTACGCGGTTCAATGCCGGCGCCTTGCCCGCAGCGATGCGTTCGGCCAGTAGATGCAGACGTTCGGATTCGCTGAGCGCGGCGTAATCAGTCGCGCCGGGCAGTTGTTTCAATATGTCGGCCACCGCTTCGGTATGCCGGGTCGATTCCTGACGGATATCCAATTGCATCAGGAAAAAGCCGAAGGTCTCGATCAAGCGAATGAGATCGGTCAACTCCGCTTCGGCGATACGCGCATCGCCATGACTGATGAGCGAGGTGCGAATCAGATACAGATCCTGCAGCAGTTCCTGCTCAGCCGCATACCGATGCGGATACTGATCGAGATCAGCCTTGCCATCGTTGTTGATCAGCGCGTTGACGGCGGCCAGATTCTGCCGCAGTCGGTAGCGGATGATATACAGCTTGCGGCGATAGGGTTCGTGCACATAACGGGCCGGGTGATCGCCGAAGGCCGCCGCGAAACGCGCGTGATCGGATTCCAGGCTGGCGCTGAAATCCGCGGCGGGTTTGCAGAGCAGATCGGAATGCGTCAGGACATGACGCAGCTGTTCGATGCGTTTTGCGTACGTACTCAGAGCTTCGCGCATATGCAGCCGCAGAGCGAGTTCGGTGGTCTCAGGACGCACATAGGGGTTGCCGTCGCGGTCGCCACCGATCCAGGAACCGAAGCGCAGCACGCTCGGCACCTTGACCGGCAAAGGTGCGTTCGCATCTCCGTTCAGATAAATACGGCGCACCGCCTTTTCGAGATTGCGGTAAATCGCCGGCACGGCATCGAACAGGCTATCGCGGAAATGGTACAGACCGTTGCGGATCTCGTCCGGGACGCTGGGTTTGTGAATGCGCACCTCGTCGGTCTTCCACAGAATCTGAATATCGTTCTGCAGTTCCAGAATGATGTCGTTGCGCTGTTCCTTGTTGAGACGGTCGTTGTTCAATTCTTCGCTGGTGACAAAGACGCGGCGCAAGGCTTCCATAATGGTGCGCCGGCGGGATTCGGTCGGGTGCGCGGTGAAGACCGGGATATAACGGGTTTGATCCAGCAATGTCTGCAGGTTTTCCGGGGCCATGCCCTGTTCGCGGAATTCACGCAGGGTGTGGTCGAACGAGCCCAGCCAGAGTGGGCCGCCGGTGGCGAGTTCGCGGCGGCGCTGGCGGTGCGAGAAAGCCTGTTCGGCGATATTGACCAGGCTGAAATAGACATTGAAGGCGCGCACGACATGGGTGAGTACCTGGGGGTCGAGATTCGCGATGGTCTTGACCAGCCGCGCGCGCAGTTTGGCATTGTCTTCGCGACGCAGGCGGATGAAGCCTTTGCGGAGGGTTTCCACGACCTCGAGCACTTGCCCGCCTTCCTGGGCGCGGAGAACATTGCCGAGCAGGTTGCCGAACAGGCGTACCCGGGTGCGCAGCTCCTTGTCACGAGGCTGGTCAATCAGGATCGAGCTGGAATCGATATTCACAATCATGGGTTCACTAGGTCACAGCTGGCGCGCACGGCGGGCGCAAAGAGGCGCGCATTATAGCGCAGGGAGCTGGTATTTGGGGCCAGTCAAAAGGGGTAACCAGTGCGTGGTCAACCGAGAAACAAGGGTTTAGTGGCGCGGATTTGTCGCACTGGCTGCAAAGGGACGGTGTGAATCGTGACACGCGATGTTCGTATCTGGAATCGCGTCCAAGGTCGTTCCTACGCGGCGAGGGTTTTCCGATACAGCTGGGTATACAGTTTGGCGCTGCGCTTCCAGCTGAAATCCTGGGCCATGGCGGTTTTGACCACGCGCGTCCAGGCAGTGCGCTGGTCATACAGACTCAAGGCGCGGTCGATGGTTGCCAGCAATGCTTCCGGTGTGGTGCTGTTGAATTGGAAGCCCGTGGCCGAGGCGCCGTCCAGGGTTGCGTAGCTGGCATCAACCACCGTATCCGCGAGGCCGCCGGTACGACGCACGATGGGCAGGGTGCCATAGCGCAGGCTGTAGATCTGGTTCAGTCCGCAGGGTTCGAAGCGCGAGGGCATGAGGAAGGCGTCCGCGCCCGCCTCGATGCGATGCGCCAGGGCCTCGTCGTAGCCGATCTGCACGCCGAGCTGATCGGGATACTTTGTCCGGGCGGTACGCAGTGCGGTTTCCAACGTGGATTGGCCGCTGCCCAGCATGGCTAACTGCAGGGGGCGTTGCATCAGCTCCGGCAGGATATCGAGCACCAGATCGATACCTTTTTGTTCGACCAGTCGACCGACATGGGCGAATAAGGGGATTTTTGGTGCGTTCGGCAAGCCGAAATGCTCTTGCAGCGACTGCTTATTGGCGGCTTTGCCCTTGAGCGAGCGACGACTGAAGTGATGTTCCAAAAAGCTGTCGCTGGCCGGATCCCAGAGGCTGTAATCAGCGCCGTTGAGGATGCCGCTTAAATCCGCGGCACGCTGTTGCAGCAAACCTTCCAACCCACAGCCATAGGCCGAGGTGCGGATCTCTTCGGCGTAGGTCGGGCTGACCGTGGTCAGTTTGTCGGCAAAGGCCAGTCCACCTTTGATGAATGATAATTGTCCGTGGAACTCCAGCTGATGCATCGACCACCAGGCGTAGGGTAGTTCCAGGGACTGAAAAGTGGCCCAATCAAACAGTCCCTGATAAGCGAGGTTATGCACGGTGAAAACCGTCGTGGGGTGTGCTGTTTCCAGACTCAGCAGTGCGGGTATCAGGCCGGTCTGCCAGTCGTTGCAATGCACCATATCGGGTTGCCAGTCCAGGCCGGCGCGGTTCTGGGCCAGTTCAACAACGGCTCGATCAAAGACGGCGAAACGCAGGGCATTGTCCGGCCAGTCACTGCCATCCGGTCCTGTGTAGGGATTGCCGGGGCGATCGAAGCAGCGCGGCGCGTCGATGAGATAAACCGGCACCTCTGTTCCGGGCAGCAACCCTTCCAACACTCGCACCGGCTCGACGCTGCCGGTGACTGTCAAACGACTGACTTCGCGCAATGTCCCGGCGCGTGGCAGCAGATCCGCATAGGCAGGCAGAATCAGGCGCACATCTTGCTTAAGATCGTGCAGTGCCTTGGGTAATGCGCCAGACACATCGGCGAGTCCCCCGGTTTTGATCAGGGGGTGGGCCTCGCTGCTGGCAAACAGGATTTTCATAGACAGGAATACATGCGTGAGTTGGTGCTAGGGTGCGCAACTGTCCTGCCGGCGTCAAGTGATGTCCACTCTGACGTGCCGGTATGTCTATACTTGAGCACCAACTTTGCAACATTCAACTAAGGAGCAGCTTTATGCGCATGGCGATGATCGGATTGGGCAAGATGGGTGCGAATATGGCGAGACGCCTGCGCCGTGGTGGCATCGAGGTTGTCGGCTTCAATCGCAGCCCAGAGATTGTCGATGCTCTGGTGAAAGAGGAAGGCATGATCGGGGCTGATTCGCTGGCAGATGCTGTTGCACAGCTGAAGGCGCCACGCGTGGTGTGGGTAATGTTGCCTTCGGGCGCGGTTACCGAAGAAACCCTCGGTGAGTTGCGCGATCTGTTAAGCAAGGGCGATGTTGTGATCGATGGCGGTAACGCCAATTACCACGACAGTCAGCGCCGCGGCGCCTGGTTTGCCGAGAAGAGTATCGAGTTCGTCGATGCCGGCACTTCCGGCGGCATCTGGGGATTGGATAATGGATACTGTCTAATGGTCGGCGGTAGTAAACCCGCCATAGCGCATATAGAACCGGCGTTGAAGGCACTCGCGCCGGGGCATGACTACGGTTGGGCACATGTAGGGCCGGTCGGTGCCGGTCATTTCACCAAGATGGTTCACAACGGCATCGAGTACGGCATGATGCAGGCGCTAGCTGAAGGCTTTGCGTTGTTGCGCGGTAAAGATGAATTCAAACTTGATCTGGCGCAAATCTCGGAACTCTGGCGGCACAGTTCAGTGGTACGCAGTTGGCTGCTGGATCTTACGGCGGATTCGCTCAAGCATGATCAGGAGCTCAAAGACATCAAGCCGATCGTTGCCGATTCCGGTGAAGGCCGCTGGACGGCTATCGAGGCAATTGATCAAGGAGTCGCTCTGCCGGTTATTACGCTGGCTCTGGCCATGCGCTTCGATAGCCAGAATCAAGAAGGCTACTCCAACAAACTGCTGGCGATGATGCGCAATGCCTTTGGCGGACATGCCGTGGCGAAAAAGACGTAATATCAAAAGCATTCAACACAAAGGCGCCGAAGGCGCACAAAGGAAAACTTCTTTGCCACGGAATACGCGGAAAGCACATGATTATTGCCAAAGCATTTCAACGCCTCTGACCCCTTGAAATGGTTTCTTGAAATGTGGTTTATGTTTTCCTTTGCGCGCCTTCGGCGCCTTCGTGTTAAAAATGTTTTTATGTATGGAAACTGAAACAAGGAAAGGTTGAACATATGCTCGATGCCTGCACCTATGTGATCTTCGGCGCGACCGGCAACCTGTCGCAAAAGAAACTCATGCCAGCGCTGTATCATTTGGAGCATGCCGGCCGGTTGCCGGATGACATGCGGATATTGGCGGTCGGCCGGCGTGATTGGGACGACGAGGCCTGGCGCAAGGTTGTCGAGGAGTGGCTGACACCGCGCGCGCGTGCCGGCCTGGACGCCGAGGTGTTCGCGCGATTCCGCCAGCGCCTGTTCTTTTTCAAGGGTGATCTTGAAGACGAGACAATTTATACACGCATGCAGGCTTTGCTGTCCGGTCCGGATTATCCCGCCAACATTGCCTTCTACATGTCGCTGGCGCCGGCGGAATATGCCCTGGTCAGCAACGGATTGGCCGAGGCCGGCCTTAATCGTGAGGATGACGGTTGGCGGCGCATGGTGCTGGAAAAACCCTTCGGCTACGATCTGGACAGCGCGGAAATACTCAACAAGCGTCTGCACCGCCATTGGCGTGAAGACCAGATCTTCCGCATCGATCATTATCTGGGCAAGGGCACTATCCAGAATATTCTGGTGTTCCGCTTCGCCAATCTGATGCTGGAGCCGTTGTGGAATCGTAACTACATCGATCATGTGCAGATCATCCATGCCGAGTCGGCGGGCATAGAAACGCGTGCGGGCTATTACGATGGCGCGGGTGCGCTGCGCGACATGATGCAAAGTCATTTGCTGCAGATGCTGACCCTGGTGGCGATGGAGCCGCCGCCCAGTCTGGATGCGGAATCGCTGCGCGATGAAAAGGTCAAGGTGCTGCGCTCGATTCGGCCGATTCCGCAGAGCGCGGTGTCGGCACATGCCTTCCGTGCGCAATATGCGCGCGGTCAGATCGGCAAGGAAAAGGTGGCCTCCTATCTGGAAGAGAAGGGCGTGCCTGCCAACAGTTCGACCGAAACCTATGTGGCCATGAAGCTGTACATCGACAACTGGCGCTGGCGCAATGTGCCGTTCTACTTGCGTACCGGTAAACGCATGGCCAAGAGCACCTCGCAGATCAGTATTAGGTTCAAGCATCCGCCGCAGCAGCTGTTCCAGGAAACTCAGATCGAACAGCTGAAACCCAACTGGCTGCTGATGGGTATCCAGCCGAATGATTGTCTGCGACTGGAGCTGCAGGTCAAACAGCAGGGCCTGGAAATGCGCGCCGAAACCCAGCGCATGGACGCGGCGTCCTGCGGTATTACCGGCTCGGGACTGGATGCCTATGAGGCCTTGCTGCTGGATGTCATCGATGGCGATCATTCGCTGTTCCTGCGTTTCGACGAAGTGAGCTGGGCCTGGCGTGTGGTCGATCCGATGCTGAAGGTCTGGTCCACCGAGCGGGATTTCATTCATACTTATCCGGCCGGCAGCTGGGGCCCTCAGGAGGCCAACCGGTTATTCACGCGGGATGATCAGGCCTGGCGCAATACGATGGATGATGAATGAGTATTGGCGCTCGTTACGCAGAACACCGGATACTTCAATCAACGTCTAAGTGAAAGTCCCCTCCCCCTTGATGGGGGAGGGCCAGGGAGAGGGTGAAACAGCCCCCTCTCCCTGGCCCTCTCCCCGAGGGGAGAGGGGATTCTCTGTTTAAGGATTTAGATTTTCCTGCGTGCGCCTGTAGCGTCTTTGCGTTTAAATGCTCCTGTAATTTGTTCTAAGGAAACTTGCCTGTCTGATCTGACGCAATCGTCGCGCAGCCTTGAGAATTCAACCAACGTCTAAGTGAAAGTCCCCTCCCCCTTGATGGGGGAGGGCCAGGGAGAGGGTGAATCAGTTTCAAACAGCCCCCTCTCCCTGGCCCTCTCCCGCGAGGGGAGAGGGGATTCTCTGTTTATGGATTTAGATTTTCCTTTAAAAGGAAATTTGTTCTGCTGCATGTCTGATCTGACTCAATCGTCGCGCAGCCTTGAGAATTCAATCAACGTCTAAGTGAAAGTCCCCTCCCCCTTGAGGGGGAGGGCCAGGGAGAGGGTGAATCAGTTTCAAACAACCCCCCTCTCCCTGGCCCTCTCCCCGAGGGGAGAGGGGATTCTCTGTTTCCAGAGTTCGGGATCTGCCTTCGTGCGCCTTCTGCGCCTTCGTGGTAAAAATACATCTGAAATCCGCTCTCAAGGAATGTGGCATGTCTGATCTGACTCAATGCAATGCCTGGCGGGCATTGACCGATCACTATTACGAAATCTGTGACCAGCACATGCGTGACTGGTTCGCACAGGACCCGCAACGCTTCGAACGCTTCTCGCTGTATTTCGAAGATATCCTGCTCGACTATTCCAAGAATCGCATCACCGCCGAAACATTGGGGCTGCTGCTCGATCTGGCGCGGGAACGCGATCTGCCGGACTGGATCGGGCGCATGTTCGCGGGGGATAAGATCAACAATACCGAGCAGCGCGCGGTATTGCATATCGCGCTGCGCAACCGCTCCAATCGCCCGATAAAGGTTGACGGCGAGGATGTCATGCCGGCTGTCAACGCGGTGTTGGCGAAGATGCGCAGTGTCAGCGAGCGGGTGCGCAAGGGTGACTGGAAGGGCTACAGCGGCGAACGGATCAGCGACGTGGTCAACATCGGCATCGGTGGCTCTGATCTCGGACCGCTGATGGTGTGTGAGGCATTAAAGCCTTATGCCTCCGAGAGTCTGCGCGTGCATTTTGTGTCCAATGTCGATGGCAGCCAGATCGCCGAGACACTCAAGCACCTGAACCCCGCGACCACGCTGTTTATTGTCGCCTCGAAAACCTTCACGACGCAGGAAACCCTGACCAACGCGCACACCGCGCGTGCCTGGCTGTTGGCGGCGGTAGGCGATGAATCCGCCGTGGCAAAACACTTCATCGCCTTGTCGACCAATACCGATGCAGTACGTGCCTTCGGCATCGATCCAAGCAATATGTTCGAGTTCTGGGACTGGGTCGGCGGACGCTATTCGTTATGGTCGGCGATCGGTTTGTCGATTGCGCTGTACGTGGGTATGGATGCCTTTGAAGAATTGCTGACCGGTGCGCATGCGTTGGACGAACACTTTCGCAGCGCGCCCCTGGAACGGAATCTGCCGGTGATTCTGGCGCTGCTCGGTATTTGGTACGACAATTTTTTTGCTGCGGAAACGCATGCCATCCTGCCGTACGATCAATACCTGCATCGTTTCCCGGCCTATTTCCAACAGGGTGACATGGAAAGCAATGGCAAGCGCGTTACCCGCGATGGTGTGGCCGTCGATTACGCGACCGGCCCGGTGATCTGGGGCGAGCCGGGCACCAATGGCCAGCATGCCTTCTATCAATTGATACATCAGGGCTCGCGGCTGGTGCCGGCGGATTTGCTGGCGGCAGCGGAGAGCCATAATCCGCTCGGTGAGCATCACCGGATTCTGTTATCGAACTTTTTCGCCCAGAGCGAGGCGTTGATGCGCGGTAAAACCGCTGCCGAGGTCAGACGCGAACTGGAGGCGCGAGGGCTCTCGGGACCGGCGCTGGACGCTCTGCTGCCGCACAAGGTGTTTCCCGGCAATCGACCGACCAATTCCATCCTCTATCGCAAATTGACCCCGCGGACCCTGGGCAGCCTCATCGCGCTCTACGAACATAAGATCTTTGCTCAGGGAATTATTTGGAATATCAATTCCTTCGATCAATGGGGTGTGGAACTGGGCAAGCAATTGGCACAGGGTATATACCCCGAATTGGGCCAGGAAGCCGAGGTTGATACCCACGATGCCTCCACCAATGGCTTGATCAACTACTACAAAGGCCTGTTATTATCTAAGTGACGATACGCTGCGGAGCTGGCGGATTGGCGTTAGATCTTCATGGAAGAGCCAAAATCAGAATGGAGTGAGTTAGGTAGGGGGCAGTCAGGATGAACGATCCATGGTCAACGGTTCATGACGAGGTCCAGATGCATCCGGATTTCGTGCAGGGCCAACGCTATTTCCGGCAGGGTAAGTACGATGAAGCCCTGTCGTGTTTCAAATCGGCCAGTCAGGTAACGAGCGATATGCATGCTTATGCGAGCCTGTATATGTCTTTCGTCGGCCTGACTCAGGTGATGCTCGGTGATGTCAGCGGTCTCAATCTGTGTCGCCGTGCCGGGCAGGAAGAGACGCATCGCGGTGATGTCTTCGAAAATCTGGCGCGTGCGGAATTACGTTTGGGGCATCGCAAACAAGCCTGTGAAGCGCTACGGCGCGGGATCAAGGCGGACCGGGCACATTCAGGTCTACGTAATCTGCGCACCGAAATGGGCATGCGCCGCAGCCCGCCTTTAAACTTTCTCAAGCGCGACAATCCATTGAATCGTATGCTCGGTAAGCTGATGTATCGCAATCGCCGCGGGCCGGTCGGGCGCTAGTCCGGACGCACACTCGGCAGGCCTTACCCCAAACGATCAGCCGCGGCCCCGAACGGTCCCATGCTATACTCCGCGCCCGAGTCAGCTGGACAGTCGCGGGGGCCCTGGGAGTTTTTCCGGAGCCCTCGAGGAAAGTCCGGGCTCCATAGGGCAGGGTGCCAGGTAACGCCTGGGGGGCGCGAGCCCACGGCTAGTGCCACAGAAATGATACCGCCTAAGCGTTTGTCGTAAGACGGCGCCGGTAAGGGTGAAATGGTGCGGTAAGAGCGCACCGCGCCCCTGGTAACAGGGGTGGCAGGGTAAACCCCACTCGGAGCAAGACCAAATAGGGGAGCATTTGGCGCGGCCCGCGTTGCTCCCGGGTAGGTTGCTTGAGGTGTGCGGCGACGTACATCCCAGATGAATGACTGTCCACGACAGAACCCGGCTTACAGGCTGACTCGTTTTTAATTCAGGGACGAGGTGCTAGAGATGAGGTGCTAGGAAAAGATCCCGCACACCTGAGACCTGACACCTCGATGTTTAACGCGACTTTGGATGAACTTCAGAACCCTGGGTTTCTCCCACCTAGAACCTAGGTCCTAGAACCTCATCCCTGCATTTATGAAACTGTATATAAAAACCCACGGTTGCCAGATGAACGAGTACGACTCGGCGAAGATCGCCGATGTGCTCGGGGCCTCCCATGGTTTTGTGCAGACGCAGGTCGCCGAAGAGGCGGATGTGCTGCTGCTGAATACCTGTTCGATCCGCGAGAAGGCGCAGGAGAAGGTGTTTTCGCAGCTGGGCGCCTGGCGCGAAATGAAGCTGGAGCGACCGGAGCTGGTGATTGGTGTCGGTGGTTGTGTTGCCAGTCAGGAAGGTGAGGCGCTGCGTGAACGCGCGCCCTATGTCGATCTGGTGTTCGGTCCGCAGACCTTGCATCGCCTGCCGGATATGCTCAAACAACTGCAACAGCAACGCCGCGCGGTCGTCGATGTGTCGTTCCCCGAAATCGAGAAGTTCGACAATCTGCCCGCACCGCGTGCCGATGGGCCGACCGCCTTTGTGTCCATCATGGAAGGTTGCAGCAAGTATTGCAGCTTCTGTGTGGTGCCTTACACGCGCGGCGAAGAAGTCAGCCGGCCGTTCGACGATATCATCGCCGAAGTGGCCGCACTCGCCGAACAGGGCGTGCGTGAAGTCACGCTGCTGGGCCAGAACGTGAACGCTTATCGCGGCGCCATGCACGACGGCGGTTTCGCCGATCTGGCGCTGCTCATCAGCTATATCGCCGCCATCGACGGTCTTGATCGCATCCGCTACACCACCTCGCATCCGCTGGAGATGAGCGACAGCCTGATTCAGGCCTATCGCGACGTGCCGGAGTTGGTGAGTCAGCTGCATCTGCCGGTGCAGAGTGGTTCGGATCGTATTTTGGCGCTGATGAAACGCAATCACACCGCGCTGGAATACAAATCCATTATCAGACGCCTGCGCGAGGCGCGTCCGGATCTGAGTCTGTCGTCGGATTTCATTATCGGTTTCCCGGGCGAAAGCGCCGCGGATTTCGAGGCGACCATGCAGCTGATTGAAGAGTTGCGCTTCGATCATGCCTTCAGTTTTATCTACAGCGCGCGTCCCGGCACGCCGGCCGCAGCGTTGCCTGATGATGTCAGTAACGACGAGAAGAAAGCCCGTCTGGCGCGATTGCAGGCGCGTATTGCCGAGTTCGCCGCCGAGTTCAGCCAATCGATGATCGGCAGTACGCAGCGCGTGCTGGTGGATCGTCCCTCGCGGCGCGATGCGCACGAGATGGCCGGCCGTACCGAAAACAATCGCGTGGTCAACTTCGCCGGCAGCGCGGATCTCATCGGTCGTTTCGTCAACGTGCGCATTACCGACGCGTTGCCGAATTCATTGCGCGGCGACTATCTGGGGCTGGCCGAAGATCGCGTCGGTTCCCGCGTAGCCTACGGGTCCTGAGACGTTTACCCATTCCCTTGGACCCTCAACCTACAACGTCCGATATCCTGCTCGAACCTGCCGATAACCGCCGGTTGGCGAATCTGTGCGGGCAATTCGATCAGCATCTGCGGCAGATCGAACGCCGTCTGGGTGTCGAGATCAATAATCGTGGCAATCAGTTTCAAATCATCGGTACCGATCCGGCGGTGCGCGCGGCGGGGAAGGTATTGGAGCGACTCTATCTCGAAGCGGATGCGCTTACGGTGACGCCCGAGCTGGTCCATCTGCAAACGCAGCAGGCCGATGCCGAAATCGGCGCGCCGATCGAGGATCCGGAATTGCCGGAGGTGTCGATTCAAACCCGGCATGGCCAGATCCGTGGTCGTGGTCCGAATCAGAAACGTTATCTTGCCAGCATCCTCGCGCATGATCTGAATTTCGGCATTGGTCCGGCCGGCACCGGCAAGACTTATCTCGCCGTGGCCACGGCGGTGCAAGCCTTGGAGCGCGAACAAATCAGTCGCATCGTTCTGGTGCGTCCCGCGGTCGAGGCCGGCGAGCGGCTGGGTTTCCTGCCGGGTGATATGGCACAGAAGGTCGATCCCTATCTGCGCCCGCTGTATGACGCGCTCTACGAAATGCTCGGTTTCGAGCGCGTCTCCAAATTGATGGAACGTCATGTGATTGAGGTCGCGCCGCTGGCATTCATGCGCGGCCGTACCCTGAATGAGTCTTTCATCATTCTTGATGAGGCGCAGAACACCACGCTCGAGCAGATGAAAATGTTCCTGACCCGCATCGGCTTCGGTTCGACAGCCGTGGTGACGGGCGATGTGACCCAGATCGATCTGCCGCGTGGAACACCTTCCGGCTTGCGGCATGTGGTCGATGTATTGAAAGATGTTCAAGGCATCAGCTTCACGTTTTTCAATGCCCAGGATGTGGTGCGTCATCCCTTGGTGCAGCGCATCGTCACAGCCTATGATGCCTATGAAAAGCTCAATGAAAAAGACGATGACAAGCGTCATGGGCGCTGAGCGCGCGCAGCCGTCGCTACGGCTTTATCTGGATGTGCAGCGCGCCAGTCAGTCCAGCACGCTACCCAGCGATACACAGCTGCGCCATTGGGCGCGCGCGGCGCTGACCGACCTTGGCGGCACGCATGAACTCACGCTGCGCTTGGTCGACGAGAGCGAGAGTGCGGAATTGAATGCCGGTTACCGCCACAAGAACGGTCCGACCAATGTGCTATCGTTTCCTTTCGAGGCGCCACCCGGTGCGGCTTCGCGACTGCTGGGTGATTTGATTATCTGTGCGCCCGTGGTCGAGCGTGAAGCGCGCGAGCAAGGTAAGGACGTGCTGGCACATTGGGCGCATATGGTGGCTCATGGCATTTTGCATCTGCGTGGTTACGATCATTTGACGGATGCCGAGGCTACGGATATGGAAGCGCTTGAAACGACAATCCTGGCCCGGTTAGGCTATGTTGATCCGTATTCACCAGGATCTAGGTGCTAGGCTCTAGGGCCTAGGAAAAACCTAGAACCAACTTAGATCTTAATTCCTATTCCCTAGAACCTAGTACCTAGAACCTGAATTTATGGACGACCGACCTAGTCAAAGCAGTACCTCCCCCCGCTCCTGGGTTGAACGCCTGAGTAACGCATTACTGCGTGAGCCGAAAGATCGCGAACAACTGGTTGAATTGCTGCGCGATGCGCAGCGCCGCAATCTGCTCGACGCCGAGGCGCTCGGCATGATCGAGAGCGTGCTGCAGGTCGGTGAGATGCAGGTGCGCGACATCATGATCCCGCGCTCACAGATGGCGGTGGTCAATCGGGATGTGACGCCGGATGTGGTGTTGCCGATGATCATCGAATCCGGACATTCGCGTTTCCCGGTCATCAGCGACAATCGTGATGAAGTGGTTGGCATTCTGTTGGCCAAGGATCTGCTGCGCTACCGTTTCGATGCCAATGCCAATTTCGATATCAAGGATGTTATGCGGCCGGCCGTGTTCATTCCGGAAAGCAAACGCCTCAATGTGCTGCTCAAGGAATTCCGCGCCAGCCGCAACCACCTTGCCATTGTGGTGGACGAATACGGTGGTGTCGCCGGCATGGTGACCATTGAAGATGTATTGGAGCAGATCGTCGGCGAGATCGAGGATGAGCATGATATCGATGAAGACACCTTCATCCGCAAACGCAGCGAGACCAGCTTTATCCTCAAGGCGCTCACACCTGTCGAGGACTTCAACGAATACTTTGGCGCGAATTTCAGTGAAGAGGAATTCGACACCATCGGTGGCTGCGTGACCCAGGCCTTCGGACATATGCCGAAACGCGGCGAGTCGGTCAGCCTGGGCAGTTTCGAATTCAAGGTATTGCGTGCCGATAACCGCCGTGTACACATCCTGGCATTGACGGTGTTGCCGCCACTCGCGGACGCTGCTGCGGATGCAGCGAGCTAATATCGCAGCCGGCATCTACGCACTGATGCATCGCTGACGCCGGATACCTGATACCTATCACATGACCACACCGATCTCTGATATCGATCCGCACACTGCCGCTGCGCCGGCGTTACCGGGCTTGCTGGTGCTGCTGATCGCGATGGCGGCCGGTGCATCGGTACCGTTCGCCTTTGCGCCCTTCGAATACTATCCATTGATGCCCCTGGCATTGATCATTCTGTTCCTGTTGTTGCCAGGACGGGCGCCGGGCGCGGCATTCAGAATCGGCTTCGGTTTTGGCCTGGGTATGTTCGGCATCGGCGTCAACTGGGTCTACATCAGTATTCATTACTTCGGACATTCGCCGCTGCCGGCCGCCATCGGTGTGATGCTGCTGTTGGTCGCCTTCATGAGCCTGTTTCCGGCGGCACTGGCCTATGTCGGTGCGCGCTTGCAGATACGTCATGATGCGCGCGCCTTGCTGCTGTTTCTGCCGGCGGGCTGGATGCTGCTGGAATGGCTGCGCAGTTGGTTGTTTACCGGCTTCCCCTGGTTGAACGTTGGTTATACCCAGATCGATGGTCCGCTGGCCGGATTTGCGCCGCTGTTTGGTGTTTATGGTGTCGGCTGGTTGATTGCGTTGAGTGCGGGACTCTGCGTCTGGACACTGCGTGCAACCGGAACGGCACGTTGGCTGGGCCCCGTGTTGCTCGCCACGATCTGGTCCGCAGGCCTGGGTCTTACGCAGATCGAATGGACGCAGACGGCCGGCGCGCCGATCAAGGTGAGCCTGGTGCAGGGCAACATCCCGCAAGATGAAAAATGGGACCCGCAGCAACAGCTCGTAACCATGGAAAAATATCTCCAGATGACACGCGCTGAATGGTATCCACAGAACGGTCGCAAGAGCGATCTGGTGATCTGGCCCGAAACCGCCGTGCCGGCCTTTTATGATCAGGTGGAAGAGAATTTTCTGATTCCGTTGCGCGATGAGGCGCGACGTGTCGGCAGTGATCTGCTGACCGGCATTCCGGTGCTCGATCGCGGGAAATGGGAGTATTACAACGCGGTCATCAGTCTCGGTGAGGAAGAGGGCGCCTATTACAAACATCATCTGGTGCCATTCGGTGAGTATCTGCCGCTGCGCAGATTCCTGGGCGCGCTGCTGCAGGTGATGCCGCTGCCCGTGGCCGATTTCAGCAGTGGGCAGCTCGATCAACCGCTGATTCGTGCCGCGGGTTATCCGGTCGGTGTGTCGGTCTGTTACGAAGTCATCTTTGGTGAAGAGGTGATTACTCAGTTACCACAGGCCGCCTATCTGGTGAATGTCAGTAATGATGCCTGGTTCGGTGATTCACTCGCGCCGCATCAACATCTGGAAATGGCGCGCATGCGCGCCCTGGAAACGGGCCGCTATATGCTGCGCGCAACCAATACCGGCATCAGCGCGATCATCGGGCCTGACGGCAAACTTCGCGAGCGCGGTCCGCAGTTCGAAGCAGTGGTGGTGCGCGGTGAGTTCGAACCGCGCAGCGGCGCGACGCCCTATGTGCGCTGGGGCAACTGGCCGGTGGTGATTGCGGCGTTTCTGATTGTTTTGGGTTCGATGTTGTGGGGTCGGAAAGAAACAGCTTAACCACGAAGGCGCACAAGGCGCACAAAGGAAACCAATAAAAGTGCTAATGAATCATGATCCATCCAATATTGCCACGGCGCTATGCGCCTCGTAATGACGTGAATCGCTGAGAGCCAGGGCTTCATTGACATTGATTAGTGTTTTTCCTTTGTGCGCCTTCAGCGCCTTCGTGGTTAACATTTTTTGATACAGAACAATCCATGCTCAGTTACCGTCACATCTACCACGCCGGCAATTTCGCCGATGTCTTCAAGCATGTTGTGTTGCTGCAGATCCTGCGCGCCTTGCTGCGCAAGGAGACAGCGTTTTTCGTGCTCGATACGCATGCCGGCATCGGTCGTTATGAACTGGCGCAGGCCGAGGCGCAGAAGAATCGCGAATTCGATACCGGCGTGATGCGCGTGCTGGATTGCGCGGATCCGCCCGCGGCGGTCGCGGATTATATCGCGCAGATCCGGGCGCTGAATCCTGTCGGGCATGAACTCACCACCTATCCAGGTTCGCCCTATTTGATCCGCGCGCTGTTACGTTCGCAGGACCGCCTGGTGCTGAGCGAATTGCATCCCGCCGATGTGATTGAACTCAAACGCGTGTTCGCGGGCGATAAGCTGGTTGCCGTGCATCAGCAGGATGCCTATCAGGGTTTGAAGGCCTATTTACCGCCCGCGGAACGCCGTGGGCTAGTGTTGATCGACCCGCCCTACGAGCGTAAAGATGAATATGAACGTGTCGCGGACAGCCTGGCAACGGCTTACCAACGCTGGCCGACCGGGACCTATGTGATCTGGTATCCCATTCTGTCGCGTTCCCTGGTGATGCGTTTTCATCATGCGATCGTCGGCACCGGTATCCGCAAGATTCTCTGTGCCGAGCTTTGTATCGACGCGGACACGGATCGCACCGCCTTCGTCGGCAGCGGCCTGTTGGTCATCAATCCACCCTGGCAGTTAAAGGAAGAGCTGAGCACTCAGCTCCCCTGGCTGTGGCGCTGCCTGGCCCAGTCAGGGCAGGGGCGTCAGACGGTTGAGTGGCTGGTGCCGGAATGATCCTGCGATAAAACAACTAACCAGGAAGGCCTATGCTGTTTTTCCCCTTTAAAGCCGATCTGAGCCTGTTCCGGTTTCCGTTTATTACCATCGCGATCTGTATCCTGTGTTTGTTGGTTTACAACAATCAGTTTCAGAATGAACGGCGGGTGGTCAAGGCCGGCACCGACTTCTGTGAGGAGCGCGGACCGCAGATGTGGCGGATGGTGATGGACCTGAGCCTGGGCGATACCAGTGCCAATGCCTGCGCCGAAATGATGTGGACCATACATCTTTCCGATCATCCGCAAACCGAGATAGATATCTATGCCGCCAAAGGCAAGCCCTTTGCCGGGCTGACAGCAGAGGCCAGCCTTGCCTACAAGCGTGAAGTGATTATCGAACGCTACCAGAGTTTTCGGACGCGTGTACCGCAATACACAACCCAGCAACTCTGGTATCAGCCGTACTCCTGGGACCCTTGGCATATGCTCACCGCCGCGTTTGCACATGGTAGTTGGGATCATGTGATCGGTAATCTGTTTTTCTTTTTTGCCTTTGCCGCGACCGTGGAAGTGATCCTGGGGTCGCTGGTGTATGCCGTTGTCGTTGTGGTCCTGGCGCTGGGTACCCACGCCTTTTATTCCGTGGCCATGCTGGCGGTGCCCGATGCCGTACCCACGGTCGGTCTGTCGGGTGTGGTGATGGGCATGATGGCGATGTTCGCCTTTTTCCTGCCGCTGGGGCGCATTAAATGTTTTCTCTGGTTTCTGGTGATTATCCGAATCATCCCCGTGCCGGCCTGGATATTGGCGGGCTGGTACATCGGCTGGGATGTGCTGGCGTTGCTGCGTTCCGAGGAAATGGATGGCGTGAATATTATTGCGCACGTCAGCGGTGCGGCCATCGGCTATATGCTGGGCGTGCTGTTTTTCAGAGCGCGGCGGGCGGAGGTGCGTGCGCTGCTGTGACCGATTCAGTTCAGATACTGGCGGCTGACTGTGTCGAGGATTCGGGCAGCTGGGTCAACAAGGATTGCCCCTGCAATGCCTCATAAAATCGTTCGGTGATGTCGCTGGCCATTCTGCGTTCCAGGCGCACGTCGAGAACATACGCCTTGATGGAAAAACGCAATAGATGGCGGTAGTCGTGGCGCGACTCGACCATGACCACCACGGGTTTTTTCAAATAGACATAGGGCGAGCAGCGCGCGGCATCCAGGGCCAGGGCCTTTATGTCGGCAACCTGCGCCGTCGCCGGTAAGTCGATCCGCACCACCACCATCTCGGCCAATTCGCCGCTATTGGAATTCACCACGGCCTGTTTCAGGATCTCCGCATTGGGGATCATGATGGTGCTGTCATCAAAGGTATGCAGCCAAGTCACACTCAGATCGATGCGCACGACCTCGCCGTAGTGGCCGGCCATCTCGATCATGTCGCCGATCCGATAGGGTGGATTGAAAATCATCATGACGCCGGCCAGCAGGTTGCGGATGCCGTCCTGTGCTCCCAGCCCGACGGCCAGGCCAATCGAACCGAGCACGGCGAACATCACTTCCTCGGGTGGATTGAGTATGCCGAAGACGATATAGGCTGTGACGATGCTCCACACCAGTATGCGTGCGACGGGAAAACTCTGACCGATCTGTAACCGATAACGGGGAAACCGTGCGGCCAATTTGTCCAGGCTGAAGCGAATCGCGTGCAACAGCAGCCAGGCCAGAAGAATGGCCATCGACGCCTGTAACAGGTGCTCGGTTGAAAACAACTCGATCAGTTGGGGGAGGATACCTTGTTCCATCTGTGTTTCCTCAGTACAGGTAATTGACCTTGTACAAATGTTCCGCGATCTGCCCGGACAGGATCGGGGTGATACGGTAGCGCGGCGTGGTCTCGCCGCAGATCGGTATGAAACGCTCGACCAGGCCGCGATTGCACAGATGTTCCAAGCGCATCAGGCTGCCATCGGGTGTTTCATGGAAGATCTGCTGGTGTTCAGCGCAGTGAAGGCTGCCATGCACGGCCAGTTCAGCCAGGCTGAACAGGTCTTCCATGTCCAGCGACTTGAGGAAGGACAGGTCGATTGGTCGCAGCACCTCGGGGCGATCATCTTCAGCGGGATTTTCGCTGGCCAACAGCCGGCTGTAGTGAAAGGCCAGGTCCGGCTTGCCCCGCGAATACTGATGCAGTCGGCTCCAATGCTGATCGGACCAATCAATCTCGATCCGCGCGTGCTCAAAGCGCTGACTGATGACGGCCTTGAGCTCGTCCGCAGAGAAATAGTCCAGTTCGATAGTGTGCGTGAAATAACGTTCCGCCTGATACAGGTAGTTGAGTCGACGCCAGGCGTGGCGACGGAAGCCGAGAATCCACAGGTGCCGAGGTTGCGACGCGACCAGGATCGAACCGAAGGTGCGCACGGCGGTGCGTGTGCCCATGACCCGGAATGCAAGCAGATGGGCGTCATCGAGAAGAATGATGCGCGGTTCAGTCTGCTGCAGTATCTCGATCAGCTCAGGCACACTCGCCGGAGTTTCGCTGAGTCCCAGAGTGCGCGCGAACAGATCCAGAACATCCGTGGTGTTGCGCAGGCGTTGGCAGAAGCGCTCGCTGATCAGAACCTCATGATCATGGATCAGGGTTGTGACCTGTGCCAGCAGGCTGCTGATGCCGACGCCCTGCGGGCCCTGGATGGAGACCATGCAGGCGCGGCCTTCACGCCATTCGCTCAGGGCTAGAACCAGTGTTTCCAAGGCCGTTTCGCGACCGATGAAACGTGGGTCTCGTGCCGTGAGAGCGGCGTCATCGAAGGCTTGTTGGATAGCCGTTGAGGTGGGTTGTGTGGATGCGGCAAGGCTGCCCTGCAAATCTTTCAGCGACCAATAGGTCGCCTCCGCAACAGCCTCTTTATCGCCGGTCCAGCGCGCCCAGCGGGTCTGTGCCCAGCTGTGTAACTGAGCGGGCAGACGGTTGATGGCCTCAAAGTAATTTCCCATGCAGATTTCCGGAGCCATTGGTCTTGACTGACCGTATTACAATACCGTAATGCGGACAGCGATACTCGCATGGATGCAAAGTTTCTAAACTGGGATGCCGTGGCGCTGCTTACTCGTTCTCGTTACTAGTGTATTGCTTGAACTGGACCTTGCCATTGACAAGTTGCACGGTGATGACCGCTTCGTCATGTTTCCAGGTCGCTGAGCCGCCACTGATGCCGCCGAAATCGGCGCTGGACGACTCGGCAGGTTTGCCCAGAATCGACTGCACCTCTTCGAGGGTCATGCCGGTCTGTATTTTGTTGAAATTTTCCTGATTGATCGGCGAGCCGCAAGCGACAAGCAGTACACAGGCGGCAATCAGAGTTGGCAGGCGGAAGATGGCAGGCTGGCGTGGCATGGTTGGTCTCCAGTCAAATGAATATCGGTTTGTACAACACTATAACGCGGTACTATTGAGCGTTACCTATTGATCATTACCCATTGGGATGACACAAACGCCCCTCTCCCTAACCCTCTCCCCGCAAGCGGGGAGAGGGGATAACCCCCCTCTCCCGCCGGGGCGGGAGAGGGTTGGGGAGAGGGTGGCGAAGTTCTTAAATCGAGCATATCTATGTCATGCC